>JAAYYB010000366.1 GCA_012515615.1 Fibrobacter sp.
AATAACGGGTCTGATTCAGTGATCGGATTTTTTTTAAGCCGTTTAGAATACTAATTGACATAACTGATTGCTGTGCTTCCATTGGTGGTTCGCCGGGTTCTCAGTAATGCATTTCTGTTGAGGCGTTGGCAGATAGAATACGAGAGAAGCAATGGCTTTGTTGACCTTGCCTGAAGATGATGATGAACTTCCATACTAAATTAAACTTCAACAGCAGAAGCCCTGAATAAGTCTGCACAGGGAAAGGGGCCTTACGGCCCCTGAAATCACATTTTCACACAGATGTTTATTTTGCACCAGCCTTCAGTTTTTTGCGTCTGTGCAATTTCATCGATTTGAAAATTAAAGGGGGCAGAAAAGCAAGTCCAAAGCCGGTACCACAGCCGTGGTTTTGCTTTCCCATGGGATAGTCCCTTACTTCAACAGGCATTTCTTCTACAAAAATTTCACTTTGTGCCGGATGAGTCCAGCTCTGGGGATACACTGTCGGATCCGGGATGCCATATAATATCTGCATAACTTTTGCACGCGGTATTTCAGAAATGCTTCCATGACCCGGGAGAAAATTTCCTGTTTCCGTTACCATTGCCTCTCCGGGAGTGAACGAAGAGATGGCAGCGGGTTCAGTACCCAGAAAATTAGTCTTCATGGACTTAACTGATCTGTTGGTATTTTCCGGAGTATTATACGGATCAAAAAATACACGTACTTCATCTCCTATAATAATTGCAGACGGGCCCTCTGTTCCCACACCTGAAATGGGATTTGATCCGTCATCCCATGGACCAACCCACCATGGACCCTGAGGCGTAGGCCCAAACACAAAATGAATGTTTTTACTCAATTTACCCGCTACATTATTTGTTCGCTCGTCCTTGTAGAACAGGTAATACTTGTTGTCAGCGACTTTGAGAATGGTTTCATCAATAACCGAGTATGCCTCCCCATTGGCATTTTTTGGCGAGAAATAAACCCGGGGAGCGGTGTAATGTTTAAAATCTTTTGTCATGCTGCGAAACGCTTCTTTACCGACTGTACCTCTCTCAGTTGACCAGAAGACCATAACGCTGTCTTTTTGGTCATCATAGAAGAACTCAGGTGCCCAGCAGCAACTCGCTCCTCTGATTCTTTGCCCCACGGGGATCATAATCTGTTCAGACCAGGTTTTAAGGTCCTTTGAAGTCGCATAGCCGATATTATCCTGGTTCCATGCGGTTGTCCATGTCAAATGGAACACACCCGTATTTGGATCAAACAGAATGTTGGGGTCACGCATCAAAGGCGTTTCTCCTTTGGCAATCACCGGAACAATTATCGGTATCTCATTGTTGTACAATACCCAGTGTACCCCATCTGAACTGAAAGCGAGGCGGGCCCCTGCTTCCTGCTGTTTGTTATAGAAGTATGAATACATGTAAAAATGCTGGCTGTTGGTATCTATCTGTGCCGATGCACAGACAGACAGCGCCAAGGTTAACAAAAGTATCTTTTTCATTTCAGATGTCCTCTTTTCTTAGAATTTGTAGCCGAATTTCAGTGTATAGTACCAGTGGTCTATCTGGCGTGAAGCTTCCTTGCCGTCCACTGCGGTAAAATCAAGACGATACCACCGGAAATGATCACTGGCAGCCTGAGCCATAACAAAGAAATTATCCTTGAAAGTTTTTCTGGCGTAAACGCTCCACTTCCAGTCATCACTATGAATATTCATATACTGGACAGTTTTTTCATTTGCAAAACTCGAAAGCGGTACAGGCTGGTTATCGAACTTTATCGGGTTCAAGTTGTTTGGATAGGGATTACCGAACCATTCAAGCTCCACACTGAAGACATCTAATAACTTGAAAAACGGTATATTAAGACCAACCATGACCGGAATTCTTTGCCAGAGGGTATCGTATCGGGTATAGCTGACAAAGACAGAATCATTTATTGCCGGGTCGAATCTTTTAACACCATCCATACTTGCCGGATAGTTAATCAATCCCAATATGGCCGCTTCGCAGTACACTTTTAAATCTTCTTCGCCGAATATATCAACATCTGAAAACAACCGCTTAATATCGAACTCCAGTCGCCCCATCAGCTTCTGCCCTGCAAAAGTATAGTTGTAAATTGCAGTATCGGGTTTACCGGGGATCGGAGCAAGATATCTTGAGCCGTCTGCATCAGGTGTTGTCTTGTCCCAATCTACTGAAACTATACTGCACCAGCTGCCTCCCAGTCCGATTTCGAAAAACGGGTGGGGTTCCCAGGCAACCAGGCCGGAAAGATTGAGGTCACCGATTGCAGTCCATTCGGTATTGAGAGTTGCCAGAATGTCAAAATCAAGTTGTTCCCACAGTTTGCCGCCAAAACGTAATCCCAGGAGCCGCGCCATGGGAAAATCGATCTCTGTAACAATCCACTGAGGGTAGGTTCCGCTTCTGAAGAGGTACTCACCCAGATTTCTTACAGAACTGTTGTATTTGTATGGAAAGTATCCAACGTCAAGTTCCAGTTTGGCATTGCCTTCATCACGCAGATTAAATAAAAGGTCTGCTCTTGAAAGATAGGGATAGAAATTCAGTCGCCTTGACTTTCCGAAATCCTGAGGATAAGGTGAATTATCATTATTCACAGCGAACTCTATCCCGACATTACCAACCGCAGGGAGATTATTAAACTTCGACTCCAGTGAAATCCCGGCATTCATTTCCTGAACCCATACCATATCGGACTTTACTTCTTTGCCGATAACAGTTTCGGGTTCGCCCTTGACAATCTGCCCTAATCTCAGTGATGCAAATCCCTTCCATGTCAAATCCGGCGCCTCTAAATCTCCATAGCTTTCCCAGCAAGGTATAACCATTGCGAAGAACGCAAGTTTTAACCATAACAGTTTTCTCATGATTCTCCCTTTTTTAATTGACCGTTAAAATTCTAATTTCCATGGTATAGACACATTGACTTGTACACTTTTGATTCATTAAAGCTCCTCCTTAACGGGTTGATTAGTTATAAAATATCTCTTTAAGCTCTTAAATCATAATATTTGCTTTTAACGAACAGACAAAATTGATCTCTAAAATTTCGGGTATACTCCCTCCACGATTTCAGCCCCCCTTACGGGGAGAATCATCAGAATTTTCTTCCCCGGTACCACCCCTCACAATTATTGAGGCCTTAGCTGAATTAATAATACCATTTTTTGCGCTACAAGTAACTATCCCGATTTCTTCAGACCGGGTTTTTATGAAAAATGCCGTCATTCCATTTTCCAGAGCAATCTGACGCTCTCCTGAAAAATCAACCGGGCCATCAACTTGGATCGTAACCTTTGAGTTATCACGCTTAACCACCTGCGCGTTTGAATCCACCATGGCAACCACGATTCGTGTCATATCACCGCCGGTGTAAAGCACTGTATCATCAGGTGCAATTACCAGACGCACCGGCAATCCGGGTGTTCTTCTGATAAACTTTGAAACTTCACGGCCCCTGATATACCCGACCGCTTCCACTTCTCCGGCAGAATAGGACACATTGCGCCAGACAAACAGAGGATGAGAGAGTGACCTGTACTCACTTCCTGCATGTTTACCGAGCGAGCCCTTATTTACAAACAGTTCAACCGAATCACAGTTGCTTGCCACCCAGATATCATTTGTTCCTGTATAATTCTCCCAGC
The DNA here is from genome assembly GCA_012515615.1 of Fibrobacter sp. Taxonomy (GTDB): domain Bacteria; phylum Fibrobacterota; class Chitinivibrionia; order Chitinivibrionales; family Chitinispirillaceae; genus JAAYIG01. The sequence goes on from JAAYYB010000366.1 coordinate 3,671, forward strand.
GGTGTGCTATGTAAACCATAGGACCATAAATAGCGGCATCTGCCTGAGAGCGGTAAAAATAGGCCGCATGCCTGGGGTTCCTGAATATATCGGCAACTCCATGGTAGCAGACATTGTTTTTAGCATACCTGTATGGAGAGTTGTAATCAAAGGCACACCACCCAAGGAGCCCGGCTATTTTGTTATTCTTTCCAGCAGAATCGTGAACCGCCGCATGGGAGAGCATTTGCCCGATCAACCGCGACTGATCAGCCCGGGAGTTTACCGGGAAATTGTGACCGACACTCTCCGTAGTTATCCAGGGAAGCTGCGGCGGAGTTGCGGACGGGATAGTGAAATTCTGTGCCCATACATCTTCCAGAAATCCGGTTTTTGATCCGCGACCAGACACACGCACTCCATGTGTAGGCCAGTCTGGTGCCAGGGTACGTGCAATGCGATTGGTTTCGGTGTAGAAATCACGAAAGTCGGCGGATTGGTTTACACGCACTCCAAAGCTGATTACAGAGGGGTGGTTGCGGTCACGAATGATCATTTCCGTAAGGTTATCCAGAGCGACCTTCTGCCACTCTTTATTGACACTCACAAAATTCCAGCCGGCCATCTCTTCAAGCACCATAAGTCCGATCTCATCGCAGCGATCAAGAAACTCCGGATCCTGGGGATAGTGCGAGCAGCGGACTATGTTGCACCCGAAATCGTATTTAATGATATCGGCATCTCTTCTCTGCAAACGGTTGGCTGCAGCACGGCCAATAAAGGGGAAGGTCTCGTGACGATTAAGGCCACGCAGTTTCAGTGGATTTCCGTTGATAAGGAATATGCCGTCATCCTTTCCAAATGCAACAGTTCTGAAACCGGTCAGCTGTTTGTATTCATCAAGACACTTCTCACCGGAAAACAGTTGAGCGTTTAAGGTATAAAGTGACGGCTCATCGGGATGCCACAATTTGAGATTCTTTACCGGTCCGGCAATGGTCTGGATATTCTCAACCGTACCTGGTGCAAGGGTATACGACTTATTTACGGATGCGACAACTGTCCCTTTCACATCAGTCAGCATAAACCGCAGGGATCCGGCAGATGCTGTTTTCCCCGCATTTACAATCTTAGCTGTCAATTCGATGCAATCTACACGTGCCGGGTCGCGCCGGGCGTAAACCCATTCAACATGAACCGGGTTTTTTACTACAAGCGCAACATCACGAACAATACCACCGCCAATCATATAATCGACATCTTTTCCCTCAGGAGGAATTTCTATCCTTTGGCGGGAATCGACCTTGACGGCAAGAACATTATCACCTTTAAATGAGACCTTGTCGGTAATATCAACAGTAAAAGGCGTGTAAGCGCCCTTGTGCTCCCCCACAAACTGTCCATTGCAGAAAACCTCCGCAGCTTTGGAGACCGCCTGGAACTCTATTGTGATACGCCGTCCGCGATAAATGTCCGGCAGCACGAAATGTTTCCTGTACCAGGTGATACGACCGTATACCGAAGTATCTATATCAGCATGAGGAACCAGCGCAATTGTATGAGGAAGCGTAACACGTTCAAATGAAGAATCATTCATGCCGGGAGCCGCGCAATCATCTGCCGATCCGCTAAACAGCCAGCCGCAATTAAAATCAATACGTTCTCTGTCTGAACCGGAGGATTTCAGCTTTACTGCACCGGCATAAGAGGAACCGGCTGCAATGAAAGCTGTAATGATGAAAGGCAGGAGATTTTGCATACTGCTTTTTCTTGTCTCTGACTCAGATACGGCCAATTCTTTCAAGAGTATTACCTGCATCTAAGACCTCAGTTTCCACGCGCAGCACCGCAAAAGAGAGTCTTTTTGACTTCCGGTGCAGAAAATTTCAGTCCGGTAAAAACAGCCGTGCAGAACTGAAACAGGGCACTAAGCCTGTAGGTATTACCAGCACAACAACAGCTAATGATAAATTCCCCTTTTGTCATGGATCTATTGATAATACGAACAATTTTCAGCGATGACAATATCAATCGGTATTTTTACCTTTAAAGCATACGATTCCTTGAGTACCAGATGCCGGAACAGGGTGTTTATACCCGTATATCCCTGTTCGCGTATGTTCTGACTGATTATAAAATCGATAGCCCCCTCATTGAGCAGACGCAGGTTTTCCTCAACGCAGTCATATCCAATTATGTGCCTTCTGTGCGAATTATGTCCAAGCGCCTTTGCAACCCGATGTGTCTCTGCATTTGTGACAAAAAAACAATCACAAGGATAGACCTTTTCCTCAATTGCACGCACACATGCAACAAACGCTTTATCTTCCAGACCACCATCAAGATCAAACAGATGTACCTTTATTGAAGATTCCGACTCAAACGCGGAGGAAAAACCACGTACCCGTTCATTGATGTGGAAATCGTTTGGAAGCATCCTCAATACAACTATATTACCCTTCCCGTTAAGAAGCATTTTCATGAGTTTTGCTCCGCATACGCCACTTTGGTAGGAATCCTGACCGATCGTTGCAATAGGAGCGGTGTCCGGAATCGTTGAATCAACAAAAACATAAGGTATTCCGGCGGGAATTGATTTTATAAATGCACTGCAGGCGTCAAAGAGCACCGGAGCGATGAGAAGGCCGTCCATGTCCTGTTTGAGTGCTTTTTCACCGGCCTGGATAAAGGATTCTTCCGAGTATTTATCAAAGAAAAAGTAGTGCCGATGGATGTTAAAGGTGGAAAGATCCTGCTCAGCCTGATCTATTCCCTTGCAGAGAATATCCCAATACCCGCCATCCTGATACAACTGAGGTATAATCACCCCGAAATTATGTATAGAGCTCATTGAGAGATTTCTGGCGTGTATATTGGTTCTATAGCCGGTCTTGCGAATGATGGCCTTGATTTTTTCTTCGGTTTTCTTTGAAACGCGTCCACGTCCATTAAGGACCCGGTCAACAGTACCGATTGAAAACCCTGCCTTTTCTGCTATATCTTTAATCGTTACCATCTAATCACCTTGATTATTCTGGCTTTTATAGAATCTGCTCTCAGTCAGAAACCCTGTAACCTTCCCTGAACCACAGAGTTCATTTTCGAGAGAATCCTTCGAAATTAAAAGCAAGTGATTCCCTTTGATTCTGCTACTGCGTTAACGTTAACGCATTATTAATAATATACTACACTTTTTCCGGAAAAATTGATTTTCTTCACTTTTTTTAATATTTATGTGTTTCACCAGATTTAACGCAAGAGATGCCAGGTGATTGCCTCTCTTATCATCTGTTGTAGAACCTGTAAACAGTTGTGGTCTTGTAAGTTTCACCGGGTTTAAGAACTGTAGTCGGGAAATCGGGTTTATTGGGAGAATCAGGGTATGCCTGCGTTTCGAGGCAGAAACCGTAACGATGCTTGTAAACCCGACCGCTTTTACCAATCAAGGTGCCGTCAAGGAAATTGCCGGAATAAAACTGCACCCCGGGCTCCCTGGTCAAAACATCCATGCAGCGGCCGCTCTCCGGTTCAATAACGGTTGCGGCTAAAAAGAGGTCTTTTGATCCTTCAGGACGATCAAGAACCCAGTTATGATCATAACCTTCTGCCAATTTAAGCTGCTTATCATCTGAACCGATTCGGGCTCCTATCTCTACAGATTTCAGAAAATTAAACGGTGTGCCTTCAACAGATTTCAGTTCTCCGGTAGGAATCAGAGTGGAGTCTACAGGCGTAAATCTACTGCCATTAATCATCAATTTGTGACCGAGAATATCACCGTTTCCCTCACCGTTAAGGTTAAAATAAGAGTGATGAGTCAGGTTGCAGATAGTCTGTTTGTCGGTTGTGGCAAAATAGTCGATTCTGAATTCATTATTGTTGGTCAGGGTATAGGTGATCTTTAAGGTCAGTGTGCCGGGGAACCCCTCTTCCCCATCCTTGCTCACATAGGAGAACTCGAGTCCGCCTCCTGTTTCGTTTTTGAAAGCTTCAGCATCCCAGACCACTTTATCAAAGCCCTTACTACCGCCATGCAGAGAGTTAGGGCCTTCATTTTTAGTTACGTTGTACTCTTTACCTTCAAGGGTGAATTTTGCCCCGCCGATTCTATTGCCGCAGCGCCCGATAGCAGCACCGAAATAGTAGTTATTATCCACATAGCTTTTAACGTCATTATAACCTAAAACGACATCCTTATGGATATTGTTTTTATCAGGAACTTTTAGTGAAGTAACGATGCATCCGTAGTTGGTGACCGTCATCTCCATACCATTGATATTGGAGACAGTGTAAAGATCGACCGATCTTCCGTCGACTGTTCCAAAAGGTTTTTTCTGGATTTCTATCTTTTCATTTATTTCTTTAATACGATTTGTTGTTATAGCCATTGTACCTTTTTCCCCTGCCATTATTTTCTTGTAGAGTTACCAGATATGAAACATCATTTACATTCCCGGGCCCGGCCTAAGTCGGTGCATATAGTCAATCAACCGGTACTGCAGTTCTTCAGATAATACAGATTGAAATGAGGATAATTAAGTTTTCTGAAAGAGAGCCTCTTTACTTTTTAAAAGAGGCTGCTGTTTAATACGTATTCCTTTAAAAAAGCAACTACACAGATACGGTCTCTCTCTGTTCGCTGACATTCAAATCAACATCCGGTTTCGAATCGATTTTATTCTTGTCAACCTCTTGAAGTTGCGGTTTCATTTTTCCTTTATTGGCTTCAAAAAGCCTTTGAAACAGGCAGAATAAAAGGACAAGAACACCGTAGACGATTCTTGTCCACCATGCGCTGAGAGTACCCTGAAACATAATAAGTGTCTGAAATGTGCCCAGTATAAGTACCCCGAACATGGTGCCGATAACATATCCGTATCCCCCTGTCAAGAGGGTTCCACCTATTACCACCGCGGCAATAGCATCAGTCTCGAGTGCTTTTGCATGTAAAGCATACCCGGAGAGCATATAAAAGGTGAAAATAATACCGCTCAAAGCAGAACAGAATCCACTGAACGTGTAAATCAGAACCTTAGTCCTTGCAACCGGTAAACCCATCAGTACCGCGGACTGTTCATTTCCCCCGATTGCATAAACGGTTCTTCCGAATTTTGTATAGTGAGCCAGATAAACCGCCAGGATAGTTATCGCGATAAATAGCAGGACATTTACATTTATAAATGCGGTATCAGTGATATAGAACCTGTATGAGGAGATGCTTCTGTAAACTTCATTTGTAATATTGATTGTATCTGTGCTGATTATGTAACACAATCCCCGGGCTAAAAAGAGACCCCCCAGAGTAACGATAAAGGGATTCAATTTGAAATAATGAATCATTACACCCATCATCGTTCCAAACGAAGCTCCCATCAGCAGTACTATTGCCATCACCAGGAAAGGATTCATATGCGCTTTTTCGAGAAGGTGCGCAGAAACCATGGTGGTCAGACCGATCATGGAACCCACAGAAAGGTCGATTCCCCCCGAGAGAATCGCAAAAGACATCCCGACAGCAATCACCATCAGAAAGGCATTGTCAATAAACAGATTTAAAAACACATCCAGCGATAAAAAGCTCGGGTAAAGAATACAGCCGATGGCATAAATTACCACAAACAAAGATATCGTTGTAATCAGCAGAACATACCGTAAATTGATCAAAGGTTTATTTTTCATCTCTTACTCCGTGACCGTTTTTACTCTGAATACAATCTTACGAAAATCCTCTGACTGTATGAGCATGACAATGAATACGACTAAAGCCTCAACAACAAGATTTATTTCCGGTGGAACACCGATTGAATAAATCGTTGTCTTGAGAGTTTGAATTATCAGAGCTCCGATAACACTGCCCATCAGATAAAATTTTCCGCCCGCAAGTGATGTTCCACCGATGGCTACCGCAAGGATAGCATCGAGCTCAAAGAGCTCTCCTGCGTGGATACCGTCGGCGCTCTTGACATTAGAAGTCACAAGCAGTGCAGCCACGCCTGCGCACAGCCCGCAGAAAGCGTAGATAGCAGCCATCAGATTCTTGGAATTGATACCGGAGACCCTGGCAGCAACTGGATTTACACCCACAGACTCGATAAACATACCCAGGGCGGTTTTCCTTGTCAGAAAGAAAGTTCCCCCTACTATCAAAGCTACAAGATAGATTGAGAATGGCAGGCCGAAAAGATATCCGCCACCGATAAAGAAAAACGGCTTATAATAAACCGTTATAATTTGTCCGTTAGTAAGAAGCTGCGCAACACCTCTTCCGGCCACACTCAGAATCAAAGTGGCAATAATAGGCTGCATCCCGACCCTTGTGATTAGAAATCCATTCCACAATCCTATAAGGGCCGCCACCAACAGAGCCACTATAATGGCCAGAGCCATGGGGACCTTTGAGATGTAGGTCTGCACGCCGTCAACAATCTGCAGATTTCCACCGATCAGCATTGCTACAACGGCTCCGGTGATTGCAAGCGTTGATCCGACAGAGATATCGATACCCTTGGTAGCAATAACCAGAGTCATCCCGATAGAGATGATTATCATGGGTGCCGCTCTGTTCAGAATGTCTATCAGGCTCCCAAAGAGGTGCCCGTCTTTGATCTCTATGCGGAAAAAACCTTTTGTGAAGATCAGATTACACAAAAGCAGCAACGCAAGGACTGTCAATGACCAGAAATTCTTGGATTTGAAAATATTGTCAAACGAACCTTTTTTCCCCATTATCTGCTACCTCCGGCAATAACATGCAAAATACGCTCTTCACTTATATCATCCCCGGTCAGCTCTTCAAGCTTCTTTCTGTCACACATGACCACAACCCGGTCACAACATCTGACAACTTCTTCCAGTTCCGATGAAATGAATATTATTGACATTCCTTCTTTACAAAGATCTATTACAAGATCCATGATCTCTTCTTTTGCACTGATATCAATTCCTCTTGTCGGCTCATCAAGAATCAAAAGTTTCGGTTCTGTAACCAGCCATCTGGCAAGAATTACCTTCTGCTGATTTCCACCGCTGAGTTTTGAGACCACCTGCTCAGAGTTGGTAGCTTTGATTCCCAGTGCTTTAATGAATTTATCAGCCAGCTCTACCTGTTTGCTTTTGGGTATGCTTTTAAAAATCCCGTAGTTGCTCTGAAGAGCCAGGATAATATTTTCCCTTATGGTCAAATCGCCGATAATACCTTCTACTTTTCTGTCCTCTGGACAGAAACCAAACCGGTTTGAGATTGCCTGTCTTGGGGAGTTGATAGATATTTTTCTGCCGTTCAAGGTAAACTCGCCTTTATCCGGTTTATCAACACCAAACAGCAATCTGACAATTTCTGTTCTTCCGGAACCAAGCAGCCCGGCCAGACCCAGAACTTCTCCCGGTTTACACTCAATAGTCAGACTGGACACATGACCTTTTTTTTCTATGTTTTCCGCTTTGAAGAAAGGCTTCACATCTTTAAGAGCGGAATTGTTCTCTCTTCTGCGGTCACCGTCATTTCTTGTGTAATCTTTACCGATCATAGCGGAAATGAGTTTCATCTTTGGAAGATCTTCAACCTTGTACTCCCCAACCAGAGCTCCATTCCTGAGAACCGTGATCCGGTCAGAAATCTCATAGGTCTGGTCCAGAAAATGGGTAACAAAAAGTATCGCCATTCCTTCAGCCTTGAGTTTTTTCAAGACACTGAAAAGAAGACGCACCTCATTTTCATCAAGGCTTGAGGTCGGCTCATCTAAAATAAGCACTTTCGCGGAAATACTTATGGCCCGGGCAATCGCAACCATCTGCTGAACAGCAATGGAATAGGATGACAACATCTCTGTCACATTGATTTTTATATTGAGCTTTAACAGCAGTTCCGTTGCTTTCTTATTGATTGTTTTCCAATCAATAAGCCCGTTTTTTTCAGGCTCCCTGCCGATAAAGATGTTCTCGGCTACACTGAGATTCGCACAGAGATTGACTTCCTGATAAACCGTGCTGATTCCAAGCTTTTGTGCGGCAAGAGGCGTATCAGCCCGCACAGACTTTCCATCCAGAAGGATAGTACCTGTATCGTTAGGGTAAACACCAGTCAGGACTTTGATCAGAGTAGATTTCCCGGCTCCGTTTTGTCCCATTAACGCATGTACTTCGCCTTTAAACATGCGGAAATTCACATTAGTAAGAGCTTTGACCCCTGGAAAACTCTTGCTTATGTTTTCCATAGACAAAACGATCTCATTTTCCATCTATCAACTCCTTGATTCGGGCCTCAATGACTATCTGCCATTATACTTGCCTGAATAGATCTTTTCAAGTCTTCTCTGATCATCAAGCTTTTTCAGACGTTCCGGGAACAGGTGTCTTAAACCCGGATCATAAGATCCGGGTTCAAGGCTACCCCTTTGAACTGTACCGTTCAATAAAATCAGTATTTTCTATTAGGAAATTCTTTGGCTGCGACTTCGGCCGGAAAAACGCCTTCTTCAGTCAACACTCTTCTGGGCAACGTCTTACCATTCTTAAGGTCGATTGCTGCCTGCATCAACTGGGGACCAAGCAGAGGACTGCATTCTACTGTGCAGTTAAGCTTACCGGCTATCATGGCTTCAAATGCACCTTTTACTCCATCAATAGAAACGATGATGATATCCTGTCCGGGCTTTAATCCATATTCCTCAATGGCCTGGATGGCTCCAATAGCCATATCATCGTTATGTGCAAAGAGAACGTGAATGTTCTTTCCTTCCGCTTTCAGGAAAGCCTCCATAACTTCTTTGCCAAGCGCCCTTGTGAAATCACCGGTCTGAGATCTGATAACTTTGTAATTTGGATATTTCTTGATGACTTCATCAAATCCAGCCTTACGCTGAATGGCAGGATCGGATCCGACTGTTCCCTGAAGTTCCACCACATTGATGGTTTCATTTCCTCTGCCTTTACTGTTCATATATTCTACGAGCCAGTTTCCGGCACGTTCACCTTCCACCTTGAAATCTGAACCCATAAGCGTCACATAGAGCGATTCATCTTTTACATCTACACCACGGTCTAAAAGAATAACCGGTATTTTTGCCCTCTGGGCTTCCTGAAGAACAGTTTCCCAGCCGGATGTTGTAGTGGGGGAAAAAGCAATCACATCAACTTTCTGAGCTATAAAGGATCTTATAGCCTTGATCTGGTTCTCCTGCCTGTTCATCGCATCAGAAAACTGCAGATTAATCCCGAAATCTGTTGCAGCCTGCTTAATTGAAACTGTATTTGCTGTTCTCCATTCACTTTCTGCACCGACCTGTGAAAAACCGATGGTGATTTTTTTAGGGCCGCTTTTTGATTGACATCCAACAATCATTGTCAGAGCAGACGCCACAATTGCCGACATCGCCAGAAACTTAGAGACCTTGATCATGACTAACTCCTTATTCGTTAAAGTGACACTAAAAGCCAGCTAAATATTTTACCATAATTCCTTATCTCTGCCCGTAATAAGCACCAGGTCCGTGTTTCCGGAGATAATGCTTCTTAATTATATATTCAGGAAGAGGTGTCGCATCAGGACTGATTTGCAGGGTCAGCATTGCCATGCGGGCGATTTCCTCCAGAACCGCTCCATTATAAACAGCTTTTTCCGCACTTGAACCCCACGCAAAGGGCCCATGACCACCGACAAGAACCATTGTAACCTCTGCTGCATTGAGCTTTTCCGACTTGAAAAAATCCGTTATCAAATTGCCGGTTTCCAGCTCATAATTTCTTAAAACCGCTTCTTCCGACAGATACGGAGTACAGGGGACAGAGGTCTGAATATGATCGGCATGCGTAGTTCCAAAAAGAGGTATTGGCCTGCAGGCCTGCGCCCAGGAAACAGCATAGGTCGAATGCGTGTGTATTATGCCATAAACCGGATTGCCGCCTTCGACCGTAAATTCCCTGTATAATGCCCGATGAGTCGGCATATCTGAGGAAGGATTCAGTTTTCCCTCAATGATTTTTCCTTCAAGGTCGACCACAACCATATCTTCGACCTGAAGATCGGTATATGGAACACCTGATGGCTTGATGGCAAAAACGGCGAGCCCGGGATCAAATGCCGATACGTTTCCCCAGGTATACAACGCAAGCCCGCGCTCGGGAATTTCCCGATTAGCAGCCCAGGCTTGCTCTTTGAGAGTTTTATATGAAGGCATCATTTTCTCCAGGCTGCTGCGTTCCAGCGGAGTTCATTACGGAATGCCGGTACATTTGTGGAATTGTCAATAACCACACATTCAATACCGACCATCTCGGCCCAGTCCCTGACCATATCAGTCGTAACGATATTGGAGAAAGCTGTATGATGACCACCACCGGCCAGTATCCAGGCTTCAGCTGCAACCTGAAGATCAGGAGCTGGCTTCCAGAGTACACGTGCAACCGGAAGCTTCGGAAGATCTTCCGGCGGGATCACTACATCCACTTCGTTAAGCACGCAGCGGAAACGGGAACCAAAATCAACAACCGCGGCGCAAATCGCCTTCCCCGCTTTACCACAGAAAACAAGCCGTGCAGGATCCTCTCTATCCCCTATCCCGAGCTGATGAACCTCAATGCGGGGTTTGGCATCCGCAATAGTAGGACATACCTCAAGCATGTGGGCACCAAGAATTGCAGAATTTCCTTTTTCGAAATGATAGGTGTAGTCTTCCATGAAGGAATCACCTTTGCCGGCTCCGCCTAACCCCGCGGTCATCACCTTGAAAGTACGCACCATAGCGGCAGTTTTCCAGTCGCCTTCACCTGCAAACCCGAATCCATCAGCCATCAGATGTTGACAGGCCAGACCCGGAAGCTGCTTCATACCGTGTAAATCCTGAAAATTTGTCGTAAAGGCATTGATATCATTGTCTTTGAAAAATGAGCGCATCGCAACTTCTATACGAGCCTGCTCACGAATCTGACCAAGGGTAAATTTCTTGTCTTTCCCCCATACTATTTCATATTCACTTTCATACTGTTTTACCATGGAATTGATCTGGTCTGATGTGACCTTATCCATGTAGGCAACCAAATCGCCGATTCCATAATAGGGAACCGACCAGCCCAGCTGGATCATAGCCTCGACCTTATCCCCGTCAGTAACCGCTACATCGCGCATGTTATCTCCGAAACGGGCAATACGAAGCGACTTGCCGTCCGCAACAGCACATCCTGCCCGCATCCAGAGGGCAATGCGCTGCCGTGTTTCAGAATCACTCCAATGACCTACTACTACCTTTCTGGGAATATCCATCCGGGCAGTAATGAACCCGAATTCACGGTCTCCATGTGCAGACTGATTCAGGTTCATAAAATCCATATCTATAGAGTTATAAGGTATTTTGCTATTGAATTGGGTATTTAACTGCAACAACGGTTTCTTATAGGAGCGCAAACCGGCTATCCACATTTTTGCGGGAGAGAAAGTGTGCATCCAGGCTATTACGCCGGCGCATTTGGGATCACTGTTTGCCTGCTCTAATGTAATCCGGATATCATCGGCAGTGGTAAGAGTCGGTTTCCATACCATTTTGCAGGGCATCTTCCTGTCTGCATTCAGTGCCTTGACAATTTCTTTTGAATCCGCAGCAACCTGTCTGAGCGTTTCATCCCCATACAGATGCTGACTTCCGGTCAAAAACCAAAACTCATACTGTTTTAAGTTTATCAATTTGTCTCTCCTTCGATGAATTTTCCAAGCTTGCGGTATTTGACATACAGTTTATTGTATATAGCAACCTTTTGAGGATCGGGCTTATGAGTTCTCTCAGTTCCCGCTGACAGGGCTCTCTGAGCAGAAAAAATATCAGGGTATAACCCCGCGGCGGTTGCAGCAAATACAGCACCCCCGATAGCACAGGACTGATCCCCGGCAGTAACATGAATTTCCCTGTTTGTGACATCAGCGAGAATCTGCATGCCCAGTTTACTTTTTCGGGCCACTCCCCCGATAGCCATAATTTTCTCGATTTTCAAGCCGCCTTCCTCAAAGCATTCGATAATCGATCGGGCCCCAAAGGCAGTCGACTCATAAAGGGCCCGCATCATCGCAGGAGCATCGGTACCTAAAGTAATGCCGGTAATAGCCGCACTCAGATTCTGATTGGCAAAGGGAGTTCTGCGTCCGTTAACCCAGTCAAGAGCAAGAACCGCAGAGTCTACCGGTTCGATTTTCGAAGCAGCCGCTTCGAGAGCCCGCAGAATACTCTTTTCGATCTTCTCGATATCCAGACCTTCAGCCTCACTTGCCACCAGATTGTGTACCGGCCACATCAGAATATTACGGAACCAGGCATAGTAATCTCCGTAGGCCGATTGACCCGCTTCGTAACCGATCCAGTCGGCTACCACCGATCCGTCAACCTGTCCACAAATTCCCCTGATCAAGTTTTCTTTTTGCCCCGCAGCGGGTCTGGGACCGATAATAACATCACAGGTGGAAGTTCCTATACTTTTTACCAGAGTACCCGGAGCAGCATCACCGCCTACTGCACCGATATGTGCATCGTAAGCCCCGACACAAACGATAACCGATTCGGAAAGCCCCAGTTTATCTGCCCATTCCGGGGTCAGGGTTCCTGCCGAAACTTCTGTGGTCCAGGTCTGAGTTCCAAGCGAATCGCGAATATCGGAGAGTTTTGGATCAAGCTTGTCAAAAAAAGCACGGGGCGGGTATCCCCCCCATTCCTGATGCCACATTATCTTATGACCGGCCGCACATCTGCTTCTCTTTATCACATCGGGATTTGTTGTACCTGTCATTACAGCCGTAATCCAGTCACAGTGTTCAACCCCGGTATATGCAGCCTTGCTGACAGCAGCATTTTTACGGATTGTATGAAGCAGCTTAGCCCAGAACCACTCTGATGAGTAAACGCCACCCATATATTTGGTGAAATCGGTACCACCCCAGGTCCGGGAAAGGACGTTAATCTCTTCGGCTTCCTTTATGGCTGTATGATCTTTCCACAGTATAAACATCGCATCCGGATCTTCAGCGAATTCCGGCAGAAGCGACAGTGGAGTGCCTGAACGGTCGGTCAGAACCGGAGTAGAGCCGGTTGTATCTACAGAAATCGCCCGAATCTTTCGGCCGATAGAAGGATTGCTCTTTCCAGCATCCTTAAGCGCGCCGGTTACCGCTTCCACCAGGCTCTCGGTATAATCCAGAGGATGCTGCCTGAATTGATTTTCTTTTGGAATACAGTACATCCCCTTTTTCCAGCGGGGGTAATACACAACCTGCTGGCCCGCAACATTTCCATTTGCGGCATCAATGATGACGACGCGAACAGAGTCTGAGCCAAAATCCGCACCGATTACATAGTTTTCGTCAGACTTGATCAAACCAGGTTCTCCTTGATGAATAATCCGATGGGTCTACTCTACCCTATTAAATGGTAAAACAGGGAGACCATTCACTCACAAGCCACTCTCTTTCTTGTGCCGTATCATGATCTCCCTGCACACCAAACAAATCAGAATAACAATACAAACTCAATACGCACTCAGATTTCTGTGAGATTGAGTTTCTTTTCATTTTTACTTTGCTATGACAACCTGTTTAGTAAAGCTGAGGTTGTCACCGGTGATTTTCACCATGTAAACACCCTTACCGATGTTCTCGCCAATAATGCATGTTCCGGACTCGAAAGTCCGGTTGACTCTATTAATCAGCGTTCTGCCATCAGCGCTATACAGACTGACAGTCACGGGAGCTTTCATGTTCACAGACGATTTAACATGTATTGTACCTTGTGAACCCGTCTTGATTGAAAAATCATCTGCAGAGCTGTTTCTCCGGGCTCCGTTTTGCAAACCGGTTGGAACCGGCACCAACCTGAACATTGCTACACTCTTTGTAGGCAGGTTCGCAGTAAGCGTCTTCCCATCGATGCTGTATTCTGAAGCAGGAAGAGTCTTGACATTAACCTGTTCAGGCGCACTGAAATTATTGCAGCTGTTAATGTTCGAACCAGTGACCACTTCTGCACTCTTTACAGTATAAGCCTCTTTGCTGCTGTTCAGAGTGACCCTTACCTGGCGGGCAGTTGTCAGATCAATATTTGTAAGGCTAATGTTGACAGTATCACCATCATCGACAGTAGCAGCAGCATTTAACACCTTCATATTGGTTCCGCCGCCATTAACAGTTTGAATATTTGAAGCAGACATCGGCAGAAATTTAGCATTGTTTATGTGGTGGGGTTTTAGCATCTTGAAAACATAAAATGTCGGCGTCTTTACCATAACTCCGCTATTGTTAACATTCATAATTGAATGTATGACGTTTACGCCCTGAGCAATGCACGCGACTTCTATTCTATCAGCCAGCTGCACAAACATATTCAGGTGCAACCCTGCTGAGACGGCATCCATAACTGTGTTCTGCTGCATCCAGCCGTCACCTACATCCATAAGCCAGTTTCCCCATTCGTCCAGAACCAGCTTTATCCTCTTTTGGGGATCATAAGCGTTCAAATCAGGTAAAACTTCGTTATCAAGATGCGGCTTGATATCAGTGCTAATCACATTTTTTATTATGGTCCAGTAATCATTAGTAGAGGGATTGGTACTGCTGATATTATCCGGAAAATAGATGTAGTCATGATACTCAACACCGTCGATCGTGCTTCCGATACGATTCAACATTGTCGGCAGCCACTGCCATTTGCCCTCTATATCATTAGCGGCAACGATGCGCAGATTACCGCCGTTTGCTGTATTCTTTAATGCATTCAGTCGATTGTAATTTGCAGTGTAATTGGGAATGTATCCATCTACATTCTGGTTTCCGCCGCACCCCCACACCTCATTACCGACTTTGAACCATTTCAGCGGATAGTCGAGATCATTCATAATGTATTTAGCAAAAGCTTCATTGCTGCCAGCATCGTTTGCTGTTGGCTTGCCGGCAATGATTGCCTCGGCCCCGGTGAGTTTACAAAACTGAATAAACCTGTCAACACCCACATCATTGGAGGGATTTTTATTTGCACTCCAGTTGTAACCATTCGCAGCGCATCCACCAGGCCACTCAGCAGCCCCGATACCACACTCAATAAAACCCTCGATGATATCGTTGCGCATACCGTTTGTGTTGGATATATTAGAATTTGTTCCTACCCATACACCACCGCCCCATTGTTTCCCCAGCCTCTCCATAAGGACGCCAAATATTTCTTTGGCGACAACAGTGTTAGCCCCGTCCACATTGAAAGTTATGGTGCTGGGGTTCTGGCTGTAGCTGCTGATAGCCACAAAAGCGATGAAAAACAGTACGTATAGTTTAGTTTTTTGAAGAAAGCTCATTTTTGCTCCTTTTTTTTAAGATACGTTCTGCGTTAACGTTAACGCAATATCCCGTGTCAAACCTGCAGTTTAAAATTTTATCCTCCTTTTTTATGGAATCCCCGCATGAGTTTTCCGGAGAGGTGGTCATAATCTGAAGCACATTAAATTACAATATAAGCAATTCTGTCTGTTAATGTTACTTTTTTAGTTGATTGGGCATTTTTTCTTATGCCTGTCTTATGCACGAGGGATCAGGGCGAATTGCTTTAATAATGTATCAATCGCGAGAGTTTCTTTGTAATTTTTCATTTTTTGTTGAACGATACGACTAAATTGCTTATATTTAAAAAAAATGGCTCACAGTTTGTTGAAGCGTTTAATTGTAACAGATACAGAAGGAGGTGCTGCTGTTACGCATAAATTAATGGTTGGAGCGTTGCGTTAACGTTAACGCAAGTGTTTCGAAATCAGTAAAAAATTGAATGCACATATACATTAAAAATAGTATCCTATATGTACCAGATCCTGGTACGAAAGCGTCTTCTCAAGAAAGGGTCCTGACATGAAAAGAATACATAGGCATTTGTATCTCTTTGTGCTTATTTCTGCTGTTGTAATAAACAGCTTTGGCCAGAGCAATCTTTCCGTTGATGTGAGCGGCGCCAAAACCATTGTCAACAAGGAAATCTTCGGCGGACTGATGGAGAGGCTCGGACGTGGTGTTAAAGGCGGCATTTTTGTCGGAACCAACTCCACTGTTCCTAATATCAACGGCATGAGAAAAGATGTCATCGATGGATTGAAAGAATGCGGTTTCAGTGCATTACAGTGGCCCGGCGGCTGTGCTGCACAAGGATATAACTGGAGCCCCCCTAACCCTTCCGATGATCTGGGGACAGATCGTTTCATGGAGCTCTGCAGCCTCACTAACGCCACACCTATCATTACAGGTAAATCCACCAATACGGCTGCCGCAAGCAATAAGGCCTGGGTTAAATACATAAACGATAACCCCAACCACCCAAGCTGGACCCTGAAATATTTCCAGTTAGGAAATGAAGTCTGGGGATGCGGAGGTAGTTACGGCTGCTGGTCCAATTGTACCGCGCCTTATAAGCCCCACTATGATCGAAATTACGACAGTTTGAAGAACACTGTAAATAATAAGCCCATAACCACTATTGCCGGTACAGATGGTATCTGGAGATTCCAGCAATGGCTGAAGGATATGCTGGCAGACGATGTGAACCGGATTGAAAACATCGAAATTCACGATTACATCTATTTCCCTGACAATGTTAACCACCTCAATTTTACTGATGCCCAGTATTATGATATTGTAAACAGTGCAAATGAGAAGCAGATGAAATCTCGCCTTGACGCGATAATTTCAATTCTTAATCAGTATGATCCGCAGAAACGAATCAAAATATGGGAAGGGGAATGGGGAAACTGGCTTGTCGATGACGGCAGTGACGGTTGGCGCCAGGCAGGGACACTCATGGATGCGCTTTGTGCCGGAGAAACACTTAACCTTTTTGTACGTTATGCCGAGAGGATGATGGGTGCAGGACTTGCGCAGGTCGTTAATGTAATTCAATCGGTTATGAATACAGCGACCACCCACGGAGCAATGGTTAAGACACCTACTTTCTATGTATTCAAGATGTACATTCCACATCACACCG
>JAAYYB010000367.1 GCA_012515615.1 Fibrobacter sp.
AATTCTCAACAAAAATGACCGGTTAGTCCGCATCAATTATCTTTAAACATTAATTAGCTTTCTGTAAATCAGATAAAACGGTCAGATAACTTGAGAATTACCGGTCAGATAACTGATAACAGGCAGCAGGCTTGGTTTACGCAATAAACCGATGATAGTATGCCCGGATCACATGATAGGCCAGTGGTCGGCGGAGTTCAGAGCCGCTTATCCTTCCGCAAAGCTTCTTATAGCAGATGATCAGAACTGGGACAGAGAAAACAGGCGTACATTTGTAAACAAAATAGCCACTGGTGACTGGGATTCTGTTATCATAAGGGCCGAATCATTCAAGATGATCCCCATGAGTCCGGAGTATCAGCAGGAATTTTTCTGGAAAAAAATAGCTGAATATCAGGAGATTCTTAACGCAACGGACAGTGCTTACAAGAAGTCCCGCTCTGTAAAGGACTTGGAAAAAGCCATAGTGAAGTATAAGGATAAAATTAAAGAACTGTCTGATATGGAGAGAGATGAAGGGGTGATACCGTTTGATAAACTGGGTGTAGATCATCTTTTTATCGATGAGGCAGATCTTTACAAAAACCTGGAATACTATACACAGCTTCAGAATGTCCGCGGGCTGGGGACTCCAAAAGGCAGCGAGCGAGCCCTTGACATGCTTATGAAAATCCGTCATATACAGGAAAATGATGGCGGAATTACATTCGCGACGGGTACCCCTGTCAGCAATACGCTTGTAGAGGCATATACGATGCAGAGATTTCTTCAGCCGGAAGTCTTGAAAGCGAATGGATTAGAGGCTTTTGATGAGTGGGCCAGGCAG
Organism: Fibrobacter sp.; assembly: GCA_012515615.1. Taxonomy (GTDB): domain Bacteria; phylum Fibrobacterota; class Chitinivibrionia; order Chitinivibrionales; family Chitinispirillaceae; genus JAAYIG01. The sequence goes on from JAAYYB010000367.1 coordinate 827, forward strand.
TATGCGGAGTCGGTTACCCAGATGGAGCTCAACAATACGGGAACCGGTTACACTCCTGTGACAAGGTTCAGTAAGATTGTAAATGTCCCGGAACTGGTCACAAGCTTAAGGCAGACATGGGATATTCAGACCGCCCGCAATCTTGAGGCAAGTGGGATTCTTGTCCCTGGAATCAATCTCCCCCGCATGAGAATTGTAAATGAAGCCGCCCCTTCTACCCCGCTTCTTAGATCTTACCTGAAATTTCTTGAGCAGCGTGAAAAGGAGCTAAAGGGTAAGCCGGAAAAAGGATCGGATAATATCCTTTCCATAATGACCGACGGCCGCAAGGCAGCAATCGATATGAGGCTTATCAATCCGCATCTTCCGGATGATCCCAATTCCAAGCTCAATCTGGGTGTAAAGGTAATTCACGATGTTTACAGCAGGTTTAAATCTGAGGGATATACATGCGCGGTTTTCTTTGACAAGGCCCGCTCATTTGATCCGTCAGATCCCTCAAGGGTTCTTTTTGATGGTGTAAAGGAGATGAAAAACAAGCTGATTTCGCAGGGAATCAGGCCGGAGGAGATCGGTGATGTCAGGGAGTGTAAATCGTTTGATGAAAGGAGGGCTCTTTTTGAGAAGGTCAATGATGGACGGGTACGGGTGATATTTGGATCGACTGAAACGATGGGTGCAGGTACGAATTTTCAAACAAATCTTAAGGCGATAGTTCATGTTGATGCTCCCTGGAGGCCTCGGGATATAGAGCAGCAGAATGGCCGCGGGTATCGTCCCGGGAACAGGACCGGTGAGCTTGAGGTTTACAATCTGGTAACCAAAGGATCTCTTGATACCGGTCTATGGAATGTGCTTGAGACAAAAGCGGGGTCTATTCGTCAGGTGATGGATGGAAGTGATAAGACTACCCGTCAGATAGAGGAGAATTATTACGGGTCAGTCAAGGAGCTGTCGATTGATAATGAACTGATGAAAGAGGCGGTTGAGCTGGATCATTCGCTTCGGAAATTGAAATCCCAGAACCGTTCCCACGTGAATGAAGTAGCACACGCGCACAGAATGCTCCAGTCGATTCCGGCAGATATTGATAAAGACGAGGCCCAGATTGCAAAAATCAAGGCTGATATGGGTATGCGTCAGGCTGAGGCTAAGGGCGATGAGTTCAGGGTTATTCTGGACGGAAAAGAGATTTCGGAAAGGAAGGATGCCGGACTGTTTATAAAAGCGACCGCCCAGACCATGTTTTTACAAGCAAAAACAAAGGGAGATAATATTGAAAAGGGTATTGGTTCATATTCAGGTATGAACCTGGTGCTCAGAACGGCACTGTACGATCCCTATAGTATCGGAAGGATAATAGCCTGCGGGCAGAATTTCCGCTATTCAGCAGAGATCCGGACCGATTCAGACCCGGTTGGACTCTGCAGATCACTCCATAACCAGATTTACAGGGGTATGGAGAAAATGCTGGAGCAGTTTCAGAATGCGATTGTCATGAAAAGGGCAAATCTTAAGGAGTTTTCTCGCTTATCTCAAGCTGTGTTTCCAAAGCAGAAGGAGCTTGAGGATAAAGAGAAACGTTACGCTGAGGTTTTAAAGCTTCTTGAGAGTGAAAGTAAAGAGAAGGGACCGGAAACTTTCGGCGATAAAGTGGATATCCCCTGGTCCCGGTTAAGTGAGATGAGTCCGGAGGAGGTTCATGATTCGGTAAGATTTTTCCTCGAAGCGAATTCGATAGAACCGGTACCGGAGACAGTTGATAATATTTCCGGGATATCAGATTTGGAGAAGGCGGTAAGAGTGAAATATTCGATCAATCTGCCGCCCTCGGTTTTGTCTACGATAGTATCAGGCGTAAATAAAGGCCAGATAGGATTTCAATCTATTTACTCTGATATCTGTGCTACGATTGAGAAAACTAGGTCCACCGGATTTACCTGGCAGATGCCGGAAAAGGCCGATAGATATGCTGTTTTTTCCAAAGATCCTTCGAAATCCTCACCCGGTGATGTGGTTGTGAGGAAGGTTACAGCAGAAGCTGAAGAAAGGTTTGATGCTTACAGGATTTTGGAGGGGGGTGTGTCGAAGTTTTTAGGGTCGGAGAGGGAGTTTGAGGGGATGAGGAGGAGGGTGGAGAATTATGTGGTGTGTTGGGAGGTGAGGGGGAGGGTTTTATTGATTGATAAGGGAGTTCTAAGAAAAAATCTATCTATTGAACTTCAGATATAAAATGGGGATTTAAGAGCTACACATGGCTATACATAGTCCCGCCCGGCTCCTGTTATTTTCCGAATACCCTTTACGCAAAATAATGACGGCCAACAAGAGACTCTTCACATTGCAGATTTCCTTTCTATAGTACATAAATCAACGTTTATTGCCTTCCTTCTACTATATTACTAATGACATTTGGCACAAAGCCCTGAATACAAAACCCATATAAAACCTGATACTTCCAGGGCGGCTTCGTTGAGTTTGATCTTGTGCGAAAGACCATTGGCCCATAAAAATCATTCGCCCTCCATGGCGAATGAAAAAAAGAAGAATGGACAACAAACATCTAACCTATAGGATGTTCAGTGCTTTTATTAAAAACCATAACAGCAATCTGTTTGGGTGTTACGCTCTGTACAGCCCAGACAATCAAAATTAGCGGGATTGTTAAAGACACTGCCGGTGTTGGTATTTCGGGAGCTACGGTAAAGCTTGAAAAAGCAGACATATCCACAACTACAGGTACCAATGGTACTTTCACTCTGTCAAATGGCTTAGCGCAAATACAACCGAATTTCAGAAACAGCGCGGTTGAAGCAAGTCCCATGCAGATACAAAATGGGAAGGTGGTTCTCACCCTTACCCAGAATACGCTCGTTGCCATCAGTATCCATAATGTTAGCGGAAGACAGATATACATGAGCAAGAAAACACATTGTTTGGGAACACACGTATTCGAAACGCACCAGAAATCAACTGGAATTTTCCTGTACAAGGTTAAAATCGGCAACGAAGCCTATTCTTTCAAATTATCACCACTTGGCACCCTATCAATCGAACATAACGCAACAGTGGGTAACAGTTCCGCATTGGCGAAACAGGCAAAAGCAGAGGCCGTAACTGCCGATGTAATTTCAGTAGTTAAGAAGGGACAGCTAAATTATCGGGATTCAATTAAGACATCAGATACAACTGGCATTGTGATAAAGATGATTCCAAATGCGGGGGATGTGAAGGATGCAGATGGGAATGTATATCAGAGTGTGCGTATAGGGAGCCAGGTTTGGACAGTGGAGAACCTTAAAACCACGAAATACAATGACGGGACAGCCATTCCCAATGTGACTGATAGCACAGAATGGATTGAGCTTACCACTGGATCCTACTGCTACTACGCTAATAATCCCGATAACAAAGCTAAATATGGTGCATTATATAACTGGCATGCGGTAAACACGGGTAAGCTTGCTCCGGAAGGCTGGCGAGTGCCTACCGATGCGGAATGGGATACCTTGAAGAATTACCTTATAACAAATGGTTACAACTGGGATGGTACAACGACCGGCAACAAGATCGGGAAAGCACTGGCGGCGAGGACGGATTGGAGAAGCTGCCTGTTATCAGTTATCTGACCGGTAATTCTCAAGTTATCTGACCGTTTTATCTGATTTACAGAAAGCTAATTAATGTTTAAAGATAATTGATGCGGACTAACCGGTCATTTTTGTTGAGAATT
>JAAYYB010000042.1 GCA_012515615.1 Fibrobacter sp.
AAGCTCACCAATAAAGGGCCTCCGGCCAAACCAAAAATCCTGAAAGAAATATCTGGAAAAGGGAACACACAGCCCGGATCTTTTGGAGAAAATCGGGGATATACTCGTAACATTCAAGGAGCTCGATGAAGATATGGAGCCCAGCGAATACTTCAAATTATTAATATTAAGTAATAGGTTCAGGTTCGGAGGTTCAGAGGTTCACGTGGCCTATGCCGTATAGGGCTTCATTCTTGGCGAACGTTGAACGTCTAACGCTGAACCCTGAACGGTTTTATACGGTTCATTCTTGGCGAACGCTGAACGCTGAACCCTGAACCCTGAACGCTGACCGTAAATCGTGACATAACTCCGTTTTGAATTCGGGTGAGTTCTTTTTATTTTATGATTATTAGTGGCAAATATTTAAACTTACTAAAAATCATCAGTTTAATTTCATTATGAAAAACTTCGAATCAGTCAGAATCTTCCATCAGTATGCCAAACTTCCGGTGCCGCACAACCGGATAAAAACCATAGTCGCAAAGATTTATAAGGATGAAAAGATCAAATCCGGTAGATATACGGATGTAATCTTCTGCTCAGATTACATGATCAGAAAGCTCAACGCTGCTTATAGAGGGATTGACCGTGTGACAGATGTACTCTCGTTTCCTTTTGGTGATCCCGACTTTCTGGGTGAAATTTATATCTCACTTCAGAAAACCCAACGTCAGGCTAAGCAATTCAAGAGCAGTTATGATGATGAAATTATCAGACTCTTTGTCCACGGGATGTTTCATCTTCTTGGCTATGATCACGGTACGATATTTCAGCGTCAGAGAATGGAAAAGAAAGAATCGAAATATATAACAACCAGATACGAGTCCTGATTCGTACCCGCAACGTCCTGCTTCTGAAACATAAAGAGGGTTGACAATTCATTTAAGATATTGAATATAAAGAGATTGCGTTGGTTATCTCCAGTTCTGATTAAGCTCCGCATTATTGAATATTATTCATCAGCCAATCCTCTTGAGCAGCTTCAGATTGCTAAAGAGCACGAAAAAAACTATTTTTGACCATTCTATTGGTTTGCCAAGGTTTGTTATTGTCTCCTAAGGAGGATCTGTGAACATTGTTGTATGTATCAAGCAGGTACCCGGTACGACCAAGGTGAAGATTAATCCTGAGACCGGTACTCTAATCCGTGATGGAGTTGAAGCGGTTGTTAATCCCTTTGATGAATATGCTATTGAAGAGGCGTTACGAATCAGGGAAAAAGTCGGTGGTGTGGTTAAAGTGATCACCATGGGACCACCCCAGGCTGAAACAGCACTCAGGAGTGCTATTGCCATGGGCGCAGACGAAGCTTACCTGATCTCTGACAGGGCATTTGCCGGTTCTGACACCTGGGCGACTTCTTATACCGTATCCAGAGGTATACAGACTTTAGGGAAAGTCGATCTTATTATCTGCGGAAAGCAGGCAATTGATGGTGATACCGCTCAGGTAGGTCCCGGAGTGGCTGAGATGCTTGGGCTTCCATATGTAGCGTGGGTAAGGAAGGTTGAAGAGATCACAGATTCTCATATCCGTGTTGAGAGGCTTATGGAAGAGGGCTATGATGTCGTTGAGATGCCACTTCCCGGTCTGATTACGGTTGTAAAAGAGATCAACACCCCAAGAATGGCCTCTCTGAAAGGCAAGATGAAAGCCAAGAGTGCCCAGATAAACATCATTAATGCATCTTCGATGCAGGTAGACATGGCCCGGCTGGGATTGAAGGGAAGCCCCACTCAGGTGCTCCGTTCTTTTGTACCCGAAAGAAAAACCGGTGGCGAAAAGATAAAGGACGAACTGCCGGTAATGGTAGATAAACTCAAATCAACAATCTTAGATTTAGGCATTGTAAAGTAGGAGGCACACACAGATGGGAATAAAAGTCGATCTTGAGAAGTGTATCGGTTGCAGTCTCTGTGTGCGTGCTTGTGCCCAGAGCGCAATTCAGATTATTGAAAAGAAAGCTAAAATTGATCTTGAGAAGTGTAATCTCTGCTCGGCCTGTGTAGAGGCCTGCAAAAAGTATTCTGCAATCTCTATCACCAAAGACGTTGCGGAAAACGGGATCGATATAAGCCAGTTTAAAAACGTTGCTGTTTTTATTGAGCAGCGGGAAGGAAAGATTTCCGGTGTTTCCTATGAGATGCTTGGAGAAGGACGGAAACTGGCTGACGGGCTGGGAGAGAAACTTATCGCGGTTCTGCTGGGTAATAAAATGCAGGATCAGGCCAATGATCTGGTAAAATACGGTGCTGACAAAGTTTACTACGTTGACGGTCCGGATGTAGCCAGATTCAGTGATGATACCTATGCTCATGTGGTTTCCGATTTTATAAATAAAGAGAAACCCGCCATTTTTCTGGCTGGTGCCACAGCTGTAGGACGTTCATTTATCCCCAAAGTAGCTGCAAAAGTTTACGGTGGTCTGGTTGCAGACTGCACAAAACTTGAAATAGATCCGGAGAAGAAACTGCTCCTGGGGACCCGTCCGGCTTTTGGCGGCAACCTGATGGCGACCATTATCTGCCCGCATCATCGTCCGCAGATGGCCACAGTGCGTCATAAGGTGATGAAACAGGCTGTTCGTGATGAGAGCAGAAACGGTGAGGTCGTTTTAGTAAGCGCATCAAGCACCGGAGCTGTTGAACGCACAAAGATAATCGATATTGTAAAGGAAGTGGAATCTACTGTAAATATCACCGAGGCCGATATAATCGTGTCTGGTGGAAGAGGAATGCAGAAGCCGGAGAAATTTTCTCTTATAAAAGATCTGGCTGAGGCTCTTGGCGGTGCTGTGGGCGCAAGCAGGGCAGCGGTTGATGCGGGGTGGATCCCCTACTCTCATCAGGTTGGTCAGACCGGCAAAACAGTCTGCCCGAAACTGTATGTTGCCTGTGGCATAAGCGGCTCTGTGCAGCATATGGCTGGGATGCAATCTTCTGATTACATCATTGCAATAAATAAAGACCCTGATGCCGACATCTTTCAGATTGCAAATCTGGGAATTGTCGGCGATGCTCTTGAGGTGCTTCCCGCACTGACTGCAGCATTCAAAGAAAGACTTGGAAAATAGCACATTTTTTACCCGGCAGGTTTTTCAGATCTGAAAAACCTGCCATATTCATTTCTGGAGCGGTATGAAACTCTCATTCGGTTTACCAAAAGGCAGTCTTGAGCAGTCTACAATAGAACTCTTCCGTAAAGCCGGAATACACATCAGGAAAAGTGAACGATCGTACTATCCTACAAGTGATGATCCTGAACTCGATCTGATCATCATGCGACCGCAGGAGATTCCAAGGTATGTCGAGCAGGGAATCCTTGATGCTGGAATCACCGGACAGGACTGGACCGAAGAGAATAATGCGAAAGTGGTCGAAGTTACAGAACTCAGTTACAGCAAAAACACCCGTCAGAAATGCAGATGGGTTCTTGCGGTTCCGGAAGATTCAAATTTCAAAAAAGCTGAGGATCTCAAAGGAAAACGGATTGCCACAGAACTGGTTGCAACGACAAAACGTTATTTTAAAAAGAGAAAAATTCCGGTTGATGTAGAGTTTTCATGGGGTGCAACGGAAGTGAAACCTCCAAGACTGGTTGACGCTATCGTAGATATAACCGAGACCGGTTCATCACTGCGTGCAAACCGGCTCAGAATCATAGAAACCATTCTGGAAACATGCACAATCATTATTGCAAATAAGGAATCATGGAAAAACGACTGGAAAAAAAGCAAGCTTGAAAATCTCAAGATGCTTCTTCTGGGTACACTTGACGCTGAGAATTATATAGGGCTCAAATGCAATGTGCAGGAAAAGGATCTGGATAATGTCATAAAAGTACTGCCCTCTCTGCATAACCCTACAATATCTCATCTTTACGATAAGGGGTGGTTTGCGGTAGAGACAATTCTCCCGATTAAGGATACGAAACTTATTATCCCGCATCTGAAACGGGCCGGGGCTTCAGGAATTGTAGAATACCCGGTAAGTAAAGTTATCGAGTAAATAACTGCATTGAAGATATTAGAGGTTTTTAACCGCTCATGGTTTGACTGTCTGCCATGAGCGGTTTTTATTTATTTAATCAAAAAGTCGCAGTTGGGGAGAACAAAAAGCCGTAAGATGTTGAAATGATAAGGCTTCCAGGCATTGCAGGTCTTACCGGCAAGGTGGTAAGATCAAGATGCCTGAAAGCCTTAGCGCTCAACAGATGACGAATTTTTGCCTCATCCAGCTGCTATTTTTGGTTTAAAGCAGAAGAACTGCATAGCTTATAACAGTATTTGATTTAATGCAATGGTTCCACCCATTCATGGTCATAATCCGATACTATTTTTCATAACCTCAATGAAAACTCATCTTAATAAGCAAATAATCACCATAGCACTCCCGGTAATGGTGCAGAACATGGCATTCTATATCATGCAGTTCACCAATACCGCGTTTATAGGGCACTATAAGATCGAGGGCTTATCTGCAATCAATAACGCGATGATTCCCTTTCACATGTTCTTCTCATTCTTCATTGCTCTTTCGCAGGGTACAACAATCATGATTGCTCAGGCAATCGGTGCGGGAGATCAAAAGAAAGCCGGTCATGTAGCTGAAACCTCTTTTTTTTATAATCAGATAATCTCTTTCGGGTATTTTTTATTCTGGCTCCTGTGTGGAAGATATGTGCTGATAATGATGGGAGTTGAGGGTGAGATCCTGGAAATGGGAGCAGAATATGTGCAGGTGCTCTCGTATGTTTTTCTCACCACAGGTATGAATCTGACTGCATCGGCAATTTATCAGGGAATCGGTAAGACCACACCGATTATGATGAATAACATTTATCGATCTCTGATGAATATCGTTCTTGATTATCTGCTTATTTTTGGTAAATTCGGATTTCCGGAGCTTGGAATTACCGGCGCAGCTGTAGCCACGCTTATCAGTTCTACCATCAACAATGTTACACTTGCAAACAGTTCTCTTAAAAACGGTGTAATTGAAGTGGCGTGGAAAGGAATTTTGAATCCTGTAAGAGGAGTTTACAGAAAAGTATTCGTATTTGGCTCCCAGGCAGGAGTTGAGTTTATGCTTTTTATGGGAGCGCAGGTAGTGCTTATCCGGATGCTCAACACGACCGATCCGCTCAGCGCAGGCCTTTACGGTATCATAAACACTCTCCTTAACCTGTCAGTCAACATCTATCTTGGGGTCGGGGTTGCGGCTACAACGCTTGTAGGACAGGCAACCGGAGCACAAGAACATAGTCGGGCATTAAGTATTGGAAACAGGTGCATACTTTATGCTCTTATTGTCTGTACTGCCATAGGGCTGTTGTTTGCATCGGTTCCCGGAAGTATTCTTGGTCTGTTCAGTTCAGATGATAAAATTCTGGCACAGCTCAGTCCATTACTGATGATAATGATTCTGATCTCATTTCCCAAGTCGGTTAATATCGTCGCCGGTAATGCGATTAGAGGAGCTGGAGATGCGCGCTGGATGCTTATAACACAGCTTTTCGGGACCGCAATAATAATTGCAGTTTCGGCACATATGATTTTTGTAATGAAAATGGGACTTGCAGGGCTGCTTGTGGCCAATTTTGCTGATGAATTCTGGAGATCTGTTGTCAATTACGGAAGATTTCTGATAGGAGGAAAAAAGGTTGCTGCCGCAGCAACCCCTCATATTACTATTCAGCCTGTTGGCGAGAACATAACCTTATAATCGAATCAAATAGTAGTTGTATTTACCAGCATTTTTGTGTTTCTTTATACCTCTTATCCAGCTTTATCATCCATGCCTCAATTTTTGGATCCAGTTTGCAAAGCTTATTGCCTATCAAATCAATGTATTCAAGTTTCATTGAAGTGATTTCAATCGGCAGTGTTGTAAGCCGGTTATCTTTGAGATAAAGTTCTTTAAGAGATGTCAGTTTTGCAATTGCAGTTGGAAGATATGTCAATCTGTTTACCCATAGACGGAGAATTTCAAGGTTCTTCAGTTCACCTATTTCAACTGGAAGAGTTTCCAGACGATTATAGCGCAGGTCAAGATCCCTGAGGTTTTCAAGCTTTCCGATTTCAGCCGGTAATGCACTGATTCTATTGCTGTTGGCATCAAGCTTTTCAAGCATCACAAGATTCCCGATTTCAGGCGGAAGTGCTTCAACGATATTTCCTTTAAACGAGAGCGAACGTAATGCGGTAAGCTGACCGATTTCTGGTGGAAGCTTGTCGAATCCGTCTTTGCTGATATCCTTGTTGTTCAAATTCAGACTGACCACTCTCCCCTCTTCGATTGTGGCAACATCTGTAATGGTCAGTTCCTTAAGACCGCAATTGTCAAGAATGCCCCGCGCAATGGCTACATCATCACCATAGGAGTTTCCGGCTGTAGCTGACTGCTCCTGTGCGGCAATTACGCTGAACAGAACCGAAAAAATCAGAGCTGTTTTGAACATAAGACCTCCCCTAAAAAAAACATTTATATGCAATAGGAAACTATATGCTGCGTACCCTTTCATTCAAACCGGGTTGCAGTATTCTTATGAATAGACGCGGGAATGAGAAGAATGCGCTCAAGGATGGGATGGAGTTTTTCTATTCCGGCCTCTGAAGGTTGCTGACCTCAAGAACTGCAACCCCGAACTCCTCTGTAACACGGCCCGATACCACAAATGCGCTGTGATACTCCAGCATCGAGGCGGATCTTTTATGCATTTCCGGAAAGAAAACAGTTTCAATAAGTCCGGTTTCATCCTCAAATGTCACAAATTCCATGCTGTCTCCAAGTTTGGTGGAAACAGTTTTGGCGCTTATGCACCAGCCCAGTATCGTGACACAGCGCCCGATGCACCTGTCCAGTTCTGCTGCTTTTATCAAATTTTTGCTTCTGTTTTGAATAAGAGTTATCGGATGACAGCAGGAAAGAAAACCGAGAGTCTGGTACTGGTTTATCAGGTATTGGCGAACAGAGAGGGTTTTAAGCCCGGGCAGACAGCTGATGTTTCCGCTCCTGAAAAACTGGCGCATCTGCCAGAATTGCTGTGAACGGTTTACACCTTTGCATAAATTGTCACAAGCTCCTGCCATTATAAGTTTTTCAGCATCCGATTCCCCCATTTCAGTTCTGAAAAGCAGGTCTTCCATACCTGTAAAAAGTCCGTTTTCACGGCGATTTTCCACCATTTTCTCCTGAATTTCAATGCTGAGTCCCTTTATTTGACAGAATCCTACTATAATAGAATCCCCTCTTGAATAATAGCGACATTCACTGAGATTTACATCCGGAGGAATTACCTTAAGGCCCGTTCTCTGTGACTCACTGATATAAGCCTGGGTTGAATAATATCCCCCGTAATTTGAGAGTACCGCAGCCATGAATGCAGCCGGGAAATGCGCTTTGAGATAAGCAGACTGGAAAGAGACCTGAACGTAGCTTGCGCTGTGAGGTTTACAGAAAGAATATCCGCAGAAAGAGAGCATCATTTCCCATATTTCTTCTATGGCCCACTCTTCAGCTCCGTTTCTGCGTGCACCATCAAAAAATCTGATTCGGAAATCCTCGAACCTGCTCCCCCTGGCTTTTTTAGACATTATCTTACGCAAGGCATCGGCATCCTGGGCGGAAAACCCGGCTAAAGACATGGCTACCCGCGATACATCCTCCTGGTAAACCATTATCCCGTAAGTTTCAGAAAGCGTATCGCGCAGAACCGGATGAGGCACCTTGTAGCTTGCACCGTGCAGTCTTTTTATGTACTCCCTTATATATTTGTTTGCTGCCGGCCTTATTATTGACGAATGGATCACAAGATGATCGAAGTCACCGGCTTTTGTCTTACGTTGGAGAAGACGCATGGCAGGCGATTCGGTATAGAATACCCCGATTGTATCACCTCTGGCAAACAGGCTTATTGTATCTGGATCGGATTGTGGATCCCAGCTGCTTTCATCAAATGGAATTTCTTCATTTTTTACATTTAACAGCGCATCGCGTATTACGGCCAGTGAGCGGTTTCCCAGAAGGTCTATCTTTACAAGACCCATTTCCTCGGCACCATCCTTTTCCCACTGAACTATCTGGTACCCCTTGGCGGAGATCTGGACAGGGGCAATGCTGTTTATGGGCTGCGGGGTAATGACTACGCCGCCGCAATGTGTCCCTATTCCCCGCGGCATTCCGATAATTTTTCCAGCATCCTGAAGAACCCGGGGCCATGGATGATCAAAAACGACTCCGCTCATCGATGGCCACTGCTTAAGGACCTCCTGAAGATTGTGAGCGTATTCGGGCAGATCAATAAAGTAAGGGATCTTTGCGGTGACCTTGCTGATCTCATCCTCAGTTAACCCGTACACCCGCGCAACCTCCCTGATTGCCATTCGCGCGCCGCATGTCAGATGAGTCGAGATCATGGCAGAGTGTGCCGTACCGTACTTGTCAAATACATAGTCCAGAACAGAATCCCGCTCATCCCAGGCGAAATCCACATCGATATCCGGCGGATCGATTCGCCCCGGGTTGAGAAAACGTTCGAACATAAGGTTGTAACGTATGGGATCAACATTGGTGATCCCAAGCAAATATGCTACAATGCTTGCCGCACCGGACCCCCGGCCGCAGGTTCTGGGAGACTGCTTTACGATGTTGTCTACAACAAGAAAGTAATCGCAAAATCCTTTTTTACAAATAAGATCGAGCTCATATTCTATTCTCTTGACAACGGTTTCGCTTAATTTTCCATAGCGGGCCGCCGCACCTTCGTAGGTTTTCCTGCGAAGCAGTTCCGCTGATGATTCTACGCCGGTAAATACGGGCATAACCGGTTTCCCAAAATCAGCACGTGACCTGATATTAGAGATAAAAGAATTCGTGGTCTCGATTGCATAATCAAACACTTCAAAACGGTCGCGTAACTGCTCCCACGACAGGAACTTAGCAGAGCTGTCATAAAGTTCTGCTGATGGCAGTCCTGAGAGGGTCCCGTTTGTGTCAATGGCCCTTAACATCCGGTGAATCTCATAATCCTGTGTGCCTGTAAATGCCATAACCGGCGCTATGAGACAGGGAATTTTATTTTTGCGGATTTGAGGCGGCGGAACACGCGGCCTCTGCATCCGGAAATATACCCTGCAGAGATCTTTCAATTGATCAATCAGCCCGATGTTGTCGGTAGAAGCATGAATTCCCCTCGCGTCATTTCTGATCGAGTCAACAAGACGGAAAGATTTCCCGCAATGATACTCACTTATGATACGACAAAGATTAGAATACCCGAAATTCCCCTCAGCATAAATAACTGCGGTTCCATCAGGGCCGGTAATTTCTGCTGCTATGATTGGTGTAAGGCAGTGTGCTTTACAGCTTTTAAGGAACGCAGGGAGGCCATAGAGATTATTGCGGTCGGCGATGGCAACAGATTCATATCCCAGTTCACGGGCGATTCTGCAGATCTGATCTGGAGAAAGCACACCGCGGAGAATGGAATAGTGGCTGATTGCACAAAGCAATGCTTTCATGCTGGTCAATCTTCACAGGTCAGCCCATCACTGCAATCGACGGGTATTTTACCGGTTTCGTGTAATGTTTCCCATTGTAGCAGGAGCACTGCGGCAAGTGTTAAAACAGTGAATATCCAGCCAAAAAGCGGAATAAAACATCCCAGGGTTGCAGCCAGAAACAGTACCGCATCGGTTGCGATATCAGAATCCTTTTTCTCCGTCCGCAATGCGGGTCTGGCCGCGGTAAGCAAAATCGGGATCAATGCAAGGAATAAAGTTCCAGCCCTAACCAAACCGGCGGCTGAAAAAAGAGTGCTTCGCGTTCTGATCAGAAATATGGCCGTAAAAGGAACGGCAAGCAGAACCGATAAAGCGGCAAAAGATAACAAAAACTGCTTTGAGCCATACTCATACCAGGGACACTCCTTAAGTCTTAAGCGGCTTTCCCTGAGCTGATTCGCATTGTAATAGCAAAGAGAGAAAATTGCCAGCAGTGTGAAAAAATCCAGAAATGGAGACAATGGGTTGTTTATTAAAATCAGTAAAACAGAAAGCAGAACCGGTGCTGCACATATAAAGAACGGGAAAATCAGAGGGTCACTGCGGAACAGGTAGAGAAAATTCCTGATAACCAGAGGCCTGATGGCCTCCGGTGTCAGTCGGCCGGCTGTACGGGAGAGCGTAAGTATTACTTTCGCGAAAAGTACAGACACAAAGAACTGTCCTGTGTGCAATTGAGCAAGCATCATGTCCTTTGATGAGTTCCGGAGAAGTTTTCCGGCCAGCAATGCTTCAGAAACCCTGAAAAGCAGCACAATAAAGAGGATTAGAACAACTGGAATAATAACCAGATTCATAATGGATCTGTCACGCATTACGCTGAATTCAAGAATCGCAATAACCGCAGCGCATGAAATAACAAAAGGCATAATCGCTTCGTATATGGCACGAATTGAACGCGCAGCGATCTGCTTGCGCTGTTGGCTTGATAAACAGATTACAAAGAAAAAATTGCATGTACGCGGGAAACGCACCACACGGGAGATCTTTATAAAAGTAAAAATAAGCCCCAGCGGCATTACGATAGAAAGAAGCCACACTGCGGGAATCTGCGGAATGTTACTATTAACAAGCGATATGCCTTCAAAAATCCCGAACAAAAGCAGTCCTGAAAAAAGGCCTCTGTAAATAGAGCGCCTTTTATCGGGAACCTTTCCTATCAGGTATCTTACAAGATACGATTCAGCCGGCCGGTTTATCATAAACTGCTCCCGGGCACTGTCTTTAAATTACTTGTAAATAGTTCATAATAGATTTCATCAAGCGCATTTCCGGGATTGTTCTCAAGCAGCTGTGATACTGTTCCTGTATAGGCAAGGGCTCCATCTTTGAGTATAATTATCTGTTCTGCAATTTTTTCCACGAAATCGAGCATGTGCGAGGAGACCAGCACCCCCCTGCCCTTCTTTGCATACGTGCTCATAAGCTGTTTCAGACCGATCACAGCAAGCGGGTCGAGTCCGTTTGTCGGCTCATCAATAATGAGGTATGATGATGCACACAGGAGCGCAACAGTCAGCGAGATTTTCCTGCGCATGCCCTGTGAGCACTCTTCGCATGGAACAGTATCGAACCAGGAGCCTAACTGCAGGTGTTTACGGAATTCCAGGACCTGTTCGGAAAAAGCTGTATCATCAATAGATTTCATCTCTTTAATAATTGAAAGCGTTTCATATCCGCTCAATTTCTCATCGAGAACAGGATTCTCGGGCGCATAGCCGATTCCAAAACGGTGGAGAAATCCCCCGGTAAGGTCACGGACTGCAATATTATCGACACGATACTCACCGGTAAATTTAACCAGCTCCTGAATAAGGATTCGGATCAGAGTCGTCTTACCGCTTCCGTTTGATCCTACCAGAGCCGTGATCTTATGCGCCTCTATTGAGAGTGAGAACGGCCCCAGATGAAACCCGTTTCTGCGGGAATAAGCATAACCTACGTTGTCCATGGTAAAAAGCATGGTATTTTCTCCCTTATGAGGATAATTTCATTTGGTAAGTACGCTTCCGCTCTGCTTGTTATTATGTGAAAAGTTGAAAATCACGCTACCTGGCGTCCCCAGAATTTTATCGCATCACCGCCAAAGCTTTTTCTTATGGAATCAATAGCGTTCATCAGGTTGTCCTCTTGTTCATTGTTTGCAAAGAGATCCATCTGACCGTAAGGGAACGTGAGGTCATAAAATCCGACCCCCAATTCAGCAACCCGTACCCGCCGTGTATGGATTTTCCGCAGTAAAGAACCGCAATGCTCATAAAGGCTCAGATCGCCTCTTACCGGCACTTGAAGCCTGACTTTTCTTGAGACTTGGGAAGCGTCGGCATAGGTCAGCTGCACCCCGATAGTCTGCGCTGCCAGCCCCATCTTGCGGATTTTTGCCCCTGCCATGGAAACCAGCCCAAACATCACACATGCTATCTCATATTCATCGTTGGTCTGCTCCCCAAGAATAAGAGACTCGCACACCGAAGGTGCGGGCTTTTCCATCTCCCTCACCGGCGTGTCATCAATACCCCGGGCTTGACGGCTGATTTCGTGTGCTGCGGGTCCCAGAACCGATAAAAGCGAATTCAACGGTATCTGGCTGAGGTCCTTTATGAGGCGAAGATTAAACTGAAGGATCTGCTCAAGAAGCCGCCTCTCGAGGCCCGGAAGAAAACTAACCGGAAGAGGGGCCATGAACTCCTCTTCACAGCCGCTTAAAACAGCGCAAAGACCGGCAGGCTTTATGACTCTTGTGGCGACCTTGCTCACAAGGCGGTTTTCTGCCAGCCCGACAGCACAGTCGATACGGCACTCTTTCTTAATTGATTTCCGTACTGAATCCGCGACATCCACTGCCGGCCCCAGAAGGCGTCCGGTACCGGTGAGATCCACAAAAAGATGCCCCGGGCCTGCGGTTTCAGCCAGGGGGGAAAGCTGTGATGCTACCCCGAGAAGATATTGCTCGACATGACTGTATTGTGCCGGAACCGGGTCTGTTACCTTAATATCGGGACATTTACGCATCGCTGCTTCAACCGGCATTCCCCTGCATACCCCGGCCTCAGCCGCTTCACCAGATACATCGATAAGAACCCTGCGGGAACCACCAGCCCGCACCCCCACCGGATAACCCGAAAGCCCCGGCTCAAGCATCCTTGCCACAGCCACATAGAAATTGATTATGTTTATGTGAATTATGTTTTTCATAACAGCACGCCTGAAATATCATTACTCCTAAGCAAATCTACTGCTTTTTTTGTAGATTCCCTTTTGTACCATGACTATCTGATTAAAGATAAAGATATGCATGCGTGGAAGGTCTCCACTGCCTTCTCCAGAGTGCTTTGGCGCAGGAGGACGGAAGAATAGATCCCGTTTTATTTCTGGATATTAACAAGTAACATTGATAATAAAAAAGAACCGCTCATCCTGAGCCTGAAGGATAGCATGCAAAAAATCAGTGGACACTCCTTCAATCTCTCGTCGTATTTTACATCCTCCCACAAATTATTCTTTCTTATCACCCGCCATCTCCCTGAGCCTCCTTGCATTTTGCACAGCCTGCCCCTTTGAGTGGTTGTTAAAAACAACAAGCACCATACTTGTCTTTGCAGCCATGCTTTTTATGCGTGGAACCCATTCGCAAAGCTCGGCATCACTGTATAGATAGTCGTACCGTGTTACGTTATCGCCTTTCCACCAGTTCTCTTTATTGCGGCCGTGGAAACGCACATAGCCCAGATACGAGGTAACCATGTCACAGGGCTTAAGAAGTCCGGGAAGCTGCGGTTCATCAACGTTCACCAGTGTGATATCCCGCTCCCTCAAACCTTCGTAGACCGACTGATTCTGCCAGTGGCCGTTACGAAATTCAACCGCCAGAGGTATATCACTCAGCTTTGCGCACAGATGATCAAGATAGGTGCGGTTTTCGCGATTATAATGAAAACCGAAAGGGAACTGAAGCAGTACGGCTCCCAGTTTCCCGGCATCGACAATAGGCTCAATTCCCTTCAGGAAGAGAGCTGATTCAGTGGCCAGCGTTCCTGCCGTTATCTCGTGAGTCAATGTTTTGTGCGCTTTTATCGCGAAGGTAAAATCAGGACCGGTCTGCGATACCATCCTTTGTGAAAGCTTGGCCTCGGGCATGCGGTAATAGGTGAAATTCAACTCCGTCATCCTGAACTCAGCCGCATAGAACTTCAGATAATCCGATTGCCTTGTACCCGGGGGATAAAGAATGCCTTCCCAGTCTTTATAGGAATAGCCGCTTGTTCCTGTAATGATCTTTCCCATAATAGATCACCCTGTTACGTATTTGCGCGCGAGTTCAAGCCGTTTGCCTCTAAGCGGCAGATCATCGATTCGTTTTATGGATCTCTCTTTGCGGAGCCTGATAATTTTCCCTGCAGTTTCTGGGCCGATTCCCGGTACCCTGAGCAGTGTGTTTTTATCGGCATTTCTTAAGCTGACCGGGAAAAATTCCGGGTGATGGTCGGCCCAGACCCGCTTAGGATCGCTCTCCAGCGAGAGATTTCCCGTCTTGTCGTAGTATATGTCCTGCTCTGTAAAACTGTATTTCCGGATGAGAAAATCGGTTTGATAGAGGCGGTGTTCCCTCATGAATGTCTGGTCTTTATTTGGGGGTATATGTTTCTCCCCGGGGATTGATTGATCTCCCAGTCCCCGCTGGTAAGCGGAAAAATAAACCCGGTTTAAGCGGAGTTTATTGTAAAGTCCGGCTGTGTACTTTACTATCTCACTGTCATTCTCATCGGATGCCCCCACTATGAACTGCGTGGTCTTCCTTACTTTGGGATACCGGCTCTCCTTTGCGGTCAGGGCGCTTATTAGTCGGAGCGGGCCGATAATGTCTTTGATATAATCTTTTCTGGATGAGAGTTTACTGAAGTGATGCTGACCGGGAGTTTCAATGTTAAGGGAAACCGCATTGGCCAGTCCCAGTGCATCCTCAATTGCGGCATCAGAAGCTCCCGGAATAATCTTTAGATGAATGTGGCCCCTGTAGGCGTATTTAGTCCGCAGAATCCTGGCGGTGTCATTTAAAAGCCGCATGGTGTTATCAGGTGTGCCTGTTACACCGGAACTCAGAAAAAGACCGAAGACCTTTTTGCTTCTGACATACTCCAGGTATGTCTTTGCCATTTCATCGGGACCGATTGTGCACCGCGGCACATCAGCGGTGCTTCTGTACGGACAATACCTGCAGTCATTTACGCACACATTTGACATGAGGGTCTTGAGCATTATGGAGTAGCCGCCGCTTGGAAGCGATACCGGGTAAAGCCATGCCCCGTCCTCTCCCCTCTTTCTCCGGTCTTTATCATTTGTACCGCATGCGCATGCCAGATCATACTGCGATGCGTCTGAAAGCATCTGCAACTTATGTGTGGTTTCCATAATTGTGACTCTGAAATATCAGTACTTTCTGATAACTCCAACCAGTTTGCCTGCTATTTGAATAGAGCTGGTTGAGGAGAGGATCATATCGGGGTACGCAGGATTTTCCGCACGAAGAATTACTTTACCGTTTTCTTTAATAAACCGTTTCAAGGTCGCATCTCCATCTATAATAACCACAACGACTTCCCCGTGCTCTGCGGATTGTTTTTTGCGGATGACAACGATATCACCGTTTAGAATTCCCATCCCTGTCATGCTGTCGCCCTTGATGCGGAGCGCAAAGAGCCCTTCACCCCTGAAAATCGATCTGTCCAAAGTTACATAGCCGTCAACGTTCTCTATGGCGGTGATCGGTTTCCCGGCTGCTACAGCTCCTATCAGCGGAACCTCTACCCCCTCGTCATCAGCACTCCTTAGAGGAAAGCCGGCGGTTATTTCTATCCCGCGCGCCTTGCCGGCAAGCAGACGGATAAATCCTTTCTGCTCGATAAGACGCAGATGCTGGCGGACATTGTTAAGACTGCGATAGCCTAGCTTTCCAGCTATCTCCCGGACTGTGGGAGGAAAGCCGGTCTCACTTCTATGTTTCACTATAAAAGAGAAAACCCTCTCCTGTTCCGCGGTCAGCTCAGTAAATGACATTGTCAACTCCTGCTGAAAATTTTTCCTGCGATGACAAGCCTGCGTTCTCCTCCGGGCATGCTTACAAATCCGCCTTTCATGGAAAACGCCCTGACCGGCAGTAATGCCTGACTCTTAAGAGTGTCTCTTTTGTTCTGCAGATCGCTGCGTGCATTCCAGAGCCGTAAAGGCTGGAACACAGGAAGCGCCATCTGTATCGGGGTGTCTGCGTAAAAAACCGGCTCTGCTTTCATATTACCTCCATTGGTTACTTTAAATATACTGTACATTTGAACAGTATGCAAGAGAAAAGTCACAAGTTGCAAGTCACAAGTTGCAAGTTACAAGTTGCAAGTTAAGAGTAAGAGTTACAAAGGGTACATTTTCCATAGGCCATTGTTTGTTCTTCCTGCTTTTTATTTTCCCATTTTTCCCTGGCCCGAGCTGCCATTAAGAGTTGATTGAAACGGGTCAAATTATCTGACCAGCCTGAAAGGCTGAACTATTCAGCGAAGGGCAACGCCCTGGTAAAAAGAAGGTATCACAGGTCACGTTCCGGTAGAGACGTCCGGCGGGACGTCTCTCTATCATAACGGAATCACAAGTCACAAGTTAAGAGTTAAGAGTTGAAAATCAATTAGGTATTGAGTGGTCGTAATTCAAAAGAATATTTAGGAAACAGGCATGAAACGGCGTATTCTGAAGTGCAGAAACAGACTCAGAGTGATTGATATTAGAATGTTGCGGATTCAATGAACATAAATTGATTTACACAGCTCTAAAACATATATTATTGCTAATTTACTTTTTCATCTTGACATTGTGAAATGCTGAGAACGACTGGCTGGGGCTATTGTTCAACTCAAAATGCAGAAAGAAGACTACATCAGAACACACTGTCCGTTTACCTGAGTGTTTTACTTCTGAGCATATTTTCGATTCCATACTTTTATCGACTCTTAACGAGAAAACCTATTGCTATATGGCAATTGAGAGTATCCGTTCTCTGCTTCGCACAAGGTGGAGCACTGCTGAAAGTCTCTGTGTAAATGTAGCAACTCTTCTGGCAAACCTGTTTAAGACTCCTGTTACAGGTATATCTCTGGTAAAATCCGGCACATCTTACGGAGCCCGTTTTCAAAACGGTAAAATGATTAAGGGAAAATCATGTTCTATTCTGGGCAACACAGCCGGCCTTCTCTGCCGCAAATACACTCCATCGATTTACTATGGTGAACTCTACGAACAGTTCCCATTTCTTTTCAGTAAAAAGAACGCTGAGCTTAAATCACTTATCTGCATGCCCCTTATAGGCAATAACTGCGGAATGTTGGGGGTAATCTATGCCGCAGGATCGGAAAAAAGACAGTTTGACAAAACAGATATAAGTATAATGGATGTTCTGGGTTGGCATATAGCAGTTGCTCTTGAGAGAATAGCCGTTTCTGGTTCAAGCTCTCCTGTTTCAGAGGATCTTACAGTTTTTTCCGGTTTTTTTTCCGGGCTGGCTCATGAGGTTCGCAATCCTCTCAATGCTATTTCAGCTCTTTCAGCCGCACTGCTCAATGATCTGGGCGATTCCTCAGAATATAGGCGCTTCATCAGTCTGATAATGGAGCAGACTGAGCGTATCTCAGGTTTGATTCAACAGCTTATGATGCTGGGTGAGCCGGCAAACATGACAAAGTCTTCTCTTAAGACTCTTGTTGACATAAGTCATAATGTAATAGAAAGGTGGCCAGAGAGGAATTGCACTGAAAAATTAAACTTGCGTTTCATTGAAAACGAGTCTGTAAACGGGTCTTTCATGGCTAATTCCGGACATATCGAATTCGCCATCACTGAACTCATTAGAAACGCTCTTCAAAACAGTCCGGCCGGTTCAGAAATCATAGTAGACGTCGGGGAATACAATGACAATTATTACGTAAAGGTTATTGACCGGGGATCAGGAATCCCGGAAGAGATAAAGAACAGAATCTTTGAACCATTCTTTACCACCCATAAAAAGAAAAACGGATTGGGACTCAGCCTAATAAAAAGAATAACCGAAACTCACGGGGGCAAAGTAGCTCTTTACAACAATAAATATTTCGAAGGCTGCACCGCTGAGATTCAATTCCCAGTTACCCCGTATGTGAGTTAGTGCACGGGTTTTATTACAGATTACAGTCCCAGCAGTTTTGACAATCCAAGCATAGTGTACCCGGCGATGACCGGAACTGCCAGGTTGTCATTGATTACAAACCTGGGTGTGATTTTAAGCGGTATCAGCTCAAAAATGGTTATGGTAAAAGAGATGACTATCGCCATTACGGCAGGGATTCTGTTTCCCCAGGGCTCAAGGAGTCCAGGAACAAAAGGGAACACGCCGTAAAACAGCGCCATGCATAATAGAAAACAGGCTGCCGATCCCTCTAAACTCTTCTTGCCTATTTTGATTCTTCCCATGCTGATTCCCACTAACGCGGCTACGGCATCACCAAGAATGAAAAGAGTCAGCACCATGAAAGATATATGCGGAGTTTTATGGAAGAGAACAGCACAGAGCAGCGCAGCTCCCACTACATATGTTGAACCAGTCGTTTTAGCCGACTCTTCTTCACGAAGCATGGAGCCAAAGAGTGTAAAGAATACTTTTTGAATTGCCGGCACTCTGAAGCGCAGGCTTTCCACAATTATTGAACCGACCAGAAGAAATGCAAGTATACCGGCAGGAAGGAAAGACGGCAGTGACCATCTGGGTATGTAGAATATCCCGATCGGCATCAGAAGTGCAAAAAGATGCAGGAGTTTACGGGTGATCTCTTCTTTACGCAGTCTCATGTTTGATTTCCCTCAAAAATAATCATTTTTTTAATTCAACAGGATAATACCAGGCGCTGAATGTATACGATGAATAAGTGGGTTCTATTTTGAGAATCAGTTTCTTTTCAGGATTTATCTCCTTCTCTGTCAGGATCTTTACGGTACTGAATGGCGGAGTAATCTTCCTGCGTTTCAGGTAATAAACTGTATCTGTTTTATTGGGAGAGAAAAGAGAGACAAAGCTGTATTCTGTTGGTTTTACAGATAACCTGTAAACCCCTTCAGCCGATGACTTCAAGGTAACACCCTTCATATCTGTACCGATCCAGTAATACTGAGCGCCTTTTTCTTCGGCAATAAAGACCTGACCGTATCGTTTGTAGATTGCTATGCCTCTGGGCTGGATAAACTGGTTGTCCTCTTTGCCTTTAGATCCGAATATATCTAACAGGTTCAGATCACGGTCAAATTTAAGAATGCAATGTTTGTTAATATCTGTTACCCAGAGATTGTGATAAAAGTCAATTGCACCATAAGACGCACTGTAACCATCAGGCAGATCGGCTGTTTGTATCATCTTTCCATCGATGTCCAGTTTCCAGAGCCTTTTTCCGCCCTTATCGGCACAGAAAATTATCTTTTCTCCTTTGAAGTGACTCCATTCAGCGGTTCCGTCTGCAACAGTCAAAGCTGTCGGGCCATCCTCAAAAGAGAACTCTTTACCAGACGGCACGCTCTTTTTAACGGTTCCATCTTCCGCAAAGATCACGATCCGGCTGTTTCCCGGATCAGTGACGTAAATATTGCCATCTTCGTCAAGTGCGACTCTTGAAGGACCCTTCAGGCCTCCCATGCTTTCTTTAGCATAATAGGCCCCTTTCCATTGCAGTTTCGATTTGGGATTAAAAAGGTGCACAACTCTGTTGTTTCCCGAGTCCGCCACAACCACATTCCCCTTCCAATCGGCAGCAACTCCTTTTGGATAGAGGAAATTTTCTTTTGATGATCCCTTTTTACCGTAAAGGCCAAGTGTCCACATTGAGGTATTGTAGATTATTTCGTGCTGTCCCGAGTTGACACCATAAACCGTGACTTCATCATCATCTTCTTCCTTCTCCGGGTCCTCCCATGACTTCAGGCGCGTAACTGCCAGTCCCTGAGGATCCTCGAAACGTGTTCTTGGACCGAAAAACATGAACAGATGACCCGGGGTAGCCTTCCGGATACCGTAAGAGTGGCCATAGGGTGGAAAAACCAGCGATTCACTGAATGCCGACTGAAAAATCAGAACTAAAAAGATGAGTTTGCGCATTTTGTAAATATAGTTTACTTCACAGTCTATTGGATCGATTTATTAACTATATTATAAAGCCGATTTGCCGGAATTTGACTGTAAAAAGTACACATCAGGCTGAAGCTGCAACATTTACAATGGAATTTCAATGAAACCAATAGTGCTTGCGATGGTAATCTGTGACTATTATTATAGAGATTCTTCTGGAAAAAGCATCCTTGCCGGAACATTCAGCTCGATCAACAGCCCCAGCTACCCTTCCAAGCATGGCAACTGTGCAATTTACGTCGCTTTGACAGATGTTGCATCCCCGGGTTCCGCCCAGCTTATATTCCGTAAGGAAGGTGGTCCGTTCTCGATGGAACTGCCGCCCTGGGAAGTTCAGGCGCCCGAAAACCGCAGAGTTGTTGTTGAGATCGGTGGCAATATAAACGGTCTGCCGCTTCCTGAAGAGGGTAACTACGAATTTGTCCTGCTCTGGAATGGGCTTGAGATCGCCTCCAGAAGGCTTAATGCGGTCAAGATAACCCTGGAACCACATGAAAACCCTGGATCTCAAGAACCCTGAAACAATAATTTGTACAGAGCAAACGAATTTATATGTAATTTATTGTCTGCTTGCAATTTGTTAAAACCTTAACAGCCATAAAGGATCTCTCAATGGACCTTCCGGCAATCCTGATAAAAATTACTGGTTTTATACTGTTGGCCTGGACTCTTTTTTCTATCTATAAACACGTTCAGGACAAAAAACGGATCGCAAAAGAAACCAGAAAAGAGCAGCACCAGTCTGTCTCAGAGCAGATACTCAACAACATTCTTCTTTATCTTTGGCTTGCTTTCTGTATCGTTTTTTCTGTGGGTATGATGGTAAACAACTGACAGATTCTGGTAATTTTGAATAAGAACTAATTCACTGCGACTCTTTTTTTCAATCGCTCTACTTGAACAGTTCAAGTAAACTGTCTGCTGAAAGCTGTTTGAAAATTGACACTTCATTCTGGATCACGCTGTTTGTAAGTAGCTTTTTCTTTTCCTGCAGCTCCATAACCCGTTCTTCTATAGAGTCCCTTGTAATCATCTTGTAGACAAAAACCGTGCGTGTCTGCCCTATCCTGTATGCCCGGTCAGATGCCTGTTTTTCTGCACTGGGGTTCCACCACGGATCGATGTGTATCACATAGTCAGCAGCGGTCAGGTTGAGACCAGTGCCGCCGGCTTTCAGGCTGATAAAAAAGACTGGTGCTCCTGTTCCGTTTTGAAATCGATCAACTACATTTTGCCGATTCCTTGTTGCGCCTGTAAGTATCTCACCTGGAATCCCGATTTCAGCTATCATTCTCTTTGCAATTTCAAGCACCGTTACAAACTGGGAAAAGACAAGAACCCTGTGTCCCTCACCTGTTATCTTCTGTATCGTTTCACAGACCATACGCAGTTTTCCCGAATCTCCTGTGAAAGTCGGGTCCACAATTATCGGGTGACAGCATATCTGGCGAAGCCGCAGCAAGCCTTCAAGTACCTGAAATCTTGAGATCTCAGGCGCATCGTTTTCTATCGACTTTTCAACCCTGGTGCGGTAGATATCGCGTGTGATCTCATAGATTGTTTTCTGTCTGGGGAGCATGTCCGTGTAGATTACGATCTCATTTTTTGGAGGAAGCTCTTTTGCAACCTGTTCCTTGGTTCTTCTGAGAATAAATGGAAAGATCAGCCTTCGAAGTGATTCTGCGGCATGTTCATTCTGATCCCTGTCAATGGGCCTGATAAATGTATCTGCAAATTTTCTGATTGAACCAAGCACCCCGGGGTTAATAAAAGAAAAAAGGGACCATAACTCTGCAAGATTATTTTCTATCGGCGTACCGCTCAGTGCAAGCCGGTATGAACAATTGAGCTGCTTTACAGAATGGCTTACCTCGGAAGATGGGTTTTTTATTGCCTGTGCCTCATCAAGTATTACATAGTGGAATTTTCTCTCTTTTAAAGTTTTAATATCCCTGAGGACAGTTCCGTATGTGGTCAGAACTGCATCAGCCATATTCATCACACCGGCATACCGTTCTCTGCCTGCACCATGATAAAGGAGCAGATTGAGATCGGGGGCAAACTTTTTAGTCTCCCTCTGCCAGTTAAAGAGCAGTGATGCGGGAACGATGACAAGCGATGGCTGCCCGCCGCCGGTCTGCTTCTCATTAAGCAGAAGTGCCAGAGTCTGAACCGTTTTCCCCAGGCCCATATCATCGGCCAGGCAACCTCCCAGACGGTGCTCTTTGAGAAAGTAAAACCACTCGTATCCGGCAACCTGATAAGAACGCATTACAGCGTTAAACCTCTCAGGGATCGGTCGATTCTTTACTCCTGTAAAATTGCGGAATGCAAGTTTTCTGCTCTCAAACTCCGCATCACACCGCTTCTGATCTGCCATTTCAAAGAGTTGATCGGCCAGACAAAGCTGGGCTGGTGTTATTCTGAAAGATCTTCCTGACTCATCTGTGTCAAGAACCGAGAAGGTTGCCGTAAATTTCTCAAGCCAGTCATCCGGGATAACCCCTGATGAACCATCACTTAAAAGTACGAACCGGTCTTTTTCCCTCACTGCTTTTATCAGAGCTGCAAGGGTTGCCGGTATTCCCCCTATACTCAGGGAAACCTCACAATCAAAAATTCCATCCCTGAATGAAACCTGCACGTTCAATTTCGGCTGAGAGTTTCTGGCGTTGACTGTTTTAAGGTTTTCCTGTCCGTATATCTCAAAGCTTTCCCGGGCAAGCCGGGGCAGCTCCTGAAGAAGCCATATTCTGGAATCCCCTGCGGGTGTAAAGACTCCTGTCTGGTACCTGACAAGATCATAGGAGGCCAGTTGCGCACTGATTGATGTTTCTCTTGCACGGGAGCGCATTACCTTATTTACACTTCCGTTCTCCAGAGGAACAAGACGGTAAGCGGAAGAATCAAAACGGGAGAACTCAACAGTGCCTTTAAGATAGGCAAAGCGAAGCTCCACTAGAAGCATAAGGTCACTTTCAGAGAGATAAAGGCGGGCGCAGGGTTTTTCTCCGGCAATCTCTACTACTTCGATTTCTGTTTCATCCGTTTCTTCAGCAGATGATTCATCCGGGCCGATACTTTCTTTCAGCGCGTTCCAGTCTATCCCGACCTGAATCGCCCCTGAGGAGTTTGCGGCATACATTACAGCAACTACATGCTCACAGGCTCCTCCCAGAGAAAATCCACAGCTGCAGTCATAGCTGAACGAGTTTGAGCTTCTGCTAATAACTACTCTATAAAACCGCTCGGCTTTGACCCCGGCAATAATATCATTTCCGGAAAAGTAAAGCTCTTTTACCTTCCCTTTTTCAAAACAACACCGGCCGTTATCTATAACTGCGGGAAATGCTGCCTTACTGATCTCTTGTGCGGTGAAAATTGCCACTGAATCTGATTCCGAATTCCAAAAAAGATGAAAACCAAATTCTGAAATCTGGAAAATAGCTAATGGGTCTTTGTGATCATAACGGGTTTTTTGAGCTTTATAACGCTGAAAGATCAGGTATTTAAAGGTACCTTTTTTGCTGATGTGAATAAAAGCCTGGTGAGAATAAATCTGTTGCAGTCTGCTGCTTATAGCTAAACTAAAACAATCATTACGTAGGAGGAGTTTATGGTTAGAGGCATCGGTTCATTAGCTTTATTGGCAATATGTATCTTTTTCCCTGTCTCTTTGGAAGCGCAACATCAATGTTCTCTCAGCGATACGGCACTGCTTGTTGTAAGTGCAACCCAGCACTCAACCGATAATGAGGGCTGGTGGAGTGAAGACCTGACAGCCTTTAAATACGATGAAAAGCTGCGTTTGAGTAGTTATTACAATTATTCCGGTGAAACGTTACTCAGCACTACACTTTTAGAGTATCCTTCAGACTTTTTGATCATATCTTCTGACTACAGAGGCTCAGAATCAGATGGCTTGATTACCGAAAAAATGTATAAATATCATCATGAAAATGTTGATAGCATAATCAAGAAGGTATTCGATATCGATTCCGGCATTAAGAACCATGCAAAAGAGCTGATAAAGTATACACCTTCAGGGGAAACCAGTTCGATTACCTATTATGACTGGACAGATGGCGGATGGGCAAAG
>JAAYYB010000402.1 GCA_012515615.1 Fibrobacter sp.
GCGATCGACAATCTCTCGACGGTGGTCAGGCAGATCATCGCCACCGAAGAGGAGGAACGCAAACAACTGATCGCCCAGCCGGAAATCCAGGATAAAATTTGGCGCTCGCTGGGGATTTTACGCACGGCGCGCATGCTCTCGGGCGACGAGACCTTTGAACTGGCCTCCAACCTGCGGCTCGGCGTCGCCTGCGGCGTCTACAAAGGCGAAAAAATCGACCCGGGTGCGCCCAGCAAACTGATCGCGCTGTCCGGCTCCGCGACGCTGACGGTAAAGAGCGGCAAAAAACTCTCGGCCGCCGAACGGGACGCGCTGCGGGCGGAGACGGTTCGGAACATAATGGGCGATCATTGAGAAGCCGATAATAATTTTCAAACGGATTTCCATGAAAGGAACGTATACTATGTATGTCTTTGGCGGATTTAATAATAAAGCGAACGAGGTGATGAGCGCGGCCATCGAGCTGGCCATGCAGATGGGGCACACCTATGTCGGCAGCGAACACCTGCTGGCGGCGCTGGCGAACCCCGAGAACGGGTATGCAGGACAGCTGCTTGCCGAAAATGACGTCACACCCGAAAAAGTCGGCGAGATCATCGGCGCTTCGGTCGGCAGAGGCATGCCGACCAATCTCAACCCCGCCGACCTGACCCCGCGCGGGAAATTTATCGTCGAGAAGGCGATGGTCATCGCCCGCAATTCGGGCGGGAATTATGTGGTGCCGGAATATTTGCTGCTGGCACTTTGCGCCGAGCGCGACAATATGGCGATCTCGATTTTAAAAAAGCTGAACGTCGATCCTCAGACCGTCGTGAGCGCGCTGGCGCAAAACGGCCCGGTATCGGCGCAGGAGCCGTATTCGGCGGGAGAGGAGAACGCCGCTCCCGGAGAAAATCCCGCGAAACCGACCGGGAAAACCCCCATGTTGGCGCAATTCGGGCGCGATTTGACCGCGTTCGCCAAGGAGGGTAAACTCGACCCCGTGATCGGGCGCGAGAACGAAGTGCAGCGGATCATTCAGATTTTATCCCGACGCACCAAGAACAACCCCTGTTTGGTGGGAGAGCCGGGCGTCGGCAAAACCGCCGTGATCGAGGGGCTGGCGCAAAAGATCGTCGAGGGCGTTTTGCCCGACCAGCTCAAAAACAAGCGGATTTTTTCGCTGGACATGGGCGCGATGGTCGCGGGGACGCGGTATCGCGGCGACTTTGAGGAACGCCTGAAAAAGGCGATGGAGGAGATCAAAAAAGAGGGCAACATCATCCTCTTTATCGACGAATTGCACACGATCATCGGCGCGGGCGCGGCCGAGGGTTCGGTCGACGCGGCCAACATCCTCAAACCTGCCCTGTCCAGAGGCGAAATGCAGGTGATCGGCGCGACGACTTTGTCCGAATACCGCAAGCACGTCGAGAAAGACGCGGCGCTGGAGCGGCGCTTTCAGCCCGTGACGGTCGGCGAACCCTCCCAAGAAGACACGGTTGATATTTTGAAGGGGCTGCGCAATCGCTATGAGGCGCATCACAAAGTCAAGATCACCGATGCGGCGATTGAAGCCGCGGTCAAATTTTCGTCGCGCTATGTGGCCGACCGGTTTTTACCCGACAAGGCCATCGACCTGATTGACGAAGCCGCTTCGAAAGTGCGGCTGCAGGGATTGTCGGAACCGCCCGAGATCAAAGAGATCCAAAAACAGCTCGGA
>JAAYYB010000003.1 GCA_012515615.1 Fibrobacter sp.
CGAAACCACCAAAGAATCCTTTAATACTTTCTACTTGTGACTTGTGACTTGATAATACCATGAAAAACCTCTATTGCGCGGAGGAAATTCATGGTATATATTGTGGTATGCTCAATAGGAATCAATTAGAGTATGATATTACTGAGGCATTACAGCGAAGCAGGGTGGTGGCGCTGATTGGTCCCCGGCAGTGCGGCAAGACCACCATTGCCCGTAGTTTTGTGCCTGTTGATTCTCTGAATTATTTCGATCTCGAGGATCCGGTCAGTCTTGCCAGGCTTGATGAGCCAATGATTGCGCTGAAAGACCTCAGTGGAATAGTGGTAATTGATGAGATACAAAGAAAACCTGACCTTTTCCCGATACTGCGGGTTTTATCCGACCGTACGCCTTCCAAAGCAAAATTTCTTATTCTCGGCAGTGCATCACCAGATTTACAGCGGAGTTCATCGGAGACACTGGCCGGCCGCATTGAGTTAATCGAAATGCGTGGTTTTTCTCTGGCAGAAGCTGGATTAGCAAACCATGAGACCCATTGGCTTAGAGGCGGGTTTCCGATTCCTTTCAGAGCAAAGAGCGAAAATGACAGCGTTATCTGGAAAAAAAATTACATAAAGACAGTTGCAGAAAGAGATATCAGACTTTTGGGGTACTCTATTCCTGCTTCATCGATACTACGGTTCTGGACCATGCTCTCCCATTATCATGGGCAAATATGGAATGCTGCAGAACCGGCACGCAGTCTAGGTATTGGTGAAACAACTGTCAGAAGATATCTTGATGTGTTATCAGATATTTTTATGATACGTCAGTTAAAACCATGGCATGCAAATATCAGGAAAAGGCAGGTTAAATCACCTAAGATTTATTTCAGGGATTCCGGTATACTGCACCAGCTTCTTGGGATAAAGTCTAAAAAGGATCTTCTTGTCCACCCCAAATGCGGGGCATCCTGGGAAGGTTACGTTATTGAAGAACTTATTTCTATCTACAAGCCTGATGAAGTTTATTACTGGGCGACACATAACAATGCTGAAATTGATCTACTGATGATCAGAGATGGTAAAATCACAGGAGTGGAATGCAAACGGGCTGATGCTCCAAAAGTTACACCGTCGATGCGTATTGCACAAGAAGATTTGGGGCTGACTGATGTGTATGTGATTTACCCCGGGGAAAAGACGTTTCCTTTAACAAAAGAGATCCACGCGGTAGCATTTAAGGATATAATGGAATTTTTCGGGGGTTGAGAAAGACCACCACACCCCGCTCCCTGGCTTATACCTATTTCGCCCGTACGGATACATAAGACAGGTATCAGATAAAATCCTTGCGGTCATCAGGATTCTTTCTTCCGTAAATAAAGTAAGCCATGGGGCCCAGAAAATCGATAAATGAGACCATCACCCACCATAGTTTTTTCCCTTTTATTTCATGGGCTGGTCTCCTGGCTATATCTATGAGTGCGGCGGTGAGGAGAAGAATTTGCACCGCTGCAAGAGAGATAATTCCTTTCTTCTGAGCAGAATTAAAGTCTTTCCAACTGTAGTGAAGTTTCATGTTACCTCCTGGTTATTACCTGACTTATGCACCCTAATCCGGATGCATAAGTCAGGTATTAAGGAAATACAATATACAGCAGTGCAAGCGCAATTATCTGGAAAATCCATCCCAGTATGCAGACCATCACAGCCCTGACAGTGCTGGTGTAATCAAGAGCCTGCCGTACTGCGACCACCATGGCTATAAGGGACCATACTGCCGATACAGCAAACGCTACGATTCCAAGCGCAGGAATGACACCCAGAATCCTTATGACACCCGGTGAGCTGGAAAATCCAATTGTTCGCAGGAGCTGGCCTGGGTCAGCTCTGGTTTGTGGTTCAGGAAGAAGTTTTGTTCCGATGAAATAGGTAAGTAACGACCAGATAAACCAGCTGGCCAGCGCGGTGAAAGTCCCGATTACTATTCCCGATGGCCCCCTCTCGGTAATAGTGCCGATTCCTGCTGCAATACTTGAGATCACAACGACAGTCATTGCCGGAACCAGTGCGGTTGAGTCGGCCTCAACCTCTTCGTAAAGATGTGAATCGAATCTTGCAGCTCTTAACATTTGATCAAAAAGTTTAATCACTGGCGGCTCTCGCTTTTTAGAGTTGCTTCGAGAGTTATGGGAACAGAGAGAGCTTTCGATACCGGGCAGCTCTTTTTAGCGCTCTTTGCCTGTTCCTGAAAAAGCTCATCTGAAATCCCCGGAACAGTTGCTTCTGTAAAGAGATCGATCTTTGTGATGCTGAAGCCGCGCTCTTCTTTTTCGATATGCACTCTGGAACGGGTATGAATCTGTTTGGCGGTGAAACCGCTCTGGGCCAGTAGATGAGCAAACTGCATAGAGAAACATCCAGCGTGAGCTGCTCCTATGAGCTCTTCGGGGTTTGTACCCGGTTGATCCTGAAAACGCATTGCTGCATTATAGGGACTTTGAAGGACACCGCTTTTCACTTTCATTACACCCTGACCATTCATCAGCGTTCCTTCCCAGAGCGCCTCTGCGGTTCGTACCGGCATCGGTTACCTCCAAGCTAAGTGTTGAATGATTGCTGATTTTGGTCTCAATTAATATGCCAACATTATTTTTTGCACAGGTTGCACACCTTGGGCATATCATGCACTTCAATTTCAAATTGTCGTTGTGTTTTCTGGATTTTCAGCTCTGTGCTTCCATCACTTTTCTTGCATCATCATCTTTTTGGCTATTTAAATCAATAACCCCGGTTCCGATTCTGAACCACCATAAAAGGATGTGAAAAGTGTGGAGCACTTTCAGGAGAAAAGATTTGAAGAGGTTCGATATTCCCTGACGGATAATGATGTTGAAGATGTAATCAGGCGAAAGCACAGTTTTTTGAGAGAGCAGGCGGATGATAAGTGATGAGAGAAAAGAGAAGCCGAGATGCTTCTGGCGCAGTATCAAAACATCACCGAATTCCAGGAGCATGAGATTGGAAAGAGGAGGGTTGTAATTTGCCCAGGAGAAATTTGGATCCAGCAGGCCTTCTTTACCCACAGCTTTTTCCAGTGCAGTACCGGGGTAGATTCTCAGGCCAATGGTAGTAGCAAAAAAATCAATTTCCTCTTTCCTCTTTTTCATGTAAGCGATGTCATCAATACATTCCTGCCTGCTCTGGTTCAGATGACCTAAAGTAAAGAATACCTTTGTTTTAATCTCAAGTGAGCGACACCACTGGAGCACCTGCTCAACCTTTGCAACCGAAATTTTTTTGCCCATTTTGGTCAGAAGGTTTTCGCTGGTGGTTTCAAGTCCCATATTTATGTAACAACACCCTGATTCCTTCATCAGTTTGAGAAGGGGCAGGTCTATGTTGTCATCAGCCCTGATTTCGCATTCCCACAGAAGGTTGAATTTTTTTACCACAGCACAGAAGCTTTCAACATGCTCTCTTGAAGATGTAAAGGTGCTGTCAAAGATTTTAAGTGCCTTGATACTGCCTTTGGAGAGGATGGATTCAAGCTCCTGGCCAATTTTTTCCGCGCTCCTGAAGCGGACGCCGCCGGGGAACATCCTGGACGCTGAACAGAAACTGCAACATGCCGGACATCCACGCGAGGTCATAATGAATTCTGCAGGTAAATTAAAGAAGTCAAGTTTGAGCTCAGGTTTTTTATCAAACAGGTGCCTTGCCGGCATGGGTAGAATGTTCAGGTTATCGATTCGTGAAGCTTTAGTGCTGAAAATGCCATTATCTTCACGGAATGCTATACCAGGGACCGAACCCGGTGGATCATCTCTTCTGCCAGTGAGAATGTCTGCAAGCTGAAGGAAAGAGAATTCACCCTCGCCTTTAATGATATAGTCGATTTCAGGAATAGAGTTGAGAGTGTCTTCCGCTGTAAATGATGCGTGTATACCCCCATATACCACTGGAGTGTGAGGGGAGACCTCTTTTACAAGCCTTGCAATGTGAAAACTTCCCTTTCGGGTCGGAGTTGTTCCTCCAATGCCGACTATCGAGGGTTTCATACGGAAGAGATCGTAGCGGAAGTCTCCGGTATAAGTTGAGAAGTCGATTATCTTAACATTATAGCCGTTCTCTTCAAGAACCGCGGCAATGCTTGATAGGCCAAGCGGAATCATGTATCCGAAAATGTTTACAGATTCTGAAGGATAGGCCAGCAGTATATCACATCTTATGTGAGGCGTTTTATTCATAAAAAAACTGGTGTTGAAGGTAAAAGAGCAAATTAATTTACGCGGTGTGGACAAATCCGGTTAAATTTTTCATTCCAGACTGGTTTTACCTGCAAAGTTATCTGCCTTACTATATAATAAACTGATCTACTCCTTCCTGCTACTAAAGTTTAGAGGTATTGTGAACATAAATATTATAAAATCAGCGGCGCTTACCTGGGCAGTTTTAATTACCTGTTTCCAGATTTATGCGGAAACTATAAACGGTGTGGTGGTAAACGGTAATGATACAGGTGTGCCGGTGGCCAATGCAGTAGTTTCTGTCGGCTACACATCTGTTAGAACCACTACGGATTCAGAGGGAAGATTTTCTCTTGATGTGGGAGAGCTTACCGCTGGAGTAATACCCGATGTTTCAAGAAAGGCAAAAGTGCGTTACTATGCTAACCAGCGGATTTTTGATTTCAGGCAGGCACAGTCTGTAGATCAGTTTTCAATCTTCAGGCTCAATGGTACTGTGGTCCTGAAAGCCAGGCTGAATGCAGAAAAGAGAACTTTTAAGGTACCTTCTTTAGCCTCTGGAATTTATCTGGTCAGGTTCTCAGAGGGGCCAAGGCAGATTACCCGGACCTGGGCCATGTCTGGAAGTAACTGCATGTTCAGTTATGGAATACCCCGAACATCAGTCAGAAAAAGCGCAGCGGCAGAATCGGTAAAGTTGCTGCTGAGGCACGATGAGTATTTCCCTCTGGACTATGAAACCTTCGGCATGACCGGGGATCTTCTCATTGGTATGCGTCCCGACCCCAGGGCTCATGTGTTTAATCCCTTACAGGTGCATTCATATCATTTCACCATCACCAGCGAAGATTCTCTTACTATGGAAAGAGATGCTCTTCTGGAGAATTACATTCCGGCACAGATGGAATTTAATGGTGACTCTTACGGTACTGTCGGCCTGAGGTACAAAGGCTCTGGTTATTCTCTGCCCAACTGCTTTGATGAGGAGGGAACGAGGGCTGACAAACCGGAATGCAGGAAATTTTCCATGAAAGTGAAATTCAATAAATATACAGATGCGACAAGGTTTTATGAGATGAAGGAACTTAATCTGCACTCCATGTCTTCTGATGAGAGCAAGATGCACGATATGCTCTCTTATGAGCTTTTCAGAAAGATGGGCATCTACAGTCCCCGCACAGCCTACATAAAGTTATACCTCAATGGTAATTTTAAAGGACTTTTCGTAGCTGTAGAGTGTATAGATGGAAGATTTACAAAATCCAGGTGGCCGGAGTACGGTGATGGCAACCTCTACAAAGAAGCCTGGCCTCATAAGTCAAATGAATACTATTACACCCAGCGTCTTAAGACAAACAATGATCCTGGAGAAAGCAGCGATGCCAGCGGGATGGTTAATTTCTACAACGCAATCAACGGCTCATCAAAAGATGATTTCCCTCTGAATATCTCTTCCTTTATCGACCTTGATTATTGGACAAGGTATATAGCTGTTGACAGAGCGATTCAGAACTGGGATGGTATCATGGCCTGGTACGGGACCTCTGTTAAATATGCATCAAATCACAATTATTTCGTTTATGAGGAGGAAAGCCCGGGTGGGAAATTCTGGCTTATTCCATGGGACCTTGATAATTCACTCTGGAAAAACGATCCTTTTACCTATGATGCCCAGGTGCCCCACTGGAACGAAACTCCTCAGAGCTGCAGCCCTATGTTTGTATGGGGTAATACCCCTGTGATTCCGCCGGCCTGCGATAAGCTTACATCGCTTCTGGCTTCAACACAATGGGATAAATTCGTGAAATATGGTGAGGAGTTACTGGCAAAATGGATCAGGCCTGAGACACTGAAAACCAGAATCGATAGTTACCAGGGGATCATCTCAGGTGTTCTGGACAATGATCCGGTAGTGAGTAACCCCAGATGGGGAATGGAAGTGGAAAAACTTAAAAGGGATGTGAACTCTCTTCACGAAAAATTTTACAACTACATTCATGGTATAAAACCGGCGCTGGACACATCAGATTATTCCGATCCGTTCCCCGGGACCGGTTACCTTATTACAAACCATACAAATAACTTTGAGTTTACACCGGGGAGCAGTCTGCCGTTTGTCTATTCTTATTCCTCGGATGGTACTATCACAGAGGTGATCCACAATACTGCAAATCCTCTCTGGGGAAAAGCGGATCTGCTTTTTAACTTCGAGTTCAATCCCATTGAGGACAACTCTTCACATTCAGAATGGGCAAATGTCGGAATATTGTTTGATGGCACCACCGATCTGGCTGGTGTGAAAGAGATTCATGTGACAATGAAATCGGATGCCCAGAGGTATATGAGCTTTTACATATCCAGCCCCGTTTACCAGGACAGCGGCGCAGATACGGAGTACGGCTGGACAGATTTTTATGTCGGTACCAACAGCAGAATTTATATATTCAGTATAGATGAAATCTCTTATCCATCCTGGGCAGATGCTGATAGCCCCGATATTCTTAAAGAGGTACTGGCATCGGCAAGCGGGCTGGGTTTTGCCCCAAGTGCCCGGTTTGATGGTACCGGGGAACTTATGAGTGCGCCTGATACCGGCTATCTGGCTATTGACAATATTAAATTTATATTTGAATGAGGGTATTATGAGGAAAAATTGCTCAAGCATGATCAAAGCAGCAGCTATGCTGATTGCTTATGTATCTCTGATAACTGCGCAGGTTACTGTTACTGAGATTCACTACCACCCCCTTGCTGAAGGTACAGTTGACGGGGATGAGTATGAGTTTATTGAACTGAAGAACACCGGCAGTTCGACTGTTTCTCTTGATGGCTATGCATTCACGACCGGAATTCACTACAGCTTCCCGTCTGGGTCACAAATCGGGGCAGGGGAGTTTATAGTTCTGGCATGGAACAGTGATCGTTTCAAACAGCGCTACGGTGTTGCCCCTTTTGGTGTTTTTACAGGGCACCTTGACAATAAGGGAGAAAAGGTGGTTTTGACGGGTAACGGGAAAGAGGTCTTCTCTGTGAGCTATGGCACAGTGAGTCCATGGCCTGAAGCAGCGGATGGAGCCGGGTTCTCACTTGTGGTTTCTAATGCCGACGGTGCCACAGATCCAGATGATCCATCAAGGTGGAGGACATCAAGTGCGGTCAATGGAAACCCCGGCAAAGACGATAAGCCCGGGGATCTGAAGAGTCTGGAAGTGAAAGTAAATGAGGCTCTCACTCATACCGATCTACCCCAGAAAGACGCAATTGAACTTTATAATCCTACTACGAAAGAGGTAGATATCAGCGGATGGTATTTAACAGATGAAAAAGATGAACCGCTAAAATACCGGATCCCTGATGGTACGATCATCAAGGCGCAATCATACCTTGTTTTCGATTCAGATGATTTCGATGCAGGTTCTACCGCTTTTTCCCTTAATGCACATGATGATGGGGCTTACCTGTTCTCAACAGATACATCAGGAAATTTGACCGGATTATGCCATGGCTTCAAATATGCCGAGGCGGCAAACGGGGTTTCGTTTGGAAGAGTGGAAAATTCCTCCGGAGAGGAGTTCTTTGTATCAATGCAGGACCTGACACTCGGATCTGAAAATGGAGAGCCCCTGGTGGGACCGCTTGTGATTTCTGAAATCAATTATGATGGACCGGATGGAATCGAGTTTCTGGAGATAGTCAATATCTCGGAATCATCTATACCGATGTATGATCCGGAAAGACCGATTAATACCTGGAAAGTTGAAGGTATTGCATTCAGTTTTCCTCAAAATATCACTATCAAACCCGGCGAGGCTATAATTTTGTTTTCTGATACAGTCAGTGCGGCGGTTTTCAGAAACACCTATAAAATTGCCGAGTCAGTCAGGCTATTTCCTTTTTCGGGCAACATATCTGACAATGGTGAAGAGATCCGGCTGGAGATGCCTTGTGAGCCTTATGTGGACGGGGCTGAATCGATTGTTCCCTATATGGTAATTGATATAGTTAAATACGGTACAGAATCTCCGTGGCCGCAGGTTTCCGGCGGAAACTCAATTGAGAGGAAAAAGCTTAATCTGTTTGGATGCGAAGCACTCAACTGGAAAAAAGCCGCGCCATCCCCCGGCAACAGCTTATCTGTCGGCAAGGGCGGCAGGTTTGGGGACAATTCTCTTTCCAGAATG
The DNA here is from genome assembly GCA_012515615.1 of Fibrobacter sp. GTDB lineage: Bacteria > Fibrobacterota > Chitinivibrionia > Chitinivibrionales > Chitinispirillaceae > JAAYIG01. The sequence continues at coordinate 8,413 of JAAYYB010000003.1, forward strand.
GAATTCAGCTCAAAAGACGCAAGTGTCTGCTTTATCTCTTCGGTATCAGGTCCTCTTGAGATCCTGACCTATGATCTGAGCGGAAGGTGTATTTACAAATGCAGCAGAGAAGCCGTAAGGGGAATAAACAGGGCCTTTTCCGGTATTCCAGTTAACAGGAGCGGCATATATATCACTCAGTTGAGGACAAGCGGGGAGAATGTAACCGGTAAATTCCTTATCCGCTGATTTCAAGGCTTCCAGGGATTATTTGTTGATAGATTCAACTACAAATAATCCCTGTTGATTTATAGTGACTCTGTAAAGCTCATCAAAACCTTCTTCCAGAGTCGGCTCCTGCAGTTTATTATGTGTCGCTCTGATTCCTTTTTCTGGTATGATCTCTTTTTCTGAGCGGATCGCATTTCTGTTGAGGGCATCTTCGAGAGGAGAATCAAAAAAATATCCGATTACTTTGAAATGGCCGTCTTTAGCTAACCTGATGTACCGTGCACGGTCAGGTACCGTGGGGTTTGTATTATCAATGACAAACCGCATTGAAGTGTCAAAACAGGTCTGAAGGAATTTTTCCTCTCTGTATCTGGTGCGGAAAAGATCGAGGCTGATCCGCAAATGGGTTCTGAAGAATTCATCTTTGAAGAATGTAGTTTTTCCTGAGCCCTGTATTCCAATGAATATTACTGCCTGCATACAACATTGTAGATCACAAACAGTGCCAGTTGTGACTTCATCTGATTTAGAGAATTTTAGCATCAGGCTTTAGCAAATAATATTTTATGAGCCTTGATGTTTGAACGATAATTTTTTTTTCAGGAGGAATGATATGGGTAAAGGTGACAAAAGGTCAAAGCGTGGAAAGATTTTCAAGAGCTCATTTGGAAAAAAACGCCCGCGCAGAGTAAAATCCGAAGCAAAAAGCTGATAATAGTAATTGGGTATGCCTCTCTGGCGTACCCGTTTTCCCTCAAATTTCCGCTATTTGTTCTCTTTTACCAGTCCGATCCATGGTTTCAGCAGTCGTGGAGGCAGTGGTATTTTATTCCAAAGCAGTATAAATATCACAAGAAGTAGTGAAAGCGTGGTTGCCATACCTGCTTTAAAAGACCCCGAGTCATACTGCATTGTTACCCTGTGATCCCCTTTTTCAAGCGGGACCGCTCTGAAAGCAAGGTTGGCAGCATACAGCCTGCTCTTTTTACCATCGACAAAGACTTTCCAGCCCGGATAGTATATCTCACTGGCAAACAGGAATGTATTGCCCTGTACACTTACCTGCAGTTCGATCTTGTTTGCGTCATCATGTATGGTTTTAATCTGGCATGCTGAACCGTTCACAGTATCGGTTGCAATCGCCGGTTTCTCTTCAATGACTATGTCTCTTTCGGGAATAAAAGAGGGGGAGTTAAGAAATGCACGTACAGAATCGGTGTTTTCGATTACCCGTACATAAGGGGAACAGTAGAAACGGGGAGGCGGCTTGAGTTCATAAAATGCAGGCTGACCCGGAACCTTCTTGTACTTGACCATAAGGAGATTCTGGCTGACAGTATCATTGACGTAGTTTAAAAGATCACTGTACCTTTTGAGAAGAAACTGATTGTAACCCTCTGTAAGAGGGATCTGGTGGACATTGCCAAGGTTTCGTGGAAGCAGCATCTCGCCTTTGCCCTGACCCTGGTAAAGCCGGCTCTGCACTCTGAACGGTCCCTGATCCTTGAGTTTTTCCTTTAACGGCGCGTTTATTCCGGTTCTGTAAAACTGTTCGAAACTCACCCTGGTCCCGCCAAAAGAGTTTCCGAATGTGTAAAGCTCAATAAAGGTAAAGACTACAATAGCAAATCCATAGGCTGCCCTGTTTTTCCTGAACAGTGCCAGCCAGATTAATAACAGGCTTACAGCAATTGAAAAAATAGCAAACCCGGCTGCTTCAGTCGAGTTTTTCAGAACTTTTTCGTACTGGAAATATTCAGAATTTCTAAATGCGCCTGAGAGAAAAAGGATAAGTCCGAGAGCAATTGCTCCACTGATTGCAGCTATGGTTTTGAAATAATTACTGCCTGTGTGGGGATCGGTGCTGTTTTTTAATATTGAATTCAGGCCTATGCCGGCCAAAAAAATCACCATATAGGAAAACCAGGAGATGAAACGGCCTGGAAGCCTGAACCCGCCGAACCCTGGAACGTAATTAAACACAAGATACCAGAGCGGTGTGTTCTGCCCTAAAGAGAGCAGAAGTGCAAGGGATGCGATAACCAGAAGAAAGATGACTGCCGGATTTCTACGAGTGTCAAATACTGCTCTTACTGCCAGAAGAAGCGTTGTGATACCGACAAACGCATTGGTTTCCCAGAAAAGAAAAGATTGGGGGAATCCCCAGTAAACCGCTTCCCTCATCGAGCCCCCGCTTACGAAGCCGAAGAATTTCGGGGTGATAAGGGTAAGAAGATTTCTGAATGGAATTGACCCTATTGATGCCGCCTGGAAATCCAGTGCCTGCCTTACACTTTCTCTCATCATCTCTACCGACGGCAGATACTGTATTGCCGCCAGTCCCAGCCCGATACACATCACCAGAGCATAATAGCCGCCATAGAGCAATTTCATCGTAAGTGGGGATTTCCAGTTTCTTACTGTTACCAGCACTGTCCATGCCGCAAGCACATAAGCGAAGTGCAGATTTGACTGTGGATATCCCTCGAAAGTAGAGATTCCGAAGAACAGACCAGAGAGCAGACAAGACCGGAAACTGCCGGTCTTGAACGCTTTGTCAAGAAAAAGAAAAGTAACGGGGAACCAGGAGATTGCGTAAATGTAAATAAAATGGATTATGTGAAGTGAGATGTACCCTGTAAACATCAATGCAACTGCTGTAAAGAGAGCAGAAATCCGCTCGAATCCAAAATGTCTTGAGAGAAGGTAAACTCCAACCCCCAGCCACAGCACATGGATGACGATGAATGAGGAGAGCAGCAGTGTATGAGATGAGGTAAAAGTGGAAAGAATGAGCAGAATCCAGTATGGGGGGTAGAACATGTTGGCCTGCACGTCGGCAAAAAAAGGCATTCCGCTGAAGACGTAAGGGGTCCAGTAAGGGAACAGCCCATCCTTTATACTATGCAAAGTAAACATCAGGTTGGGGTATGCCTGTTCGACAACATCTTCCCACAATGAAGCGCTGCCGCTTAGAAATTTTCCGTAAAAAATCAGAAAGAAAACAGCAAGTGATAACGGGAGGTATTTCGCAAACTCAATTTTTTCCCCGGGAGCTTTTTTCTGAGCCGAATCGACTTGAGATTTTGTTTTGTCTGTCATTTTGAAAACTGATTTAGAGGTGAAAAGTAGAAAAATACATTCGGGCGTAAATCAGGATAAATAAACCTGCAGGCTTTAAAAAAGCCCCGGATTGCGGGGCTTTTTTATGACAGAACTTTTAAGTGTTATTCTTTGCGGTATTTAAACACTGTAATTGCAAGCGGGGGCAGTGTAATGAGAACCGATTGATCTCTTCCAAACCAGGTGACCTCTTCAGAATTGACACCGCCGGCATTGCCCACTCCTCCACCGCCATACTCTTTGGCATCGCTGTTGAGGACCTCTTCCCAGTAGCCTGCCAGAGGAACTCCTACTCTGTAAAGGAGTCTGGGAACTGGTGTAAAGTTACAGGCCACAAGTATTACCTGATCCGGTTCCGTGCCTTTTCTGACAAATGTAAGGACACTGTTTTCCCAGTCATTGCAGTCCATCCACTCAAACCCTCTTCCGTCGAAATCAAGTTCGTGAAGGGCCGGGTATTGTTTGTATATGCGGTTGAGGTCCTTTACCAGGAGCTGGATGCCGCTGTGTCTGTCCCATTGTGTCAGGTGCCATTCCAGAGCGTGATCGTGAGACCATTCGGTCCACTGGGCGAATTCCGCACCCATAAAAAGGAGTTTTTTGCCGGGATGCAAAAATTGATAAGTGAGAAGCAGTCTCAGGTTGGCAAGTTTCTGCCAGTCATCCCCCGGCATCTTATTGGCAAGAGAACCTTTCCCGTGCACCACTTCATCATGAGAGAGCGGAAGCACATAGTTTTCTGTAAAGGCATAAAGCATACTGAAGGTTAATTCATGGTGATGGTATTTGCGATAGATCGCATTTTTATTCATGTAGGTAAGAGTATCGTGCATCCACCCCATGTTCCATTTCATTCCAAAGCCCAGACCACCGACATAAACCGGACGGGAGACCATGGGCCAGGCTGTAGATTCCTCTGCTATTGTCTGCACATCTGGAAAGGCCTTGTACACTTCTTCATTGAATTTCTTCAGGAATGCTATCGCTTCAAGGTTTTCTCTTCCACCAAAGGTATTTGGGATCCACTCTCCGTTTTTACGGGAATAATCGAGGTAGAGCATTGATGCCACCGCATCTACCCGCAGGCCGTCTATATGGAATTTTTCAAGCCAGAAAATAGCACTGCTCAAAAGAAATCCCTGGACCTCGTTTCGCCCGTAGTTGAAGATAAAGCTCTTCCAGTCGGGATGAAACCCTTTTCTGGGGTCAGAATGTTCATAAACACATGTTCCATCGTAGTAGGCCAGTCCGTGTTCATCACCGGGAAAATGAGATGGTACCCAGTCAAGAATTACACCGATTCCCTGCTGGTGGAGATAGTCGATAAGGTACATGAAATCCTGAGGTGTTCCGTAGCGGCTCGTTGGTGCAAAATAGCCGGTTGTCTGATACCCCCATGAGCCGTAGAACGGGTGTTCCATAATCGGAAGGAATTCTACATGTGTAAACCCCATTTTGTTTATGTAATCAGCCAGCTCCGGTGCCATCTCCCGATATGAGAAGGGCTGATCATCTTTCTTTCTTCGCCAGGATCCGAGGTGAATTTCATAAATGGAGATTGGGGCGGAGAGCTTGTTTTTTTCCTTCCGCACACTCATCCATTGCTGGTCCTGCCATTCATAGTCAAGATTCCAGACAATTGGAGATGTTTTCGGGGGTTCTTCCCAGAAATAGGCAAAGGGATCACCTCGATTGGCACGGTAGCCATTAAAGTTGGAATCGATGTGAAATTTATAAAGGGTTCCTGCTTCTATACCGGGGATAAAACCTTCCCATATTCCCGATCCATCCCATCGGGAAAGAAGCGGGTGAGATTCCGGGTTCCAAAAATTGAAATCGCCCACAACAGAGACTGTTTTGGCATTTGGTGCCCAAACTGCAAAGTAGGTACCGCTAACACCGTTAACGGTCATAAGATGTGCACCCAGTTTCTCGAAAAGCCGGTAGTGATTTCCTTCTTTGAAAAGATAGATGTCAAAATCGGTAAAAAGTGACACACCACTTTGTACCCGCGGTTCAGGCTTCTCCGCAGCTGTCTTTGATTTCATAGATCTCCCTTGATCATTACTATTTTTGTATGAAGAATATAGTTCCAGCAAATTAAAGTGTTGATTTTAAATGATAACATGAGAGCCTTGAAAAAGGAATAGCCGACAAAAATAATGCCAGTTTTTTGTGGAATGTGCAATTTATCTGCTGATCGCTTATATTTAAAGCAGGTAAGAGAATTCAAACCATAAAACAAGGCATTCAAGGGGGATAATGATGAGGAGAATACTTTTTCTTTTCCTCTTTGTACTCTTTTCAGCCATACTTTCCTGCAGTAAGTCTTCTGAACATCTTGAGAATGCTAAGAAAGCCGAAGCCAGCGGGAATCTTAAAGAAGCCTACCTGAATTATTCTGCAGCGCTTCTGAAAGTGTCCCCGACAGAGAAAATTCCAGATGCCAACAGGTCCAAGTTTCTGGAACCGGGCTTATGGAAAAAAGAGGTTGAAAGTTATTTAGCGTGGGTCACTGCCGGTTCAAAAAAAGTTTCACCGCAAGTCAATGCCATTATCGGTGGAATCGAGAGGTGTGTTAAAAGCTTCAGTTCTGATAATTACATTTTTAACCTGAAGAGCAAAGAACTGACTGAAGCTGAGTATCTGGGATTGTGGAATAAGACTTTTTTTGTCTCCGGTGCTTCGGTAAATCCGGAACATGCAGCTCTTGCATCGGGAAATCATCAGCGGAATCTCTCTTTTATTACATTTTCCTGTTTTAAGAACTATACGTATGAAGGAAGTCTTCTTAACGTTTCAAATGGATCAAGTACCGGTTTTGTCCTGTATCCTGAAGGCAGTGTAACTTTCCTTGCCTCTCCCGGCAAACATCTGCTTGTTTACAGGAGCACAGTGACATTCCCGTCCGGAGAGGTCTGGAGATCACAGTACACCACCGTTGAAGTGGCTGTTCCGGAAAAAGCCTCCCTGATTACCGCTGAGCTCAAAACGAGTGTGAGCCGCAGTAAACAGCCCTGAGAGGGCTGTTTACTTTGAAGCTGCTTTTGTAGAATCCTGAGTTGCCGGAGTGGCAAGGTCAATCTGGGTTTCCACACATTCCAGAATCTTTTTGACCTGAATCTTTTCGAGGCTTACTTTTGCCAGAGCAGTCCATCCGGGTTTGTAACTTACTTCTGCTCCCCCTTCACCGATCTCATTTTTGATGCATGCGATAAGGTACTTGTTTGTGAGTTTTGATTTTTTTGCATAGGGGGTCAAACGATCCGCGGCTCTTTTTAATGCCGTCTGAGTTGCAGACTGAACTGCCTGATCCAACACCGGATGTGTGGATGTTCCGGTAGCCTGAACAGTAGGAAGCTCGGCAAATGATTTTTTCTGAGGCGGTTTGGCTTTTGTAAAATCCCATGTGTTATCTGTCTTCAAACATATCGTCCGCCCGTCATCAATGGTTATATATATATCTTCTTCATCACCTGTGCTGACTGTAAACTTTGCGAACCCCCAGGTTTTATCTTCATGCAGTATGGCATCACTACCGTCATCAAGAGTAAGCACCATGTCGCCTGCGGCCCATAAATTCATGACAAAACTCAACAATATTACTGCTGATGAGAGTTTCAGATGCATAATTTCTCCTTAAATAAAAACTCTGGCTTCTGTTTCCCTATAATATATGTAAAAATCTGATAAAAATGAGCCCGGATTCATAATTAACCGGGAAAGAACACTTAATAGGTATAAAATATTAAATTGAACATGTCTATTTCTGTTGTAAGTTTAAGGCTTATGCGGCTGTTGCATTAATCCAGGATTAATTATACTGTTAATAGACATGGCTCCAAAAGTTTCCATAATAATCGCATCCCACCGGCCCGCGCTGATATCCGGACTGCTCGACGGGATCTTAAGGCAGCAGTTTGACGGGGTATATGAAATTCTGGTAGTAACAGATTACTCACCAGAGGAACTGAAAAAGAAATATCCAAGGGCTCAGTGGCACTATCTGGAAAACAGAAGTATCAGCGCCAAACGTAACCTGGGCGTTTCCAAATCAATTGGGGAAATTACCGCTTTCATTGATGATGACTGTGTTCCGATGACTGACTGGCTGCAGAACGGGACCTTATATCTTGATGAGCACAAAGAAACTGCGGCTGTAGAGGGGTTGACAACAATAGAAGAAACCGGGCTGCTTACCGGCACTCACCGGGAATACCGCCGTCTGGAAAAACCCGGGTACAGGACCAACAACATTTTCTACAGGAAAAAGGTGTTTCTGGATGCCGGGGGGTTTGATGAACGGTTTACAGTCCAGAGAGAGGACGTTGATCTCGCTTTTTCTGTTATCAAGACAGGGGGCAAAATCGACTACAATCCCGGGATCAGGGTTGAACACCGGTTCCGTCACTGGGAAAAATGGGACCTGCTTAAGAACTGCTGGAACAGAAGATTTGATCCTTTACTTTTCCGGAAGCATCCGGAGCTTTACCGGAAACATATCCGTTCACCGTTTCCTCCTGCAATAGCGGGACTTCTGTGTTCGTATTTTCTCTGCCTGTCGTTGTTCCCGGTTCGCAGTCTGTCAAGATGGGCCGCGAGTCTGGTTCTTGCATTGATTCTGGGGCTTGGGATAAAAAGGACTGGATTTAAAAAGGTGAATCCGGAAAGATTTTTATTTGATACCATTTCTGTAGCGCTTGCCCCTCTTGTGCTGACCGCGGCACTTGTCTATGGAGGTATACGGTTCAGGAAATTACTGATTTACTGATTATGAAGATCGCATTTTTCAACAAAAATCTCCCCTCAGATCAGCCAAACGGTGTCTCGGTACAGGTACACAGGCTTGCTCAGGCCCTTGTACGCAAAAATCATCAGGTCACTGTCTTTAGCTTCAGCCCCGCGCCATCTGATGCGCTCTATGATCATATCCATCTCTCATGGGGGAACGGGACGCGCCTTTTCAAAAAGTTCAAACCGGCAATTCTTTTCAGATCGTCTGATAAAGAACCGTTTGATATCCTGCATTATCACGGCGATGATTACCTTTGTAAAGGTGAACGGCGACGTGTAAGGACATTCTACGGCACGGCACTGCAGGAGGCGATCCATGCGGCCAATCCCGGCCGTTTTATGTATCAGTCACTGTTTTATTTTTTTGAATGGGTTTCCTGCCTGAAGCGGGGTTCTTTTGCCGCTATTTCCGAGAGCACCTTCAGGAGCCTTCCGCTGGTCAAAAGATGTATTCCCTGCGGTGTCCCTCTTGATAAATATAACCCGGGGACTTCTGAAAAAACCAGGCATCCTTCGATACTTTTCATCGGTGATCTCGATAGCCGCAAAAGAGGACGGCTGCTGGTTCAGAAATTTGTAAAGGATGTTCTGCCTGCAAACCCTGAATGTACACTGAAGATCGTCGGCCCTCAGCCATTTTCCGGCCCTAACATTATCTATGCAGGAAGGTTAGGCGAGGATGAGCTGGTGGAGGAGTACAGGAGATCCTGGATCTATTGTCTGCCCAGTTCTTATGAAGGTTTCGGGGTACCTGTACTTGAATCCATGGCTTGCGGTACACCGGTTGTTGCTACAGCTAATGCCGGAGTCAAAGAGATAATCACGGATGGAAAAAATGGCCTGCTCTGCAGTGCTTCATCTCTTGGGGAAACGATTAATCAGCTCCTTGCCGATACCGTGCTTTGCAAACAGATTACTAAAAACGGTCTGGAAAGTGTCCGGTCTTTTGATATTGAAACCATAGCATCTAAGTACGAAGAATTGTACATGCAGCTGATTTGAAAATAAAGTGAACGATCAGAGGCGTAAATGCCTCTAATCTTATAACCTGAAAATCGCAGTTGCTTTCGGTTTTTTGTTCTCCCCAACTGCGACTTTCAGGTATAATCACCTTATTTATGCACCTGTATCAGCGCGAGTTGCACTTCATCCCTCCCAGATGCATAAGACAGGTATCGGAGAAAAAATGAATTATTTTCACTTTGCTTCAATCTCTCTTCTGCTGATCTTGTCTGCTGCATTCTCAGAGGATTCAGGAATTTATCTCTGTATCGATTCCATGAAACAGCAGTTTTCAGAAACCGGGAAACCACCTGTTAAGCTGGTTTACGGGTATATTGACGGGAAAAAGACAGAGTGTATGAGTGAATATGAGCTCAGGGCAGAGCTTTCCCGTATCAGCTATCAGCAGAGCTGCGCGTCGGGACCCGACAGCCAGCAACTGCTTGAAATGAACGGGTTTAAGAGAAAACTACCCCCTGAAAGCGAAAGCCTTTCCAAATTAATCTATAATGGAAGGAAGGATCTCTCGGGGGTTGATTTACGCGGATATGATCTTAAGAGTGTTGATCTTTCCGGTGCAAATCTCAGTAATGCAAATCTTGAATCTGCTGATCTGCGTTCAGCAATCCTTGATGGAGCTGATCTGACTGGAGCCAATCTGAAGTATGCCTATTTAAAACACACAAAACTGAAGAACGCCAAGCTTACAAACGCCAGTCTCAAGGGTGCATATTTTCAGGGGGCTGACCTCAGCGGAGTTTCAGGCCTGAACCTGGATAACCTTCGAGAGACTGCCAGTCTTCATAACAGTGTCCTGGATTCTGTTTTGATGGATGGAGTGAAGGAGTACTTTCCTGCCAAGCTTAAAGACCCCGGTTTTCAATGGCAGGCCACTTATTATTCAGAACAGAAGGAGACACCCAAGGATCAGAGGGTAAATCGCAAAAATTTCCGGTAGTATTTCAGTCTAATCCAATCCTATTCTGGCACCATAAGGAATTTTTTTTTCTGCTCAGAGCGGCCTTAGTTTTAAGCCGGTTTCAGTTGCGTTCTGTGCCTCCTTCGTGTTGTTTCCATTAATGTCCTCTGGACGATTATTTTTCTGGTTTCTTCAATTGCAAAGATAATCATCATGAATAGAAACAATACTGTCCATTCTACGACCCCAAGAGCAGTGGTGTTAAATATCTGCTGAAGAAACGGGATGTAAATTACAGCCGCAGTAAAGACAAGCGCGAAGGCGATTCCCCAGAAGATTAGCTTGTTTGAGAAAAACCCTATCTGGGAAACTGTTTTCTTCTCGCTTCTTATAGTCATAAGGTTTGCAAACTGCATTATAACTATGCCTGCAAAAACGATAGTTGTTGCTTCAAGGTGAAGTGGATTAACAAAAGTAGTGTCATTTGGTTCAAGCTGTACACCAAACTGCCATCCGCCCCGGAAAAGTACCCAGAAATATGCTATCATCACAAAGATGGCATTAAGGAGGCCAAGATAAGCGTAACCTCTTAAGAGTACTTTTCTTGTAATGAGGCCGCTGGTGCGGGGTCTGGGTGGCTGTTTCATAATATCTGGCTCCGGGTTCTCTGTTCCAAGCGCCAAAGCGGGAAGTGTCTCAGTACCCAGATCTATGGCCAGTATCTGCAAGGGGGTAATAGGTACAGGCGTTCTGAAAAACGCATATACTCCAAAGGGCACGACTTCAGGGACCAGGTGCGCAAAAATGTAGATGATAAACTTGCGGATATTATCAAAAACCGCCCTTCCTTCTTCTACGCCTGCAACGATACTTGCAAAGTTATCATCTGAGAGGATCATATCGGCTGCTTCTTTTGCCACATCGGTACCCCTGATTCCCATTGCTATTCCGATGTCAGCCCGCTTAAGAGCCGGCGCATCGTTTACCCCATCACCGGTCACTGCTACTGTGTTGCCCATATCCTTGAATGTGCCGACAATGCGGTATTTATGTTCAGGATTAACTCTTGCAAAGACGACCTCTTCCCTGAGTGCATCCTTGAGCATCTCATCAGACATGGTACTCAGGGCCGCACCTGTTATCACTTTGGCCTCGGGACTGATTACTATGCCGACCTGCCTTGCTATTGATAAGGCTGTAACCTCATAATCCCCCGTGATCATTACTATCCGTATACCTGCTTCACGGCATTCTCTTACTGCAGCTTCGACCTCGGGTCTGGGCGGGTCGTACATGGCAGTAATGCCGATAAGTGTGAGGTCTTTCTCGACGCTTTCATTGGTAAGGCTTTCGAGATTTGTCTGGTTATCAATATCTTTGAAAGCAAGTGCAAGTACCCGCAGGCCATCATTGGCAAAGCTGTCAACAGTCCGGCAGAGTTCAGAGATATGGGATTCCTGAGTCGGAACAGGTTTCTGGTCAATCAGCACACTGGTGCAAAGATTTATGGTCTCCCTGGGGGAACCTTTTACAAAGGCCCTGCGTCCTGTACCGGGGAGTTGGTGAATTGAGCTCATGCGCTTTCTGATGGATTCAAAAGGAAAACGTTTCAGAAGCGGGAATGAGCTGCGCTGAGTTGAGACATCTGCGCCTGCTTTACCGGCAAGGACAAGTAAAGCACCCTCTGTGGGGTCACCGGAGATAGACCAGTAGTTTTTTTCTTCTGTGGGGGAGAAGAGGTTTGCGGTGCTGCAGAGAATTGATGTCTGAGAGAGCAGCTGCATGTCGGTTGTATTAAGGAGTTCTCTGGAATACTGCTGCCCGTCGTATAAAAATTCCCCTGAGGGTTCGTAGCTGCTGCCTGTAACGTTTATGATTTTGTTGTTGATCCAGATTTTTCTGACGCTGATCTGATTTGTAGTAAGTGTTCCGGTTTTATCGGTGCAGATTACACTGGTTGATCCCAGAGTTTCTACAGAAGAGAGCTTCTTTATGAGCACATTCCTTTTTGACATCCGCTGGACCGCGACTGCAAGGGAAAGAGTAACTGTGGGCAGAAGACCTTCCGGAATATTTCCCACTACTATACCTATGGCAAAGAAAGCGGATGCAGTCAGGGATAATCCTGCCACCCATGTTCCGACTGCCAGAAAAATCAGGCCCAGTGCCATAGCGACAAGAGCAATTATCTTGCTTAACTTGTTAATTTCGATCTGTAAAGGGCTAAGCTCCTGCTGCACTGATTGGGTCAGTGATGCAATTTTACCGATTTCTGTAGCCATACCGGTTGCGGTGATCACTGCCGAACCATTTCCCGAGACAACACTTGTGCCCGCAAAGACAAGATTTGGCATCTCTGTCCAGACAAACTCTTCAGAGTGATGAAACATGCTGGAAGTTTTGTAGCCCGGGCGGGACTCACCGGAAAAAACACTATTGTCAACACGAAGTTCGTGGGCCGAAATCAAGCGGGCATCGGCAGGAATGTTATCTCCTTCATCGAATATAACTATGTCTCCGGGGACCACCTCTCTGCTGTGTACCCTTTTTTCCTGTCCGTTCCGGATTACCCTGGCATAGCTTGGGATTAGTTCCTTGAGAGCCTCAATTGCTTTTTCAGCCTTGAATTCCTGCCAGAAACTGAAGAGCGCGTTAATTATTATCACAAGAATTATCGCCCATCCGACAACACTAAGATTGATCACAAAAGCCAGTGCTGCACCGGCCCACAGAAGCAGGGCCAGAAGATTCGTGAAGTTTCCAATGAATTTTACCAGTAGCGATGCTTTCTTTCCCTGTTTCAGTTCATTAAAGCCATACTCTTTTAATCTGCTTTCAGTATCTGAGTCACTTAGTCCATCGGGCCCGGTTCCAAGTTCCTGAAAGACCTGATGGATATCCAGAGAGATGTAGCTTTCTTTGTCTGTACGCTGCAGAAGCATTATTTCATACAGTTCTTTATCGTTCTGTGCCGCAATGAGTCTTTTTACAAGTGATTCATTTTTCAGGATAAGGCTTATGCGTGAGAGAATCTTTAAATGGGTTGCTGTTTCTCCAAGGGGTGTTATAAAAAGGAAAAACAGATGGGCTGGTTTGTGGTCTATAGATTGGAAATCGATTCCTTTTTTTGAGATACCTACAAAAAGGACCGCCTCTTTGAGCCCCTCCATTCTGCAGTGGGGAATAGCCGCTCCGGATTCAAGCCCGGTAGAGCTTTCTTTCTCTCTTTTCAGAAGCTTTTTTATAATTACATCGGTGTTTTTTATCTTCTTTACATGAGCTATTCTGCCGACTATCTCTCTGATGACAGCCTCTTTTTTATCGGATACTAATTGAGTGCTGACTAAATCCCGCTTTATCAGATCTGCGAATTTCACGATTTTGACCTCGCTGAAAAAAACATAGGCAACATAGCTGTTAGAAGCTTTTTTTGAGAACCTGCAAATCTAATTCCAAACATGCGAACTCTTTTCACATGTATTGGGCCATTTTTTGCACTGCAAGGTGATGAAAGAAAATCCTCAGACTCACAAAAGATCTATATTTTTAAGAAATAATCGTTTGAACGAAATTTTCAAATTTCAGTTATTATTTCAAACAAAGCTTAGTATTCATTTGACAAATTAAATCTCCGTATCATATCTTCGAATAAGAGACGCAATTTTGTGAATTTCTAAAAACTGCTAACTGAATATGGACTCAAAAAAGAAAAGCCGGGTTTCCCCGACAAATTCGGGACGTTCTTTACAAAAGAAGAACGGCGTCCTTGATGCTGTTGTTTTCAGTTCGCCCGATCTCTCTCTTTACCTCAAAATGCAGAATCTGCTGAACTATTTTCTTGAATGTCTCAACATGGTGGCGGCTTGTCCTCAAAAAGAAAATGCACAGCACCTCTACATCTGCATCGATCATATCACAATTCTGTCTACTGACAAATCGGAATCTTTCGATCCTGAAACCAGTAAAACGCTCGCTGAATTCAAGGAAGAGGCCCACAGATTCGAGAGCCTTCTGAAAGGGTTTGATTCACCAACATCAGATATGCTTATCCCCGCAAGAGCTTCCTATCTGCATTGGCTGGCAGTGTGCATTCTTGAGGAACTCAAAAAACCCTTTATCCGCTCCTGACTGCTATACTGAATGGCCGAAACTGTTCTAAATCTGAAAATCATTGCTACAGGGAAAATGAAGGATCGTTCCCTCATCACTTTGGTGCAGGATTATATCGAGAGAATTTCTCATGATGCCAGATTGCAGGTAGTTGAAATCAGGGATAGTGATCCTGAGAGTGAGGGGCGCAAAATCGCAGAGCTCATTAAGAAGGATCCCGGCCACACTGTTGTTCTTTCCGAGGAAGGACGTCAGTTTGATTCCGTGGCTTTTTCAAAGTATGTGACATCGGTAACCGGTAAAATTACCTTTGTTATCGGAGGGCCCACAGGCCTGAGCCCTTCAGTAAAAAAATCGGCGAATCTGCTGCTTTCACTTTCCTCAATGACTTTTACTCACGAAATCGCCCGCATGCTTCTGATGGAGCAGATCTACAGGGCGGTTTCTATTATCCGGCACAGAAGCTATCACAAATAGTTTTTTTGGTAACATCTAATTTCAGTGTTCAGTGTATTCCGCGGTTTATCTGTACCGGATGGAAATCCGGATAGACCTTTTTTTTAAAAAAAAATGGTTTTTTGTGACGCCCGTCACAGCGCCTTTTCCTTATTTAAGATATATTAGTAATAGTTTGTTTCTATTCTTCTCTCCGTAGTACTTCTTTCGTAGGTCCGGTTGGCTCATTGCAGCCAACCGGACATTTTACTCCACAGGCCCTTCCTGAAATAATGAACCGCAGTATGTATTTTCCTGTTTTGATGTTCCAGTCTGGCTCTCTATTAAACATTTAAATCAAGATCTTATGGTGAAAAGAAGTGTTGAAGCGATGATGGATTTTCTTTCTCCGGTTTCTCTGGTGCCGGGGATGGGACCCAGGAGGGTCGAGGCTCTTCAGGAATCGGGAATAGAGACCATTGGTGAGTTGCTTTATACCTTCCCCCGCAGATATATAGATCGCTCCATGGTGGTTCCGCTGAACACTATTGGTGAATATCTTGATAAAAGTTGTACAGTAAGCGGGACAGTAAAGCGTGTGAGGCTGGAAAAGGGGCGGAGGCAAAAGTTCAGGGTACAGATAGAGGACGGGACCGGACAGATAGAGCTGCTTTGGTTTCAGGGTTCAGGTTATCTCCGTAATGCCTTTGAGCCGGGGATGAAGCTGATGGTAACGGGGAAGGTTTCGAGGTATATACATTATCAGATGGTTCACCCTATGGCCGATAAGGTACCGGAGGTCGGGGGGCTGGAAGTGGTAAAGTATGTGCCGGTGTACAGTTTGACATCTGCAATGAGGGATGCGGGTCTGGCGCAAGGACTTTTCCGCAAAGCAGTCTTGTGGATTCTCAAAAATCTCAGGCATTATCCCAGGGTTCTTCCTGAGCAGCTGGAAAGCAGGCTGCAGTTTCCTCCTCTGGAGAGATGTATTCGTGAAATTCATTTTCCATCTTCGATGGAGGGTTTTTCTCTATACCGGCAAAGAATAAAATATGAGGAATTATACAGGGTAGCGCTCTCTTTGCGTTTCAGCAGACGTAAATTTGAGATGCCCGGGAGGCGTATGAAAGCCGGTGAGCTTCCGGAACGTTTCAGACGGACTCTTCCGTTTCAATTGACAGATGACCAGCAGAAAGCCATAGATGTTCTCTACAGTGATGCCTGTAAACCTGACAGAATGCACAGGTTGCTTCAGGGGGATGTGGGGTGCGGGAAAACCCTTGTTGCATTCTTTTCCTGTCTTCCGGCGCTTAATGAAGGGTTACAGGTGGCATGGATGGCTCCAACAGAAGTGCTTGCGGCACAGAGCCATTTTGTTTTAAGTAAATACCTTTCAGCGCTGGGAATTGAGTCGGCGATACTGACAGGAGGGACCCCGGGGGCCCGGCGAAAAGAAATCGTCCGGAGATTGTATACCGGAGAACTGCGTTTCCTGACAGGCACACATTCACTCCTTCAACCATCTGTTAAGTTCAAATCGCTTGGCATGGTGGTTATTGATGAGCAGCATAAGTTTGGTGTGAAACAGCGTGTCGCTCTTCAGGAGAAAGATCCGGCATCCGATTTTCTTCTCATGTCCGCGACTCCTATTCCGCAGACTCTGGCCATGACTCTGTACGGTGACCTTGACATAGTCACTATCGCAAGAGGACCCGCAGGGAGAAAACCTGTTTCAACTTTTATGGTGCCGGAGATAAAGAGGCCGCAGATGGAAGCTTTTATAAACGATCACATTGTAAACAAGGGGGCATCGGTTTTCTGGGTGGCACCCAGGATCGAGCGGGATGATGAATTTGAGGATGGTGAGGATGAGATAAAAGATGCCCAGACATTGTTTAAGAATCTGACTGTTGGAGTTTTTCGTGATGTAAGATCGGGATTAGTTCACGGCAGGTTGAGTAGTGAAGAGAAACGGGCTGTTATGAATGAATTTACGGAAGGTAAAACAAAACTTCTTATTTCAACATCTGTTGTGGAAGTCGGTATAGATGTCCCCTGTGCAACGGTAATAGTGATTGAGAATGCGGATCTCTTCGGGCTCGCCCAGCTTCATCAGCTTCGGGGGAGAGTCGGCAGGGGCGGGGGTGAATCATTCTGTTTCCTTCTTTGCTCAGCCAGAGCATCTTCCGAGGCCGCAGAGAGGTTAAGAGGATTCTGCAAATTGAATGATGGATTCAAAATTGCAGAGATGGATCTTCGGTACAGGGGACCCGGTGAAATGGCGGGAATGAGGCAGTCGGGCTGGGGGGATCAGATACTGGCTGAAATACTGGATGACACGAATCTGTTCAGGGAAGTGCAGGAAGAAATCGGACGGCTTATGGGCGATAATTAAAAGTTGTTTTGTTCTTGTTCCATGCAACAATTATATTATCTGCTACATTTTCAGTAACATAAGTTAAGAGAATAAACCCCATCACTCGTGCAGGCTGATTAAATATGGTTGCACTAATTGTTGTGATATCTTTGTATGTCTTGTGTTCGGCTATTTTGCTGGCATATGGTTTACAATGTTATATTCTGACCTACCTTTTTCTGCGGAAGAGGAAATCCAAAATCTCTGCCCAGCGGGAAAAGATGAAATACTTCTACAGTATAACTGATGAAAGCCTTTACCCCAAAGTAGTAACCCAGCTCCCCATGTACAATGAAAAATCAGTTGCAAGTCGTGTAATCGAAGCTGTTGCTGCAATTGATTATCCCCGTTCCAGACATGAAATCCAGGTTCTTGATGACAGTAACGATGAAACTGTCGGCTTTGTTGATGATACAGTGAAACGTTTGAAAGGTCAAGGAGTAAATATTTCTGTTATTCGCCGTCAGGATCGGACTGGTTACAAGGCGGGAGCTCTTCAGAACGGGCTCAACTATACGGATGCAGAATTTGTGGCGATTTTTGATGCTGATTTTGTTCCCAACCCCGACTTTTTAAAGAAGGCGATGGCCTTTTTTATAGATCGTCCCAGGCTTGGTCTTGTTCAGGGCAGGTGGACCCATTTGAATAAAGGAGCCTCTCTTATTACCAGAGGACAGGCAATGGGCATTGATGGGCACTTCATGATTGAGCAGGCTGCGCGCAGCTGGAACGGCTTGTTTATGAATTTCAACGGCACAGCCGGTGTATTTCGCTGTGCGGCCATTAAGAGTTGTGGCGGTTGGCAGCATGATACACTCACTGAGGATATGGATCTTTCTTACCGTATGCAGTTGGCTGACTGGGAAACAGAGTATGTACCGGAGCTTGAGGTTCCAGCTGAGATACCTGAAGATATAAATGCCTTTAAAAATCAGCAGTTCCGCTGGGCTAAGGGCTCAATACAGACAGCAATGAAAATTATTCCGCTTCTTTTGAAAAGGCGAATTCCTGCATTCAAGATAATTCAGGCAGTATTACACCTTACGCATTATATAGTTCATCCACTGATGCTTCTTCTTGCTCTTCTGACCATGCCGGTTCTGTACTATGTAAAAGTTTATCTTCCCCCATTCTGGTTTGGCTGTGTTATCCTCTGTATGGTTCTGGCTACCAGCGGGCCGTCAACGATGTATATGATTTCACAATACTATATAGGAAATAAAATCAGAAAACAGATCATGCTTATTCCGGCGATGATGCTTATCGGGACAGGGTTGGCAGTCAATAACGGCAAGGCTGTTTTTGAGGCTCTTCTCAAGATGAATTCGCCTTTCCACCGCACCCCCAAAAAAGGCGCAAAAAAGGTTACAACCTATAGGCCGATTAAGGATTTTACCTGTCTTGTTGAAATATTTATCGGAATCTATTGTCTGGCCAGTTTCCAGATGTTCCTGGGTTTTACAAACTTCCTTGTCAGTCCGTTTCTGATGCTTTATGCTTCGGGATTTCTCTTTGTAGGAATAATTTCAATCATTCATTTCAAGCGTCCGGAATTGATTGACCTGAAGATCAAACCGCACACAATCGCCAAGTAAAAAAACTTTGTATAAATGACTGCTTATAACCCCAACCGGAACAGCTCCGGTTGCGGGTGTTTCTTTTTATACAGGTGTTCCGCTGATTAATTGTATGGAGGAAAAATGAAAATCGGTTTATTCGGATTGCCAAAGTCCGGCAAGACCACACTGTTCAATGCATTGACAAAATCGGAGGCTCCGGTGTCGGCTTATGCCTCAGCAAAAGCGGAACCCAACATTGCTATTGTAAAGGTTTCCGATGAACGTGTAAAGATTCTGTCTGATATGTATAAGCCCAAAAAAACGGTGTATGCCACAATCGAAAAAGTCGATGTTGTGGGTATAGCCGAGGACTCAATCAAGCAGGATGCCTTTGCGGGGGAAATGCTGAAAGTTATCCGCAATGCTGATGCTCTGGCGCTTGTGATACGTGGATTTGCAAGTGATATGGCTGGTCCGGCTTCACCTCTTGATGACCTTAAAAAAATTGAAGAGGAGGCCATCCTCTCTGACCTGATCGTGGTGGAGAAGCGGCTTGAGAAAATAAGAGCCGGATATACAAAAGGGCAGAAGAATGATGCTTTGCTGATGGAGGAAAAGGTTCTGCAGAAAGCCTGCGAGCAGCTCAATAAGTCAGAGCCAATAAGGAAGCTCCAGTTTTCGCCTGAAGAGGAGCTGGCAATCAGGGGTTTTCAGTTTCTCACAAAAAAGCCCGCAATAGTAATCATTAACACTGATGAGGAATCGTATGGAAAAAATACGGCTCTGATTCAGGAGATTTCAAAAGAGTACAGTGCTGTAGAGTTTGCGGGTAATTTCGAGATGGAGCTCTCGAGGCTTGAAGAGCAGGAAGCTCGTATGTTTATGGATGATTTTGGCATAACCGAATCAGCAAAAGATCGGCTCACAAAGATCGCCTATGATACGCTGGGGTATATAAGTTTCTTTACTGTCGGTACAGATGAGGTTCGGGCATGGAACATAAAGAATGGTGCTACAGCTGTTGATGCAGCAGGTTCTATCCATTCTGATCTGGCCCGCGGGTTCATTGCCGCAGAGTGTTTCTCTTACAAGGACCTCATAGAGCTGGGGTCTGAAAAGGCGATTAAAGAAAAGGGTCGCTTTCATCTGGAGGGTAAGGAATACATTGTGTCTGATGGTGATATAATGAGTATCAGGTTCAATGTTTAAACCAAGCTGGGTATAGGTGTACAGAAAAACTATGCCCCGATATTGAAATCCGGCATAAAATCAGATTTGCGCCGGATTCATAATATTTCCAATAAAAAGCACTGTGTTGCTGATCCGATCCCGAATCAGGAAAAGAAATGGCCGGTCTGCAGTAAAATTGTGATCATCCGGCCTCACGACAGCAGAATCTACAAAGACCACCGCAGTTGCAGCGGCTGCTTCAGTACCCTTTTCATCTACCCTTATAAAAGCCTTATGAAATATGTCGCTAATAGTCAGCGGATGATCTATGCCTGTTATACCCGAAAAGTCTGCTTCGGCGGTGAACGGGTTTATCATTCCCATGCTCTGGAGTGCTCTTTTCAGGCTTATGGTTTCAGTAGTGAAAGAGAATTTCGGGATTTTTAAAAACAGCTCGGTTGAATGAAAACCGTTGGTAATTGTGTCTAATCTTTCCTTTGTAAGTTCCATGTTGAATTCAGAGAGACTCTTATCTGTCGGCAGTACTATGACCATTGAGAAATTATTCCCGCTGTAAGGCAGCTCAACTGCCCTGCAGAAAGGAGTGCGGACATAGTTCAGGCTGATTGTCCTGTGTTCGTTACAAAGGGACATCATTGGAACGCTTAAAGAATCTCCATTCTCAAGAAAAAAACGATGATCAGATGTCAGTTCCTGCTTGAACTGAAAGAGCCAGTCGCCCAGAAAGTAAATGGCATTGGTCAAAACCAGAGCAGTATTTTCGGTGATACTCTGTGGCGGAAGAAGGTTTGTAATTTTATCGTTTGTATTATCTGCTACCCAGGCATTGATTATCTGCCTTGATCCTTCAGGATCACTTCCGAAATTAAGCAAATTCATGCCTGAGCCGTAGTTTATAGCCAGAATGTCAAGATAAGCATCCTGGAAATTCAGATCGGCTCTTCCCCAGGCCTGGTTTACTATAGAAAGAGTTGCGCCATCCCGGGATTTCAACTGAAGATCAAGATAGTTAAATGTCCTGTGAACAAGTGAGTCTGAGAGTGAAAAGCGCAGTGTGCTGTCGATCTGCACTGCGGTTTGGTTTATCGCCCCTGCGCGGGTCATGGCAAGAGCCATTGATATGCTGAACGGTGAAATGAACACGTTTTTATTGTCTTTTGAGAGATCACGGTAAAGGTCTGCTGCAAACCGGGTGTTACCCGATACCAGTTGATCTACCTGTAAAGCTGTCACCTGGGGATCTGACTCCCGATGAACTGAAGATTTGCGACTCAGAATATCATTTTCCGGATCCGACCCGGTTTTAAGTGGATTGTGGTTACAGCCGGCAGTCATCAGCAATACTGCAACTGCAATTACCCTCTTTATTGACCCCATGCTCATCTCCTTTTCTCAGATGACTGCTTTAACGTTGTATGTTATAAACATGAAAACGTCATCATAGTCAATCGACCGTTATTAAATTCAGTATCTTGTTGAGATCCTCGCTTGTTATGACTACCAGATTTGGATTGCCAGTATCACCAGGAATGGTATCTGTTATACTGTCAAAAAAAGGATGAAACGATACCTGGTATGAGCCTGGTGGAATGGAATCTAAAAGGTATTCGGAGGATTCATCGGTAATGCAGTTGAATGGTGTTCCTTTAATGTAAACAAGGCCTTTTGGAACCGGGCTCGAATCTGCTCCTGAAATTGAGCCTCTGATCGACCCTGTTGCCTGCAGAGAATCGATTCTTCTGTAACTCTGAGATGCAGAAACCGGAATATCCTGAAAAAATGCGGCTTTCCCGTCATCTCTTTTCACTAAAACTGAATACCGGCCATCGGGAAGAGAATCGAATGTGTGTTTATTACTTTCCATAATCGCTGAACCGGAAAATCCCGATTTTATGAAATCAGAGGAAAATATCCGGACAGAGAGTCCTGAATCGGCTGAAATGGTGATGCTTTTTTCCGATGAGGCAACAGTTACTCCGTTTGTTGTCTGCGAGCCGCTTCCTGCAATCCCGGTCAGACATCCAGAGAGCATACAAGCTGCTGTCATACACAGTAGTAAAGGTTTAGAGTTCATCTGGTTTTTTCGATTCTTGTCAAAGGAAACATCTGAAAGTTGACCTGATAAACCGAATCAACACACTTGTCTTCTTCGGCAATTTTGAGAAGTTTTTTTTGAAGAGCTTCGATTTCTAATTTTGCTTTCCGGAAGCTTTCGTGTGATAATGTAAGGGTCAGGGTTGAGATATCCCGAATATCCTTCCTATGACGTGTCAAAGCCGAGGCTGCCAGATCCATTGTAGACTTCTGAAAGTTTTGTACATGAAGAGAGCTCTCATGCTGTTCTCCTGTTGTGATAACAGATGAAGTCTGGTGGTAGAAGCCTTCGCTGTCCTTCTCTATAAGTCCTAATTTCTTCAGAACCTTTATGGCTGATTTCGCCTGCTGGACGCTGATTGGTGGATCAAGTTTTCTGGCAAGATCCTGAAAATCATCTTTAAACCTGTAATAATAAATTAACTCTCTTATAGCGCTGTACCACCACTGGGAATAGAACTCATGGCGGTCACGTCCTATGATCTTTGTCTTCACCGGCGAAATCTCAAGCATGCGCCCGTAATATTTATTCTTTTCTTCCAGCGATGATGCCTGATTGAAGCGGACCAGGTGTTCAAAATAAGTCTCCTCTTTTTTGTTAAGCTTAAGGGCTCTTGAGAATTTACAGATCATCGGACCGGTAAGATTTCTGCGTCCTTTGATGATATTGGTGAGAAAGCCCGATGATGAGAACCCGGCCCTGGCGGCAAAATAACGATGAGAGAAATGGGGGTTTCTGGCGTGTTCCTGAGTCTGGAAGTCTGTGAGAAACCTGCGGTAATCGGTATATTCAAAAATATCAATCATCAGTTGTCTCCTATTACCAAGATACACTTGAAAAGCCTGGAATACAACCCGTAAACATAAAAACTGTTTTCATAATGTAAGCAGAATATATGAATTGAGTATTCAAATCAATCGGTAATAATTGCTTATACTTAATACTGGGATCTTTCATCCTGAATAAATTATGTTAATTCTGGGTAAAACACGTAAGTAGATTGCACTTGTTCCTTGTGCATAAAAGCTTTCACAAATCGCAGATGTTAGATCAGTGTGGTGCGTCTGCGATTTGTTCAAACCTTTCCGCTACAAGGTCTAAACGCACATCGTCCCTTTAACCTAAAAATCGCAGTTGGATGAGGCAAAAAATCGTAACCTGTTGAGCGCTAAGGCTTTCAGGCGTCTTGATCTTATCACCTTGTCGATAAGACCTGCGACGCCTTCAAGCCTTATCATCCCAAACATCTTACGATTTTTTGCTCTCCCCATCTGCGACTTTTAGGTTTAAGGATGCATAAGCCGGGTTTGAGATTAATGCCGGATCTTCTGAATTTGTTTCATAATTGAACAATTGCTTTATAATGGAATGGGTACCGGGATTTGGTGATTCAGAAATGAAGGTTTGTATGGGTAATCTCTAATTCTGAGATGGCTGGAAATGATAAAATTAACAGGGTTTGGGTGTTGTCAGCAAAGTTTATGGCTTAAAATTCAAAAATGGCATGATTATTGATTATCATTCCTTAGCTTTTTAAAATTTCCGTAGGTTAGAAAGATCAGGAGGAGTTTATGGGAAAGATAATCGGTATAGACCTTGGTACAACCAACTCATGTGTAGCGGTTATGGAGGGTGGTAAACCTGTAGTTATCCCCAATGCAGAAGGCGGACGTACCACGCCATCGATAGTCGGCTTTGCCAAATCAGGTGAGAAGCTGGTAGGTGCAATAGCAAAGAGACAGGCTGTTACCAACCCTGAAAATACTGTTTATTCAATAAAGCGATTCATGGGACGCCGGCACAGCGAGGTAGAATCAGAGGAGAAGCGTGTACCTTATTCAATTAAGGGTGCGCCTGAGGAATCGGTGAAGGTAAGTGCCATGGGTAAGGATTATACTCCTCCGGAGCTCTCCGCCATGATTCTTCAGTACCTCAAGAAGGCTGCTGAGGATTATCTTGGGGAGGAGGTTAAAGAGGCTGTTATAACAGTGCCGGCCTACTTTAATGATGCACAGAGGCAGGCTACAAAAGATGCCGGAAGAATAGCCGGGTTTGACGTCAGGAGAATTATCAACGAGCCCACAGCCGCATCACTGGCCTATGGTCTTGATAAGAAAAAGAACGAAAAGATAGTGGTTTTCGATCTTGGCGGCGGCACATTCGATATCTCTGTTCTGGAGATCGGTGAGGATGTATTTGAAGTAAAGTCTACCAATGGTGACACTCACCTTGGTGGAGATGATTTTGACAAGGTGCTTATAGACTACATTGCAGAAGAGTTCAAGAAAACCAATGCGATTGACCTCCGCAATGATCGTATGGCTCTTCAGAGGCTTAAAGAAGCTGCCGAGAAGACCAAAATAGAGCTCTCATCGGCGATGCAGGCAAATATCAATCTGCCGTTTATCACCGCGGATGCATCGGGACCCAAGCACCTTGACATGAACCTGACAAGGGCCAAGCTCGAGCAGCTCGTTGATCACCTGGTTCAGCGTACTGTTGAGCCTTGCCGTAAGGCTCTTGCTGATGCTCATCTGAGTGCCGGTGATATTGATGAAGTGATACTGGTTGGCGGTGCAACACGTATGCCCGCTGTGCAGAGCAAAGTCGAGCAGATCTTCGGCAAAGCCCCTCACAAAGGAGTAAATCCCGATGAGGTGGTAGCGATGGGAGCCGCGATTCAGGGCGCGATTCTCAGTGGTGACCAGAGCGTTAAAGATGTGCTTCTTCTGGATGTCACACCGCTTTCTCTTGGTATTGAGACTCTGGGTGGAGTCATGACAAAGCTCATAGAGCGCAACACGACGATTCCTACAAAAAAGAGCCAGATCTTCTCTACTGCAGCAGATAATCAGACCGCAGTCAGTATTGTGGTTTATCAGGGAGAAAGAGAGCTTGCGGCCCATAACCGGCTGCTTGGTAAATTTGATCTTCTGGGAATTCCCCCGGCACCCCGCGGGATACCTCAGGTCGAGGTGACATTCGATATTGATGCAAACGGAATAATGAATGTGAGTGCAAAGGATCTGGGCACCGGAAAGCAGCAACAGATTCGTATCGAGTCTTCCAGCGGGCTCTCTGAGTCTGATATTGATAAGATGGTAAAAGAGGCCGAGGCCAACGCTGCACGCGACAAGGCTGAAAAAGAAAAGGTGGAAACCAAAAACCAGGCCGATCAGGTTATTTATCAGACAGAAAAGACACTGGGTGAGGTTGAGGGGAAGATACCTGAGGGTGATAAGGCAAAGATCGCTTCTGCACTTGACAATCTTAAGGAAAAGGCTAAAAGTGATGACACCGCTGCTATAAAGGCTGCCATAGATGAGCTGATGAAGGCTTCGCATTCAATGGCGGAAGCACTTTATAAAAATGCCGGTGGTCCTGGAGCTGCCGGAGCAGGGGCTGAAGGCGGGGCCGGTCCTCAGCAGGGTCAGGCCGGAGCCGGACCTGAAGCCGCTCAGGAAGAAGATAAGAAGCGCAAAGGCGGTGAAGGCGGAGCTGTAGATGCTGATTTTGAGGTAGTTGATTAACCAGATCAGGACTACGTGTGTGTAAATAGCGGGGGACAGGTGATAAACCTGTCCCCTTTTTTTGTACGGACGGGATTAAAAGATAAAGCGGATATTATCGATACGCACAAATCCGGAATCTGGAACGGAAGCCAATTCTCCATCGTTACTATAGTGCGGATTAGCCTGGAAACCGATTCCGGTTACTCTTTTGAGAGCTTCCTCCTTCAGGTCCGGAGGATTATCATCTGCCCATGAGGGATAGCCTGCTGAATTTATCGTGTAAGTCTTAAATGCTTTTTCTGGAGTTGCTGCATCCCACCAGCCGTATTCATAATTAACTCTGTTTTTATAATATACCGGACTTGAAATAAATACCCAGAGATAGCGGTATGAATCTGAGTTAACATTTACCTGTATTGCTTTGAGTTTGGAGAGGTCTACCGGCTCTTCAAAGCCCAGTACAATTTTCCCCCATTCAAGATAGGTTCCTTCCCCGGGTTCAGGGTTGAAAACAAATGAGTAGAGGAGATCAGATTTGCCCCAAAGTGGATTAATAGTGTCCCGTTTAACAGTTACAATGGTGTTTGATGCTGCCATAATACTTGACCACCGGTTTTCCTTTTCGGTTGGCTCAGACTCATAATTGTTAAGCTGGTCCAGAGTAAGATATCCCGAGCCGTTGAATGGTGTCAGGAAATCACTGGTATCATTTACAAGTGATCTTCCGTGGATATAATCATCAAAGTCAGTATTCAGTATTGAAATATCATTTTGCAAAGCGCTTACCTGTCCAAGCCAGGAGTCGTAGCTGATGTGGGGATCATTTTGAACCACGGTATCGATAAGATTTTTATACCTTTCAATTTTACTCTGTAGATGTGCGGGGTCGAAACAGGTCCGAAGCATATTTTCACTGATTTTTACAAAATCATCCCAGAAAACTGCAGCTGTCAGGCGGGTGAGTTTATCACAGTTTGGCGGAATACCGGTCTGGTTTCCCCAGATGGTTACCGGTTCACAACTGGGCGGTTCAACATTCCAGTCCGGGACACCAAACACATCGAATATTTCATCTTTGCGGTCGAATGTGACATGAAGGTCCCAGGGGACGATCCAGATTTTACCATCTGCTGCATTCTGCTGGTACAGGTAGTAGTTATGATTTCCTGTCCAGTCATCCTGTTTATACCATGTCATAACTCCATCTGTGTTATGAATAACCCTGTCAACGGCTATATAGCGCAGCCAGTAATCAAAGTCCCAGAATGTTGAGACAAGGTCCTTAAATGTACTTTCATCCGAACTGCTTACAGCCTCATAAAACTGAACCATCTTTGAGACATCCGCACTGTCCTCCGGATCATCATTTGTAACCAGGCCCCATTGATAATAACTGGGAGAGGCTGAGATTGGCCATTTTTCTTTGTATACATTCCCGTCTCCATCTCCGGGCCAGCGTGCCGCCGTAAATCTCCCGTCAACGTCCTCAACTGCGCAATAGAGTCCCTGAAATACATTGTTGAGATATACTTTTGCAAAAGAGCATCGGGGGGCAATGATACCCATTTCGCGGAAAAGTCCGTAGGCAAGAATATCGTGCATTTTTGAGGGATCTATTGATTCGGAGTGCAGATTTAATTTTTTAAGTTTGTTGAACCGCAGGTCCGGGTTGTACTTATCGAATTTTACCTTAAAGGAGATTTTCCGGCATTCAGATTTATCTTTTCTGGTGCCGTCAGTCTCAAAGCAGTTTGGCAGTGAATAAGTGGAACCTTTGTAGCGCAGTCCCACTGTCCCGAAATGTACCTGGTTATAAAAAAAGTCTGCAGGGACATACTCCTCCAGCAAGGCATTCTGCTCCATTGACAGGGAATCCTGATTTGCTAAGACAAAATCGTACCTTCCGACCTTCGTGTCGTCAAAGACAGCGGCCCGGGGATCCGGTTCCATCAGAATCGTTTGAGGTGAGGGCTCTTCTTCAAAATAGAGAGGATAGTAGAAATCGTGCTGAAATACAAATTTCCTGCTGCCTGAGGCCGCGGCAGTAAACTGCTTTTGCCTGAGGAACGAAGGTAAAGTTACGTGCTGTGATATATTAATGCTGTTCCACTTTAGTGTGTAAACAGCTGAAGAGCCATTTAAGAACTGAATAAGATACATCCCATTTGAAACAGATGGCAGGATAATCCTGCGGGAGTTTGGAACATCAGTCTTGAAAAGAGTCCTGCCTTTCAGATCAAACAGCTCAATTCTATTGATTGACTCGCAGTGCTTCAGGTCGACTGCAGAACCGCCGGAAAATTTTCTGATGAGAATAGATTCTGGTTTCCCTGATGATCGTATTCTCTTTACATCTGAATTTTCACTGAAAGAGAACCATCCGTTAATATCTGTATAGGTGACTGTATCTGTAAAACCAACCGAAACACGTACTCCTGGTACCGGTTTGTTAGTCTCAAGATCACGGACCGTACCACTGAATGTGCTTGCCATGCCTGAGCCGACTGCAGATAAAAACAGTACCGCAGCATACAAGGAGAATAATTTCATAAAATCCCCGATTTAAGTTTGAATAGCCATATTTCTGCACTGCTCAATAAAATAACGTCCGACAATGAAAACGGTTGTAAAGAATTCATTTTCTTAAAAAAACGGTTCTGTTGTTATAATAAAGTACAACATTTTCCTTCTGGAACAGTTTTAGAACTGGGCAGGCAGGGAAGGAACAGCTTTCTGGAGTATGCTTATTGGACCGGGAAAATGAAAATAACCTGATAAAGAATGCTGAACATGATCCTCAGGCATTCGGTGAATTGTTTGAAGAATACCATGGCGGTATTCTTCGCTATTGCATTTATCATACCTCACAGGTACTGTTGTACCAATTATGCAGAACCCAGGCCGTCAGGGTGGAAAACAAACGTAAGATTCAGGAGCGTACTGTGTAAGAGTAATACTTCGGCTTTGCTGTATCCCGCCTTATTTTTTAAAAATTACAGCTCATAATTCAGTTTTCCTGAGAGAGGATCCTGACCAGCTATGTGCGTTGTGTGAACGGATAGCGAAAAAATTGTATATTCTGATTCCTAGGTTCAAACCTTTATTCAGAGAGAATCAATAATGCCCCAGGTCAGCAGAAGAGTTTCCCATTTTACAGAATCGGTTATCCGTCGGATGACTCGTATCGCAAATTCGTTTAATGCGATAAATCTTTCACAGGGGTTTCCGGATTTTGACCCCCCTCGTGAAATTATCGATGCTCTTCACAAGGCTGCAGACAGCGACCGTCACCAGTACGCGATCACCTGGGGTGCCCCTCAATTCAGGAAGGCACTGGCGCAAAAGGTATCCCGCTTTATGGGTCTGCCGATCGAGGCGGATTCCAACATGGTAGTGACGTGCGGAAGCACCGAGGCGATGATCGCCTCCATGCTTGCTGTATGTAATCCGGGCGAAAAGGTGATAGTGTTTTCACCGTTTTATGAAAACTATGGTGCAGATGCCATCTTAAGCGGTGCGGAACCGATTTATGTTCCACTCCACCCCCCTGAATTCTCATTTGACCCCCGGGAGCTCAGGCGCGCCTTCGAGCAGAAGCCAAAGGCCCTTATCCTGTGTAATCCATCTAACCCTTCAGGGAAGGTCTTCTCGCGAAGCGAACTGGAAGTGATTGCCTCTCTGGCAAAAGAGTTTGATACGTTTGTGATAACCGATGAGGTTTACGAGCACATAGTGTACGAGCCTGCTCAGCACATCTATTTCGCATCTCTGCCGGGGATGTTTGAGCGAACGATTTCCTGCAGCTCGCTTTCAAAGACATATTCAATCACAGGGTGGCGTCTGGGATATGTGATCGGATCCCCGGCTGTTATTGACGCAATAAGAAAGGTGCATGATTTCCTGACTGTCGGGGCCGCTGCACCGCTTCAGGAGGCTGCAGTAAGTGCGCTGAATTTTCCGGACAGTTACTACAAGGAGCTCCTTTCAATATATGCCCGCAAGCGCGATGTTTTCCTTGGTGCCCTGGAGAGTGCCGGTCTGAAGTTTTCAAAGCCTCAGGGGGCATACTATGTCCTGGTAGACATATCAGAATTCGGCTGTGGCGATGATAACTATTTCTGCGAGTGGATGGCACAGAATGCCGGTGTTGCTGCGGTCCCCGGGTCCAGCTTTTTCAGGGAACCTGTAAAGAATTATATAAGGCTGCATTTTGCCAAAAAAGAGGAGACTCTTTTAAGGGCGGGTGAAAGATTACAGATGCTAAGGGGAATATGGAAAAGTAAAGGCAAATGAGATAAACCTGTTTAGAGGAGAATGTTTGAAAATGAAACTCAGGATTTTTCTGTTCACTGTTCTGTTGATCGCTGTTTTTTCCGGATGCAATAACCCTGTTGATCCGGACAAAACTGCTCCGCAGATAAACCTGTCTCTAACTCACGATTCCTTATATGTCGGCCAGTCGTGGGAGGGAGTAACATATCTGGCCCTGGATGACGCAGACGGTGATTTGACAAATCAGGTAACGGCTTCAGGGCAGGTAGACTCATCCTCTCCGGGTAAATACATTATTACCTATTCCGTTTCCGACAAGGCCGGGAATTCACAGTCCAGCGCATGTACAGTTGTGGTAGACATAGCTCCGGGTCTCTTCGCTCATTATGATTTTGACGGCAGTGCTGATGACAGGAGTGGTAATTCATGCGATCTGAACGTATTCGGGGCCACATTGACAAAAGATCGCAACGGCCGTTTGAAGAGCGCTTACCATTTCGATGGAACCGGTTACATGGTCAGGGACAGTATATCATTCCCTTCAGGAAAAAGGGCCAAAACCGTAGCCGGATGGTTCAGGTCGTCTGATAAGACTGCTTACCAGGCTCTATTTGGCCTGGGTACTGCACTGGAACAGAAGAATTTCCAGGCGGCAATGGGTCCTCGTGGATCTGATATGGTAATGAGAGTGAACGGATGGTCACTTGACTGGCTCACCTCACTGTCTGCTCAGGACTACTTTGACAATATCTGGCACCATTGCGCTGTCACCTATGATGGAACCAGAACTGTTATCTATATGGATGGAGAAAAGATGGAGGAAACAAGTGATTATTCCTATATTAGTGATTCCTCTTTCATGCGTATTGCTGTGGGCATAGAGATAGACCTAAATGGTTGGAACTTCAGGGGTGATCTGGATGATGTGCGTATCTACAGCGGCGCACTCACAAATTTACAGATAAAGGCTCTTTATAAGCTTGATGAATAATAGCTGTGGTAAGATAAAGGCCGCTGCCGGTTTTATTTGAATGTACCATGGTATATTCCTTCCTGCCCTTATCATTATACTGGGCTGATATCATGGTGTCTGCACTGATGTAGTTGTAGACGATCCTGCGGTCAATATTGTTTTCATCATCATAATCCAGGAACTATGTTTTCCTGTGCAGGGATCATATTTTTGTATCAGTCCTACTGATGTACTTTCCTTTATGAATCAGGAAACTATATAACCGGTCTCGATGAAATGAAAATCATCTCAAAAGAAAAAGCAGTAGTCAAGCTGATGATTGAGTACTACTGCAGGAAAAAACACAGACAGAACAGTCTCTGCCCGGAGTGTAATGAACTGATTTCATATGCCCTGAAAAGGCTTGATTCCTGCAAATTCGGGGAATCAAAACCCGGCTGCTCGCGATGTACAATACATTGCTATAAGCCGGAGATGAGAGAAAGGATAAGAGCGGTGATGCGGTTCTCGGGCCCGAGGATGATCTTTTTGATGCCGTCTGAATTTTTAAGGCACATAACCGGGTTTCTGATGAAAAAGAGCGGTTTTTAACCTTCATTCAGGGGATCAAATTTTCTATTCCGATGTATTCTTCAAGAATACGAAAGCTGACCCTGGAGTATTCCCTTTTACACACTAAAATGCTTATATTAAAGGTATATGCTTTACTTAGTAAAGGAGGACATATGCCTGCAAAGAGAGTTCTGACAGCGATTCTGTTTCTGGTAACTCAGACAGTTCTGGCACAAAGTGTTCTGACCGGAACAGTAGTCGATCAAGAGAACAATCCTGTTTCCGGGGCCTCGGTACTCCTTCAGAAAGAAAATCAGAAGAAGGTTACAGACGGTAACGGAAAATTTTCATTTACAACTACGGGAATTGGAACGGACTGTAATTTAACCACTCACACCGGGAAAATTATCTATCGTGACCGTATCCTTTTCCTGCAAAACCCTGAGCTTCAGAAAGTAAACCTTGAGATCTTCAATCTTAGCGGTCAAAGAATCTCTATACTGTTTGATGGTGTACTTGAGCCTGGACTTCACAGATTCAGAATTGCGCAGGATATTACAAACCAGACAGTTCTTTTCCGATGGAAAACCGCACATGCGGCTTACGTTTACAAAATAACAACAGCTGGAAATGCAGCGCTGCAGTGGTCCTCAGGAAAACCCTCAGAAAAGAAGAGAGCTTCTGCACCGGCGATTGATCGGCTGGTAGTAACGCATATGGATTACGACGATGTTATAGTTCCAGTGACAACTTACAATGATGAGATCAGAGTAGAGATGAATCATGGTAAACTCAGCCTTGATTATCTGAATCTGTTCCGTCTCAAAGATACCTTGTGGAACAGCGCTCATGAGCTTATCCTCTCACTGGATTCCATTGCCGATCACAGGTGCTGCTGC
Organism: Fibrobacter sp.; assembly: GCA_012515615.1. Taxonomy (GTDB): domain Bacteria; phylum Fibrobacterota; class Chitinivibrionia; order Chitinivibrionales; family Chitinispirillaceae; genus JAAYIG01. The sequence continues at coordinate 40,475 of JAAYYB010000003.1, forward strand.
CAGTGCCTTTGCGCGTGGGAAGGCTTTGCAGAAATTTTCTTCACATTGACATCCGGAGGAAAGAAACAGCAGATTCGTTTCTCCACCTATGACTCTCTGGACATCGAGGCATCGGGCTACAGACTGGCAATAGGCAATGTCAGCCCGGAATGTCCGAAGAATCAGGAATCGGGATATGCGGGTTATACTGTTCAGATCGGGCTTACGCCTGTTGACAATCCGCGTTCCTTCCTTTTTCTGAATCAAAGAGAAGAAGTAGACATGCAAAGTGTCTCAGGAACTGGCTGTGCCGCATTATGTATCGATTTTCCCACTTACAGCTACAATGCAGAGAAAAGGCTGCTCAGGGGTATAGTCCCGCAATTAAACGATTCGGTACAGATAATCTTTGGAAGTGGAACGTATATGACTTCGGGTGGTCTGGGATCAGGGGCGGCAAGTGTGCTTTACGGTGTGAAATCGATACCCTGGAATAACCATAAGATCACTATCAACAAATTTGAAAATGACGGCAGTGTAGAGGTTATGTACAGTGGTGAGACCTTTGTATTATCGGCAGGGGACAGAAAAGCCTATGAAGCCGTGGAGATGGATACTTCCGAAGATTGTGTTCTCCAGATAACCACAAGGTCTACTCTTGTAAATTATGGGTTTCTTTACCCCTGGCAGATATCTCCAGACCGTTACAGGTAAGGTGCTGGAACCCTTTTCGTAAATAAAGAACTGCTGTTCTGTTCTGTTTCCTGCCTGATATGGAAAAATATCCTTTTTTCCGTCAGGCATATATAACCCCTGACTTATGCACCCGGGAGAGGGCGATTGCACCTGTCCCGGGTGCATAGAGGCTTCCACATATCGCAGATTTTCCACCATGTGTCGTGCATCTGCGATTTTTATCAACTCTTTTCATTTCAACATCTTACGGATTTTTATTCTCCTCAGCCGCGACTCTCAGTATAAAGAGGGATTTCTTCACGCGTAACCGCGAATTATCTTAAGGGTACCTTTAAATATTCAGTTTTCAAGTGAGGCTCCAGCGGGTGTGGAATTCGCAGGATAGCCGCAGTGGAAGATGAATTTTCAGAGGTACCCTTAAATTAGTCCTAAAAGGGTATTCCGGGAAACAGATGCTGCCTGGCATGAGTGATTCCGGGATCTATCTTTAAACTTGCTGGTGCCGTTTGGTTTCTGGGCGTGCGGATTTTGCTGACTTCTCAGAATAAGCGGTTAAATAAAGATTTTTTGTTGTTTTTTCACTGACCTGAGGGAGCTGATGAGACCGTTTTCATTGATACTGATTCTTGTTTTACAGGTGTGTGCCGCTATCCCACTTAAGAAAGATTCGATTTACCTGATAACCCCGTTTTTCTGTGATAATGAGGAAGTCTATGGTAATACTCTCGAATCGATATTTATCACATCCTTTCCTGGCAGAATGAAACTGAATACTGTCAGCCTTTCCGGAGACACATCTTTTCTCTCTTTTTACAGGCGCAACACAGAATTTTCCAGCAGTGATTTTGCCGGGTACCTCGATAAGGGTATACGCTACGTAATGATAATCAGTTACAGGAACCGTCTGCTTTACGATGATCAGAAAGAAGTACCTGTTCCTCTTAAGAAAATCTTGAATCATGATAGCGGTTTTAGCAGGGAAACAATTGAGCTTCCGGCGGTTGCGGGGAAAGAGTTTGTTTTGAAGACAATCGTGAGCTGCAGCGTATTCGATATATCTACTGTCAAGAAGGTCGGTGTATTCCAGGCGCAGGTTGCCAATAATAATGTAAAAGTTGAAAAGATGAAGCAGGCAATATATGGAAATTTCCGCAAAGCGGTAAATCATCTTAAAATAGAATTCCGGAAAAAACGGAACTGGATTGGCTTTTTGCCGGTGGAATAGTTTTTCGCGCTGTTTGTTGTTAGCTTTAATTTCTTAACATTTAACTTCCTTGAACAATAGTCCCCTTTCTTGACCGCATTAAGTATGCGATACTTTCAATTTTTGCATCAATGGTTTATTTTATATCTATGGATCCTTCATTACTTCTTCCGACGGCATCAATTGATGAGGCAGCTCAGGTTTTTATCCGCAAGATGCAGGAAGTTAACCCCAGGGTCCAGACAGAGCTGATCGAAAAAGCCTTTCGATTTTCCTGGGAAGCGCACAAAAACCAGATGCGTAAATCCGGTGAACCCTATCTGGCTCATCCTGTTGCGGTTTCGCTGATTCTTGCTGAGCAGCGGCTTGATACGATCACTATAGCCGCAGGTCTTCTGCATGATGTTCTGGAAGACACCCAGATCGGGCGAGAGGCTATTTCTCAGCAGTTTGGCGAGGAAGTGGCGCTTCTTGTTGACGGGGTCACAAAAATAAGAAAAATACAGATGAAGTCCTCTCAGGAGAGGCAGGCAGAGACCTACCGCAAGATGCTTCTTTCCATGTCAAAGGATCTTCGTGTCATAATAATCAAGTTTGCCGACCGTCTTCACAACCTGCGTACACTGAAATATCTGGAACCGGATCGGATAAAGGCTATTGCCTCTGAGACTATTGATATCTATGCGCCTCTTGCGCACAGGTTTGGCATGGGCAGAATCAAATGGGAGCTGGAGGATCTTGCCTTTAAACATCTATACTGGGATGAGTACAAAGATATAGTTGCCAAGGTAGTCGCCAGCCGCAGTGAGCGTGAGACAATAATCGACAGCTTTGTAATGCCGCTTCGCCGTCGTCTGGACCATGAGAAGATCGAGTGCACGATAGTGGGGCGTCCCAAGCATTTCTACAGCATCTACCGCAAGATGGTAGAGCGAAATAAGTCTTTTGAGGAGATCTATGATCTTCTGGCGATCCGTGTAATTGTGAATACGATAGCTGACTGCTATCATGTTCTTGGCATTATACATTCGATCTGGACTCCTTTACAGGACCGCTTTAAAGACTATATCAGCACTCCAAAGTCAAACGGGTATCAATCTCTTCACACCACAATTTTTGGTGAAAAGGGCAGCATTGTTGAGATGCAGATCAGGACCTGGGAGATGAACCAGGTGGCCGAGGATGGAATAGCGGCGCACTGGCTTTATAAGACCGGTGAGAAGGAGATGACCAAGGATGACCTGGCGCTTGTCTGGTTGAAGAATCTGATCGAGTGGCAAAAGGATCTGACAGACTCAACTGAATTTTTTGAGTTTTTTAAAATCGATCTTTTCCATGCAGAGATTTTTATTTTCACACCTAAAGGTGATCTGATCTCTCTTCCCAAAGGAGCAACGGTTCTTGATTTCGCTTTTGCTGTTCACTCTCATCTTGGACTTCACTGTATCGGGGCCAAGGTTGATGGAAAAATTGAGCCCATAAACATGACGCTCAAGAGCGGCAGTACTGTAGAGATTCTGCACGTCACATCTAAAAAACCCTCAATTGACTGGTTAAGGGAGGTAAAGACTCCAAAGGCAAGGAGCGCGATCCGTAGATGGCTTAAAAACACAGGCCGGCAGGAGAGCATAGAACTTGGTAAAAAGATTGTTCAGGCATCTTACAAGCGCCTGCATGCAAGCACCTCTTTTAACGATCATATTGCCGGACTTCTCCAGTTTCTTGGTCTCAGCAATATCGACCGACTCCATGAGCTGGTGGGCAGTGGAGAGCTTCCGGTCAGCAGGGTAATGCAGTTTTTCCAGGCCAGGAAGATAAAAAAGGCTCCGTCCAGTATGGTTACCCGGCTTGTTGACACCTTTACCGGTCGCGGCAGTCATGGGATTTTGGTGGGGGGTAATGAGGATCTGATGGTTCGGTTTGCAAAATGCTGCAACCCCATTCCGGGGGATCCGATCATCGGTTTTGTTACCCGGGGAAGGGGAATATCGGTTCACAGGACCGACTGCAGTAATGCTGAGATCTTTTCGACCGACCAGGAACGCAAAATCGAAGTTTCGTGGGATGATGGTCAGCAGAAACGCTATAATGTCATCCTCGAGATTAATGCCAGTGATCGTTCCGGGCTTCTGAATGAAATCAGTCAGGTGTTTTCCGATTTCGGGGCTAATGTGACTGAAGGGGCGATGAAGGTGGAGAGTCAGCTGGCGCGCAGCACATTCACCATAGAGATACGCAACCGTAACCAGCTGAAACAGATTTTCAGGCAGCTGCAGAAAATCAAGGGTGTTGAAAACATCTCTCGTGTAAAAGATTATATTAATTACCCTCAGGAGAATACCAGAGAGGGGGAATCATGAATCTGGATATCTGGGTTCCTGTTGCAGGGCTCGGTTCAGGATTGCTGACAGGAATGCTTTTTATGCTTGCTTTTCGGCTTAAAACAAAACCCAAAGCAACTCCGGGCCAGTACAATACCAGTTTTGTCTTCTCAGGAAACCTCAAACAGACAAGCCTTCTGGATGCCATACAGTTTCTGGAAATTGGCAGAAGAGAGGGAATTCTTCATATATACTGTGGAAGGCGTAAAGGGTATCTTACCTTTAAATTGGGGCAGGTAGTTGATGCCTTTTACAGAAATGAAACCGGCAGGGAGGCGATTTTTCAGATGCTTGAGTTGCCGGAAGGCGATTTTTACTTTGAACCAAAATTGATCAGCCAGCCAAGACTGATGTCTGAATCGATGATGGATATAGCGTTTGAATGGGACGCGCGTAAAAACGGCGGATCACAGGAATAAATAATCTCAGCTTAGGTGAGGCTTTTTTAATGAGTGGAAAACTTAAGATTTTTTCGGGTAATGCAAACATTCCTCTGGCAAAAGAGATATGTCATTTCGCAGGCGTTGAGCTTGGCAAATGTACAGTGACCAAATTCAGCAACGAGAACATTAAAGTAAGAATTCTGGAAAGTGTACGCGGTCAGGATGTTTTCCTTATTCAGCCATCCTGTTCTCCTGTAAACGAAGGCATAATGGAGCTGCTGATAATGCTTGATGCTGCCAAGCATGCCAGTGCAGGACGAATAACCGCAGTTGTTCCATACTTTCCTTATGCCCGTTCAGATAAAAAGGATGAACCGAGAATTTCTATCACCGCCCGTCTTATGGCCGATCTGCTGGAGACTGCCGGTGCGGATCGTGTTATGACCATGAATCTGCACTCACCCCAGATTCAGGGCTTTTTCAGGATTCCGGTAGATCATCTTCTTGCCGGACGTCTTCTGTGCGATTATTTCCAGAAGTGCGGTACCGACAACTGCGTGGTTGTGGCTCCTGATGCAGGAAGTGCCAAGAGAGCTGGAAGTTATGCCATCAAAATGGGTCTGCCTCTGGCGATTCTTGACAAGCGCCGTTCTGATGATACCGAATCACCCCAGGTTCACAATGTCATAGGTGAGGTGAAAGGGAAACGGGCCCTTATATTTGACGATGAGATTGCTTCGGGGGGCTCGATTCTGGAGGTTGTGAAGGCACTGGAATCTCTTGGCGTTGAAGAGATTCAGGCATGCTGTGTTCACGGTGTGCTTTCCGGCAGCGCAGTTGAACGCATTCGCGAGTCATCGATTGCAAAGCTTGTGGTAACAGATACTGTGTCCATTCCTGAGCATAAAAAATTCCCTCAACTGGTGATTCTCTCTGTTGCTGAGATGTTTGCGAAAGCGATCATGTATACAAACAGAGGAGAATCCATAAGCGGTCTTTACGATAAATTCTGATGATAAAAATATCTATAGGGGCTGAGGAATCGGGCAGCAGACTTGACCGCGTTTTACGCAAGCGGTTGAGGCTTATGTCTCTTTCTGAAATCTATTCTCTGATACGTAAAGGCGGAGTCCGGCTCGGGGAGAAGAAAGCCAGGCAGGACTCACGTGTTCAGGAGGGAGATATTCTTGAAGTAGAGGCAGATGAATCAGAGCTGACTGCGGTAAAGGGCCCCGACAATTCCCTCAGAAAAATTGTCAATACAGAATTCTTCAAACGTAACTTTAAAATCATCTATGAAGATTCCGATCTTCTTGCCTGCAACAAGCCCTCAGGACTTGTCGTACATCCGGGAACAGGTCATCTTCACAGAGACACACTGATTGAGCTTGCCACTGGTTATCTTCTTGATAAGGGTTGTCTTAAAGAGGGTGAAGAACCTGCGCTTGTCCACCGTATCGACAGAGATACCTCAGGAGTGATCCTGATTGCAAAAAACAAGCGGACCGTCAGAAAACTCCATGAAA
>JAAYYB010000043.1 GCA_012515615.1 Fibrobacter sp.
GAAAGGTAATGGAAAGTGGAATATAATGGAAAGCTGACTTTTTGAACATAATGATTACTGCAATATACACTTAGATCCTCGAAGTTTAGCTTTCCATTATTCTTTCTGCTATTTTCCCAGATCTCTCAGCCAATTAAGCAAAGCTGGATTTCTTTTCCATTTTGGCATATTTTCAGATACCACGCTTTTACTGTTTTTTTCCAAGGCTTTCCTTTTCATTTCACCATCGAATCTGGCGTAGATTTCTGTTGTCTGGATATCTACATGTCCAAGGAAATCGCGTATATAAACGAGATTTACGCCGGACTGAAGCAAGTGGATGGCCTTGGAGTGACGAAAACAATGCGGTGAAAGCTTTTCAGGAAATATTCCTGGGCTTTGCTTGATTGCTTCATTGGCATATTTTTTCACAATGTATGCTATCCCTGCCCGGGTAAGCTTGTTTTGGGAGCGATTACTGAACAAGGGGTAATCGAAGGCAAAGGGCTGCAATAAATTATTCTCATCCAAATACTGCTTTAAAAGCTCGGTCATCGGTTTCATTAATGGAACAATTCGGCTTTTATTGCCTTTTCCTATCAGTTTCGCAGTTGCGGGCGGTTCGGTTCTTACATCACGAACTTTTAAATCCGCCAGTTCCTGAACTCTGGCACCTGAATCATAGAGCAGGCTCAAAAGAACCAAATCTCTTCTTCCCTCCTTTTTCACTTTGTCTGGTTTTTCCAACAAAAGCTTCATTGCATCAAGTGTGAGGTATTCAATTGATATCTTCTTTGTTTTTTTCATGGGAATCGAAAGTATCTGATGTGCTTGGTGAATATAGTCCGGGAATTCCATCTGCAGATATCTGCAGAATGAATGGAAGGCTGCCAAGCGAACATTCCTTGTGGATGCTATACTGTGGCGAGTTCTTTCGAGCCAGTTTAAATATTCTTCAACCAGATTTCTGTTCAAATTGTCAAGAGCAAACTTTTCCGGCTTAATCTTCTTTTGTTCCAGACAAAACTTGAGGAAGACACTGAAAGTATCTCTGTATGACATTATCGTGTTAGAACTAAGCCCAAGCGTACCAGGCAGGTATTTTGAAAGAAAATCTGTAAGATAATAGCCAAAATCAGTTGGTTTCATTTATTGTCACCTCCGGTAAAATGTATGCACAGGTTTCGGAAATCTTTTTAATCAAATCCGGATACGCTTCTGCAGTTAGCCTGATGTAACCCTGAGTAGCCACAACCGAGCTGTGCCCCAGATACACAGATAGAATCGGCAGTGCAACATAGAGGTCTACCCCGTCCTTTACCTGCTTGGCCAGTGTGTGTACGCAAAAAGTGTGTCGCAAATCATGGATGCGTGGGCCTTTCCCTTTGCCACCATGAGAGATTCCCGCCTTCCACAGCAGTTTGCGGTAAACCTTGTAAACCCATGATGATGACAATGGGGTTCCGTTTTTGTTCGTGAAATAAAAATCTTTCGCCGATTTATTCCTGTTGAACAAATCATGATACCTGATAAACATGCTTGCAAGAGATGGTGATAGCGGTATGATCCTGTCTTTGCTGAACTTGGACGCTCTTATGATCAAAGTTCCTTTCTCAAAATCCACGTCTGATATTTTTATATGAAAGGATTCGGAAATCCTAAGTCCACTGCAATAAAGCAAACGGAACAGTAATGGGTAACTTTGACTTTTATTTGACTTTGGATGCGGCGCGATGGAATCGACAACCCGTATGAAATTTTGGATTTCTTCATGGGTAAATATGTAAGGGGTAAATGTATTTCGACTCATTTTGTGACATTTGGGCGGAATAAACGCATTGTAGCCTTGGTTATGCAGGTATCGTGCAAACTGCCGCAAATCACTGGCCCGGTGCATCCATGTTTTATCTGACTCATTTTGCCTCCGGGCCGTCCAGTCCGATACCAGTTCTTTACTTAGGTTTTTATTGTCAATCCGATAATTCAGTGTATAACGAGAAAATCTGCCAAGATTGTCACATGTGGTATCGTATTTATACCCAAGCATTCTTTTTTGTTTTACGAATGCTTCCAGCAGTTCCTTGTATTCGCCGACAAAAGATTCTTCTCTTTTCATTAGAACACCTCCTCGCCTTTCTCCCAATCAAACGGCAAAGGGTCCAGAGTGCAGGTCCTGAGCTGGTTTATATCAATCTGCAAATAGGTGGATGTGGTTGCCGTGCTTCTATGGCCTAAGATTTCGGCTATAACCGGCAAAGGTGTGTTTTCTTCAAGGAGGGCACTTGCAAGGCTGTGGCGTAGTGCATGCGGTCCATGCTTTTTACCGTCTTGTATCTTTATGCCAGCATTGTTCATGTGCTGGGTAACAATGCTATGCAGGGTAGGCGCTTCTAATTTCCCTATAGGAGGAACCAAGCGCAGGAAAATCGCATTCGTAGAGTTACACTGCGGTCTTGCATATTTCAGATAGTCGATAATGGCCATTCCAACATCCTCCAGCAGCGGTAGGACAAGTGACGAATCGGTTTTCTCCTGTACGATCTCGACGGTGTTGGTTTCCCACTTCAGGTTATTAAAAGAAAGATTGCATATGTCCTGTGCGCGCAGCCCTAATCGAGCAGCAATGAGTATTATGGCATAATCGCGTTTCCCTTTAGGGTTTCCTCTGTCTATTGATTTCAAGAGTTTTACGACATCCTCTTTCGGATATGCGGAAGGAACTTTGGTCCTCTTTCTGTACCCGTCGTGTGGAACGATATAGGCAAAATTCCTTGATGCAAATCCATTCTGAAACAGGTAGTGAAAAAAGGTCCGTAGAGCACAGAGGGTGGTATGGATTACAGAAGGTGAATGCTTCACAAGGGTGTTGATGTATCCTAAGACAACAGATTCATCCAATGAATCTATCACTGCTATTCCACGACTGTTCAGGTAGGCAGAAAACCTGCTGAGGTATATCTCATAGGAACGCACCGTGTCTTCGGAAGAACCATCAGCTTTCTTCTTATCAATATACCCTTGGAATACTTTTTGGAATTGGCGATGGAAGGTAAGTCTTGGCTGCATCCTCCTGCTAAAAATGATTCCATGCAATAGATAATCGGTAAGTACATTGACGGCTCTTGCACATCGCCTGTTCCTTTGGGTAAGCTTTGTATATACGGTTATCCCGTATTCTGCCTCCAAAAAATCCATTCCGATTTTTGCAGTATAAAGGTTTTGTCCATCTTGTCCTACGTAATCTCTCAAACGGTTCCAGACAGTAGCGAATCTTTTGAGACATAAATCGGAATAATGGACGTTCTTTAGTTCTGCATTTACCTTCACAATTAATTCATCAAGATCCATTCCTTGGTGACTCATTACATGACCTCCAATCGTTTTTTGACACCGGGGTGTCGGTTATTGATTAGAGAATAATGTAAAGTTGGCCAAGTAACTATTACAAAAAATATTTAGTCTAATTGTCTTTTTTGCGCGACTTCTTGAATGCTACTTTCCATTATATTCCACTTTCCATTACCTTTC
>JAAYYB010000044.1 GCA_012515615.1 Fibrobacter sp.
ATACCCCGGGGGGGGGGACGAGCACTGACCCCCAGTACTGTACTGAAGGAAGTTTATGCAAAATAGGGAAAAACGAAGACCACTTATAAACAATCTGGAAAATTGTCAAAAAAAGTCTACCACTTCAAATGCAAGAATAAGGAGGGCTGGTATGAGTCTGATCCGTTCAAGTGCAAAGGGGGACCTGGGTGCAGTAAAAAAGCTGCTCAGTGAAGGAGCTGACGTCAATTCCACCGACGCAAACGGAAGAACTGCGCTGATTGAGGCATCCTGGGGCGGCTACAATGATGTAGTCAAGCTTTTAATCGAGAAGGGTGCTGATGTTAATGCTGCAGATAAAAGTGGTTATACAGCAATCATGCGTGCATCCGAAGAGGGACACCAAACTATAGTAACCAGTCTGATCAAGGCCGGTGCGGATGTTAACTGCAAGGGAAAGGTAAAAGGGACAACCCCCCTGATGCTGGCAGCTGAAAGAGGGCACATCAAAATACTGGGCACGCTCATTTCAAACGGGGCCAAAGTAAATGATTTGGATCTCTATGAAGAGACAGCTCTTGCCAGAGCTTATCATTCCGAGCAGACTAAAGCGGCGGAATTTCTTGAGTCTAAAGGTGGAAGGGGAAAACCTGAACGCAGCTCATACTCTTACAGTGAAAAAGAGTCCAAAGGTACGACAAAAGCCAGTCTTCCTCAGTGGAGCGCAGCGGCTTTCGAATCGGGTTATGATGAGGAGGAGGGACCCGCAGAAAGTTTTGATGAAGAATGACCTTGTTTCAGGGCAGGCGGAAGACCTGCCCTTTCATACAGCCTCCCCCATTCGTTTTTCACATTGAATCGCCAGATATCTGCCTGGATTTGTACCATTTAAGAATTTTCTCCGGTGTTCTGTTGGCATAGCAGTAGATGCACAGGTGCGGACAGGTATTGTAGCGTCCGATATCTTTGCTTACAATACAATTGCAGAGCTCCCTCTGACCGGGATCTTTGAGTTTTTTGTTTATGAGAGGCACCCTGTCAAAAAGGTTTGATTCACCAGTCCCCAGGAATTCTGATATTTCTGGATCATCATCAAATAAACGGGCGATAAGTTCCGGATCAATGCAGCTTCCATGTTCTATTTCGAACCGGCTTAGATCCTGTTTTTCAGCACATGAGAAGATGTCAATTCCCCAGTGTTGTTTTTTAACCTTGAGATAATCGCCGATAATCGAGATGCTGTCCTTGTCAAAACCATGTATGTTCACTCCGGCATTACGCAAGTTTCTATCCACTTTCGTGTAAAGGGCCAGGAAACTCAGTGTCAGCTGTTCGGTGAACCCGTGAATCTCATCGCCGATTCTCCCGATCTTATCACACAGAATACGCGCTGAGATCTGATCTGAAAGGATAAGCGGATCAAAACGCCACATCACCCTGCTCTTCCCTACCCTCCCGGAAAGTTTTTCAAATGTGCAGATACGTTCTGAGAGAGGGGGAACATTTTTTTCATAGGACTCTTTTTCGTAGTCATTAAGAGTCATTTGAATAAGGTACTGAATCCCCATTTTGTCCAGTTCATCGAGAACAGGAAACAGAGGTGAGGGGTTTTTGGACCAGAAGACGATCAGGCGTGTGTTGCAGAAAGAGATATAATCCGATTTTCCGTTGAAAGGATTTATCCGGCATGCGTAGCCTCTCTTTAATCGTTCCAAAAGCCAGGAGGTATGAAATGCCGGTATATCTGTCGAGCGGCTTGCCGATACAATCAGCGGAGCAGAGGCTTCTACCACTCCACCCTCTATTTTTATTTTTACTTTTTCCCAACCTTTGAAAGCCATATCTTCCTAAGCCGTTCAGCGTTCAACGTTCAGAGGTTCAGCGTTCGCCAAGAATGAACCTCTGAACCCTGTACTGACTTATATTTTAGTTAATGAAAAACAGAGTGCTTGTAATCAATCCCTGTGTTACAGATTTTAAGCTCTATGATGAATGGATGCATCCTGCAGGTCTTTACTTTCTCCTTGATCTCCTTAAACGGAATCAGATAGAAACCTACTATTTCGATTGTCTTGCCGAAAGTATTTCCGGGCTCAAAAAATTCGGTACCGGGGAATACGGGTACAAAGAACTGGAAAAACCGCTAATTTACAGTAACATAAAAAGAAAATACAAAATCTATGGGATATCAGGAACAGATCTTGAGAAATGTCTGAGCAGATATCCGGTTCCGGACCTTGTATTGGCAGGCAGTTCGATGACCTATTGGGCTCCCGGAGTTGTTGAAACCATCAAAATTGTCCGCCGGTGTTTCCCTGATGTTCCTGTAATTATCGGCGGAATTGCCGCTCAGCTTATACCTGGTTATTTCGAGTCAAAATTTGCAGACTGCCACACCGCAGGTTCTCTGTTTTCAGAGGATACATTACAGTTGATAAAACAGTACATAAGCGGGTTCAGTTCCTCCAATGAGGAAAGTCCATCAATGTCAGGCGGCCTCGGTTTTTTACAAAAAATGAGGCATGGCCCCGTGCTCCTTTCACTTGGATGTCCGATGAGCTGTTCTTATTGTGCTTCCAGAGTGTTGCAGCCACATTTCAGACCGCGCCCGGTAAAAACAGTGCTTAAAGAGGTGCTTTATGTACACGAGAAATTTGGTGTTCAGGACTTTGCATTTTACGATGACGCATTGCTTTACAGATATCAGGACGGCCTGATTCCTTTTCTGGCAGAAGTGAAAAAGCTTGGACTCGAACTTCGGTTTCATACTCCAAACGGATTTCATTTGAGACTGCTCAACAGAGAGATCCTTGAAATAATGAAGGATTCGGGTTTTAAGACATTGAGATTTGGATATGAAAGCGGTGACCCGAAGCACTCTGATGAAACAGAAAGCAAGGCAGGAATAGAGATGCTTGCTGAAAAAATATCCCTTGCCAGAAAAGCAGGATTTACCAAAAAAGAAACCGGCGTTTACCTGATGGGTGGACTGAAGGGACAATCACCGGAGGATATGATGAAGGAAATGGAGCAGACAGGCGCTCTTGGGGTACAGGTTAAACCGGTTTTCCTCTCCCCTGTACCCCGAACCCGGCTTTTTGAATATTATGCCCGCCAGTTTCCCTCATTAAGGTGTGATCCGCTCTGGCATAATGACTCCTTTTTCATCACCTGTCTCCCTGGTTGGGACTGGGATTCACTGGAGGAGATCCGCAGAAAAGCAAGGGGAATTAATACTGTTCAGCAGAAGGCGGATATCTATTCCTGATCATCTCTGATACCTTTTACCAGTTTTGCACGTGCTCTTTCAAGGAAAGCGTGCAGCAATGGCTCCCGAAAATCGGGATAGGTCCAGGAGAAGATGCGGTACTTACCTTTGCGGTAATGAAGGGTGACCTCACCGTAGATACCATCACCAAGATAGAGCCGGTGATAAAAATCCTTAGTAGTAGCCAGTACGAGTTTATCTCTTGATATATAGCCGGGGTCGATGTTTACCCGCCGCCTGCCATCGACCATAAACTCCTTTTCCAGCCTATTTGTATAGAGTTTCAAAGATGTAATCTCAGCACGGTCGATAAAAGAGGGATAATTGAAATAGTATTTCATCAGGTTTTCGCCCATTTCATCTGCGTAATAGCTGGTCCAGGAAAAAGGAACCGGTCCATAGGAGTATTCGGGAATTCCGAATCTGGAATCCAGGAGTGACAGAACCTGCTTAAGATCCACCAATGGGTCATAAGTGATGGCAAACATCAATTTGACAGGAAGAGGTGCGGATGCAATGCCCATAATTATAATATCGAATAGTGAATGGTGAATAAATAAAGGAGAGAAGCTCCCTTTCCCTTCAGAAAAATCTCACACTAAGAAGTACTGATCAAAAATAATCGATTCTTCAGATCGAATAAAGAGATCGTATATGCTGTATTCCCAATAATAGGCAGATACAAGCTGTCGTGTGCTTTTTAACTTGACTGCAGACTGGGCTATTTGTAATTTTTTACTCCTCTTTCAAGGTGATTGTCATCAAGAGCAAGCCTGCAAGAAGAAGCTACTCTTTTAAAATTATTGAACAGGGAGAGACATTTGTCCAAAAGATTTACTTTCAAAGGCGGTGTACACCCCCCGCATAAAAAAAGTCAGACTGAGCATTTGTCAATAGAAGTATTCCCTGCCCCCCAGAAAGTGATAATTCCCCTGCAGCAGCATATCGGAGCGCCGGCAAAAGCCGTGGTAAACAAAGGTGACCATGTGGTTATTGGTCAGCTGCTGGGAGAGGCTGGAGGGTTTGTGTCTGCCCCGGTGCACTCTTCGGTGTCGGGCACGGTTTTGTCTGTGGGCCTTTTTCCACATCCGACGGGAAAGCCGGTAATGGCTGTGGAGATTGAAAATGACGGGCTTGATGAGCGGATGCCATTTGAGCCGGGTAAACCATGGGCAGAAGCAGATTCAAAAGAGCTCATTTCCAGAATACAGGCAGCAGGTATTGTAGGCATGGGTGGAGCATCTTTCCCTACACATGTCAAGTTATCCCCTCCCGAAGGTAAGAAGATTGACACGGTTATAGTAAACGGTGTGGAGTGTGAGCCGTATCTGACAGCCGATCACAGATCGATACTGGAACGAACCGATGCGTTTCTTACCGGAGCACTGATCATAAAAAAGATCCTCAATGCCGGGAGATGCTTTATCGCCATAGAAGATAACAAACAGGATGCAATAAAGAGTGTTCGCTCAAGGCTTTCGGATGCCCAATTTAAAGGTGAATTGAAAATTGCAGTACTTCAGACTAAATATCCCCAGGGTGGAGAAAAACAGCTGATAAATGCGGTAACCGGACGGATGGTTCCCTCCGGAGGGCTTCCCATGGACTCTGGCTGTGTAGTACCGAACGCGGGTACCACGCTGGCAGTTTACGATGCAGTAGTTGAAGGTATTCCTCTGTATCAGAGGGTACTGACAGTCACCGGCCCGACAGCAGCCAAGCCCAGAAATTTCCTTGTACGCATAGGCACCCCGATCCGTCTGCTCATAGAAGCCTGTGAGGTTGACATGAAGGCGACCAGGAAAATAATCATGGGCGGTCCGATGATGGGTATAACACAATCGGATCTTGATGTTCCGGTAATCAAATCGACATCGGGAATTCTTGCCTACGATAAAGTTGTTTCCGGAGAGCGTGAATATCCCTGTATAAACTGCGGTCATTGCGTACATGCATGCCCCATTCACCTTGTTCCATCAAGGCTGGCCAAGCTGGTAAATAAAGAGAAATACGATGAGGCCCTGGAGTGGAATATTACAGACTGCATGGAGTGTGGCTCCTGTGCATTTGTATGTCCATCCAAGATAAACCTGGTTCATTACATGAAGCTGGGGAAATTTCATATCCAGGCCAGACGCGCCGCAGCCGCAAAGAAATGAGGACCAATCTACATATGACAACTACATCGATGACAAAACCCGAGATAGAGAAGAGTCCCGATACTGTAGAGCAGAAAAGTGAACTGCTCTCTCTATCATCTTCTCCACACATCCGGCATACTGAATCTGTTCCCCAAATAATGATGTGGGTTATAATAGCGCTCCTTCCTTCGGTTATTGCTTCCTACCTGTTTTTTGGCTGGCATGCGATATTTCTCACCTGTGTGGGGGTCAGCTCGGCAGTGGCAACAGAGTGGATTATTACCCGTTTGTTGAAGAAGCCCACGACAATTGGAGACTTAAGCGCAGTTATAACTGGAATACTTCTGGCATTTAATGTTCCACCTACCCTTCCATGGTGGATGGTAGTGATAGGATCGGCATTCGCTATCGGGGTTGCAAAAATGACATTCGGTGGTCTGGGAGGTAATTTTATAAACCCTGCCTTAGCCGGACGGGCAATGCTGATGGCTTCATATCCTGCAGCAATGACCAGTTTTTCTGCACCAAAACTTGGAGCGATCTCCGGACTGGATGGTGTTACCGGTGCTACTCCGCTGGCTCATTTCAAGGCCTCAATGGCTGACGGGTCATTTCAGGCGCTTGATTTTCAGGACGCACTATACAACCTGTTCACCGGTAATGTCGGAGGATGTATAGGGGAAACATCGGCAGTTGCGCTCCTTATCGGTGCTTTGATACTGTGGTACAAAAGAATTATCGGTTTTGGAATTCCACTGAGTTTTATCGGCACGGTATTTATTCTTTTCTGGCTTTTCAACGGAACCGGGGAGCTGTTTACATCCGGATCTTTAATAATTCCCACATATCAGGTTCTTGCGGGCGGATTGCTGTTAGGAGCATTTTTCATGGCCACAGACATGGTAACATCTCCTATTACTCCACTGGGCAAGGTTGTATTCGGTATCGGTTGCGGGGTGCTGACTTTCTTAATCCGGAAATTCGGCGGATACCCTGAGGGGGTATCCTACTCAATACTACTTATGAACCTTGTTGTCCCTCTGATTGAAAAGTATACACGTCCGAAGATTTACGGGGGGGTAAGGAAGTGAAAGATATAATCAAACTGACTGCAGTGCTCACTATAATCTCAGTAGCCGCAGCACTGATCATAGCATTAGCATATGTCAAAACAAAGGGCACAATAGAAGATGGGCAGAAAAAAGCACAGGAAACAGCGCTCGACATGGTAGTTCCGGCCGGTTCTGTGCTTACTGAAAAAAAAGGGGACGGGTCTTTGAAACCAGCCCAGTACTGGGAGGCATCGAAGGGTGACGATCAGTTT
Source organism: Fibrobacter sp. (assembly GCA_012515615.1). Classification (GTDB taxonomy): domain Bacteria; phylum Fibrobacterota; class Chitinivibrionia; order Chitinivibrionales; family Chitinispirillaceae; genus JAAYIG01. Next base: position 6,713 of record JAAYYB010000044.1, read on the forward strand.
TATATTTTCAAGATCAGCAGCACCGGTTACTCAAGCGATATCATTTACCTGGTCAGCGTTGACACCGAGGGCCTTGTTTATGGAATGACAATAATGCAGCAGGCAGAAACTCCCGGACTCGGTTCAAGGGTCCAGGAAGTGATATCAAAGGAATATATCTGGAACGGGCTTTTCAGTAAAGCTGAGAAGGGAAACACCTGGTTTACAGAGCAGTTCAGCGGCTTGAATGTAAACAATGAAATCGGTATTGATAAATCGATGGGAGAATGGCACAAGCTTGACGGCAAGTCGAAGGACGCGCTGAAAGCCAAAAACAGCATCACTGCAATAACCGGATCAACCATTTCTACCAGGGCTGTAACCAAGGGGCTGGAAGTGAAGGCGCGTGGATATCTCAAAGCGATTCGGGGTTAAAATGATAAGAGAAGAACTTAAACGTGGAATCTTTACGGAAAATCCGATTTTCATTCTGGTTCTGGGCCTCTGCCCATCACTGGCAACCAGTACTTCGATCAAGAATGGAATAGGTATGGGTTTGGCTGTTACGTTTGTGCTAGCCTGCTCAAATGTGATCATTTCTGTTGTACGGAAAGTTATTCCGGATAAAGTAAGAATTCCCTGCTTTATTGTGATCATTGCCACATTTGTCAGTGTAGTTCAGCTGTTGATGAAGGCTTATCTTCCAGCGCTTGACAAGCAACTGGGAATATTTGTTCCTCTCATCGTTGTAAACTGCATAATTTTAGGAAGAGCCGAAGCGTTTGCATCAAAGAACAATATCTTCCGCTCACTGCTTGATGGAATCGGAATAGGGCTCGGATTTACGCTTTCATTATCGGTCTTAAGTATTATCAGGGAATCTTTAGGCAGCAACAAGCTTTTGGGACTTAATTTTATCCCCGGTTATGAACCAATGACAGTCTTTATCCTGGCCCCAGGTGGTTTTTTTACGATCGCCCTGGTAATGGCTCTGGTTCGTCGTTACAGCAGCCGAAAGAAGGAAGCGTAATCTATGGAACATTTGACCAGCCTTATCGGTATTTCAATGGGTGCAGTACTGATCAACAATTTCGTGCTGTCCCGGTTTATAGGTCTCTGCCCGTTTTTCGGGGTATCAAAGAAGCTTTCTAATGCAATAGGAATGGGAATGGCTGTCGTCTTCGTTATGGCTATAGCCTCAAGCTTTACCTGGGTAATCAACAAGTACATTCTGGTCAGCTTCGGGGTTGACTATCTCCAGACCATCGTTTTTATCCTTGTGATAGCCGCTCTGGTTCAGCTTGTCGAGATGGCGCTTCAGAAGTATTCTCCAGCTCTTTACGAAGCGCTGGGTATTTACCTTCCCCTGATCACCACAAATTGCGCGGTGCTGGGAGTAGCGATTATCAATACCGGGATCAATCAGCTGACCGGTAATCCTTATTCCTTTGTTGAAAGCATCGTTAACGGAGTAACCTCAGGAATCGGCTTTATGCTTGCGCTGATTCTGATGGCCGGACTGAGAGAGAAACTTGAACTGGCTGATATTCCCAAAACTCTTGAAGGATTACCTATTGCCTTTATAACAGCGGGTCTGATGGCTTTGGCATTTTTAGGTTTTGCGGGACTCAATTTCTTCAAATCTGTCGGAGGATGAGTGTGGAGATTTTAATTCCGGTTCTTATTGTAGGTTCTATCGGTTTGTTATTAGGAGTAGGACTGGGTATAGCTTCAAAGAAGCTTCATATATTTATCGATGAGCGCATCTCAAAAGTACAGGAAGTGCTGCCAAACGCCAACTGCGGAGCATGTGGATTTCCCGGATGCAGCGGTTTTGCCAGAGCCGTAGTAGAGGGCAATGCTGAACCATCAGGCTGTGTTCCCGGAGGATCGAAGACCGCCCATGCCATTGCAGATATCCTGGGTGTGGCCGCGACAACTTCAGATCGTGTAGTTGCGGTTGTGCACTGTAAGGGTGGAAAAAAAGAGGCATTGGAGAGAGCCGCCTACAGCGGTATTAAAGACTGTCAGGCTGCGGTTATGATCGGGAACGGTTCAAAGGTATGCCAGGACGGCTGTCTGGGATTGGGCTCATGTGTCAGGGCTTGTCCATTTGATGCTATCCATATTAATTCAAACGGTGTTGCAGAAGTAGACACCAGGAAGTGTACCGGCTGCGGCAAGTGTGTAAAGGCTTGCCCCAGAAAAGTGATCTCACTGATTCCCGAAGCACACAAAATATTCCTTGCCTGCTCTAATCACGACAAAGGTGCAAAAGTAAAGAAATACTGTTCTGTAGGGTGTACTGCCTGTTCGCTTTGTGTAAAATCGACCCCTTCCGGGGCGATCAAGATGGAGAACAATCTTCCTGTGCTGGACTATTCGATGCAGGAAAATTTTATTACAGCGCACCACAAATGCCCGTCAAAATGTTTCACCGACCTTGTCAAAGTGCGTCCTGTTGCCAATATTGATACCAAATGCAATGGCTGCGGCGAATGTATTACAGCCTGTCCTGTGAAGGGCGCTATCACCGGAGAAAAAGGCCAGCGTCATATTATCGACAAAGAGAAATGCATCGGTTGCGGCATCTGCCTTCAAAAATGTGAACCGCATGCCATTTCACTCTGGGGCTCATCGTCAAAACAGAAAGCAACCGCCGGAGACAGAACCTGATTCCATCAGTTCCACACGCCAGGGATTATCTGCATTTCAGGTGCTCTTTAAAGACTCTGTAAAGGACACCTGAACGTAACCCTATACGATTCAAGCAGATACATCAACCCCAATCAGTTGTACCAAAAAAAGCATTGACACACAACCCATAGTCAGGTATAATCTATTTCAGATTCATTGCGGACCAAATAACAGGGGGTAATATGCAGTTACAGAAAGTATCCTGTTCTAAATGCCAGCAGTATCACAGCTGTCCCCAGAAAACTAAAATGTTTGTCAATTACTGCGGATCGGATCGAAAGAGAGTAGAGAATCAGATTAAAGCGGCAATACAGGAATGCCGGAGCCAAAGAGGTCATCTGTTTACAAACGGTTTCCTGTTAGAAATTCAAAGCGGACTTCTACCAAAGCAGCTTGAGCTCTCCTATTCATCTTGAGATTGTTGCACCAGCTATATTTCCATTATATAATTTAACCCCTGTAAGAACCAGAAAGTATTCTGGCGCTTTATTTGTTTTTTACTTTTTCAGGGTTAAATTTTGGAAAATACCAGAAATTATCTCTATATAGTTCTGCTCTCATTTGCTGTCATTTTTCTGGACGGCTGCGCCGTTACAAAACCGGATCTAAAACAGAATAATGAAGAGAAACAGGAAGTTCCATTTGTTGTCATAACCGAGGTAGATACTGCAACCGCTGAAATCAGCGACAGCATTACCACAGTTGCAGTTACACTTTCAGAGATGGTATCGGATGCAGAGAACCTTTGCTCCGATGCGCAATTCTATGCGGCTGATTCGGTTTTAAGGGAAGTACTCCGTGTAATAGGAAATCTCAACTCTGAAGCAGAGCTTCCAGACAGCGAGTATGTTACCAGAATGGTAAAGATCTACACGGAGGTAATGCCACCGAATTTCCCTATACCTGAGGAAATTGCGGTAACAGTTTTCCAGAGGCAGATGTTTATGTCACTGGATTCAATCAAACTGCTTCCCGGTGACACGATCGATCTGGAAAAGCTGATGTGCCGGAAAGATATAATTTACAATGTACCAGTAGTCTGGAATGAGCGGGTGCAGCGTGCAGTAAACTACTATCTATCCAGCAGGAAAGAGACAATCAATAACTGGGTGTCCCGGTCAGGTTATTATCTGCCATTTATGCAGAAGATGTTTGCTGACAGCGGGCTTCCCACAGACCTGGCATTTCTTCCACTGATTGAGAGCGGTTTCAACCCCAAAGCATACTCACATGCGCATGCATCTGGAATCTGGCAGTTCATCTCATCTACAGGGAAAGTATACGGACTACGCAACAATTATTGGCTCGATGAAAGGCGGGATCCGATCAAATCAACTGTGGCAGCTATAAGGTACCTGAAAAAACTCTACAGCCAATTTGGAGACTGGCACCTTGCGCTTGCTGCATACAACTGCGGAGAGGGCGGTTTGGGTCGGGCAATGGTCCGGTGCAGTACAAGTGACTACTGGTCGCTGACATTGGCATCCGAGACAATGAATTACGTTCCGCTTTACCTTGCAGCACTCACAATTGCCAAAAACCCGGAGTGTTTCGGATATACGAAAGCTGTTACTGATACATTCTCTTTTGACACGGTTTCGGTAAATGAATGCATAGATTTAAAAGATATCGCGGAAGGAGTAGGTGTTCCACTTGACACAATACGGAAGATCAATCCTCACATCCTGCACTGGTGCACACCGCCTGACATGTCCGGAGTTCTGCTGTATCTCCCCGTGGGCCACAAAGAACCCTTTAATACCTTTATAGCCAACCTTCCGGACGAAAAGAGGGTCAAGTGGTACCGTTATACGATTAAAAAGGGTGACAATATAGGGGCAATTGCCCGAAAATTCGGTGTACCTGCTGAACCGATAAGAACTGTAAACCGGCTGAAGAACAATCGTATTGTTGCAGGTAAACATCTCTTCATACCGATACCCGCAAAAGGTATAAGTGAACAGGTTTTAGAGAAGCTTGAGTACAAAGAGGATGAAAATGAAATAAAGAGCAGGTCAGGGAGCGGGGATACAATAAAATACAGAGTAAAACAGGGAGATACGTTGTGGCGTCTTTCGGAACTTTTTAATGTCTCTACAGAAGAGATCTGCCGCTGGAATGGCATTAATGAGAAATCACAGATCAAAGCGGATCAGGTTTTGACTATCTATAAAGGAAAAACAGTCACAAAGCGATCTGCCGGAAAAACAGAAGACAAAGACGGCAGATATCTGGTTCAGGCGGGTGATACCCCTACCTCAATAGCCCAGAAATTCAACATTAGCATCAGCAGACTTATTGAGCTAAATGGTCTCGACAGTGAAAAACCGGTTATTTATTCGGGAAACACACTGATTGTAGAAGGTCAACCAAAGCAGGAAAAGAAGCCCCCCAGTGAAAGCCGGGTTTCAAAAGGAAATCTTCCAGAAAACCCTTCCAGCGACGAATTCATCAGCTATCAGGTTTCAGAGGGAGATAATCTTTACAGAATCTCGCAGAACTTCTCGATTCCCATTGAATCACTTCTTTCTGCAAACAATCTCCAGAAAAACTCTGTGATACGGATCGGCAACATATTGATGATTCCCCGTGATGGAAAAAAGAATTATGAGCACAATGACGCTCAAAACTATGTATTTTATGAAGTCAAAGCGGGCGATACGTTTTGGGGGATAGCTAATTCCTTCGGCATCCCGATTGAAAAGATTTACGAACACAACGAGCTCAGTTCAGATTCAGTTCTCAGGCCTGGAGACACCATTAAAGTGGTTAAGGCGGTTGGACAATGAAAATTTTACAGCGTCTTGTAATAGCACTGATTTTAGTTACCCCGGTACTGCTTGGGATATATCTGATTTTGGGCAGTAAGATCAGCGATGGTGGTGTTGGAGGCGGATTCAGGAAAATCGGGTTGGTGAGGATTGAGGGTGTTATCAATGAATCCGAAGAGATCGTCAGGCAACTACGTTCTTTCAGTCTTGACAACACAATCGCGGGTATACTGATAAAAGTGGATTCACCTGGCGGCAGCGTGGCTCCATCGCAGGAGATCTACAGCGAGGTTTCCAGGATAGAGAAACCGGTAGTGGTCACCATGGGGAATCTGGCTGCATCGGGAGGATATTATGTCTCAAGCCCGGCAGACAGAATTTTTGCTTCCCCGGGGACTCTGACAGGAAGCATCGGGGTAATATTCTCTTTGCCACTGGTTGAGGAGCTGGCAAGGAAAATCGGCGTTGAAATGAGGACAATGAAAGCAGGTAACTTCAAAGATTTAACCAACATTTACGAGAAAATGAGTGTGGGTGAACGGAAGATCATTCAGGAGATGCTCGACGATACACATGACCAGTTTATAAGCGATGTAGCAAAAGGGCGCAAATTAAGCAAGGATTCTGTAATACTGCTCTCTGACGGGCGTATCTTTACCGGAAGGCAGGCTCTTGCTGTGCACCTGGTGGACACCCTTGGCGGATATGAGGATGCGTTGGATTATTTAAGGACTCGTACGGGTTTGGGAAAAAAGGCGAAAGTTGTTGAAAGAAAAGAGAGAATGCTGGCTGTCAGGGAGTGGTTTGTAGAGGAAATGATCCATATTTTCCCTCAGCTTTATGGTTTTTTCTACCCGCACAGTCCCCGGTATCTTTACTCTCCGGGAGCATGAGCTGATTTGAAAAAAGTGTCCGGAGCACTTTCCTCTGGCGCAGGACTACTGTCAATTATAATATTAAAGGTGATTTTTTTGAGTTCATGGTACTTTAGAGTATCTCATTATCATCATAATCATAAGGAGGAAGCATGAGTATTCAAACTCTTCTCGATGAAGTAGAAGTTCTCAAGCAGGAGTATGATAAATTTGACCGTGGGAACAAATCAGCAGGAACCCGTGCCCGCAAGAGCCTCCAGAACATAAAGAAGATCGCACAGGATCTTAGGGTTGAGATTCAGGAGTCAAAAAAGTCCGAGTAATTTCTGGTTGAAAGTCATTCTGCAGGAGGGGAGAATAAATCCTCTCCTTTTTATTTAACCTAATTTCCGCAGTTGGGGTGGTTGAAGTAGCGCAACATGTTGAATTGATAAGACATGAAGGTGGCGCAGGCTTTATCGACAAGGTGATAAGGCCAAGACAC
>JAAYYB010000045.1 GCA_012515615.1 Fibrobacter sp.
TGCACGGTACAAAGCGATTGTCCGTGAATTTACCACCAAGGCAAATTCATCAGGACAGATCATAATCGCACTGACCACCGTTACAGATAATGCGACCATATCCGGTATCGAAATCATTCGAATCAGGTAAATGCAACTTAGACGAATGGTCGATAATGCCGAAGTACCGTGACTGTAAAGACAACTGCTCTTTCAGTACCGGGTTCAGATGACAATAGTGAAGCGAACCTGATTTAAACCCGGGCCACAGTCTGAACGTTGCCGGCAGCGGCAACGTTCAGCGCCAACGGCCTGATGCTGTAAAGATGACTACTGTAAAATTTACCAAAGCACGAAACTACGTTTTTGTGGTTACTTCTGGGAGCCTGACTGCAGCCGGCTCAAACGCGGTGACAGCCAGAGAGTCTTTACCATCATTACACATCCAGTGTCACTGTTACAGACGATTTTACCAGGCAGTTTACTGGGTAGGAAGATCAGTTTGGAGTCGTAATTACCGTTTATTCACTGAATTGGGCCGTCAGGAGAATTAGCGGGGGAGCGGTTGTGTTTCCAGGCTATTTTTTATCTTTGATCACAATTTATGTTTTCAGCAGGATCGCCGTATAACCAGATTACCGTCAATTTCGATAAATTTGTTTTCAGAGCCTGATTTGAAGGTGTGGGGGGAGAGGATAAACCTGAGTATCAGTGTGATAATTCCCTGATTGTTGAAGTCATACGATGTCAATTGGTATTCCATAGCGTCCAGTGTATTGTCAAAAGAGATAACCGATATGTCTTCCGGTACTCTCAGCGAATGCCCTTTCAGATAATCGATGGCAATGGCGGCAGAAAAATCGTTAGCCATGACCCAGGCGGTGATTGATTTATTCTGAAGGGCTTTTTCAAACAGTGGCTCCATTTTTTCGTAAATCTCACCGCTTGCGCAGTTCCATTCTGTGATGTATTTGACAATGTTATAACCGAAGTTGCCGAATCGTTTGAAAATTGCTCCGTGCGCTTCTTTTTCCCATCTTGTATACTGATCAAAAAGTGACCGTAAGTCGTTCTCCTGATTTACAGCGTTTTTAAGATAGTCCCATTGGTAGGCATATTTGTTCTGAACAAATGGAATGACACCCCCGTTAATTCCGGCCCTGTTGAAAACTTCTGAGATTGTCTCAAAACGTCGCTGTGACCATAGCGCCTTATGAAAGGGTGAAATGAAAGCTATCTGCCGGTGGCCTTTGCCAAGCAGATATTGGGCAACTCTTTTTGCAGGTTGTTCTGAAGCAGTTGCTGTAAAAAAACGTATATACCGGTTCCTGGCACATTTGGGGATTTTCCACCCGCCAACCACATCGAGGACAGCAATATCTCTTTTAAGCCCGGCAAGCTTCTCCAGTACTTCCTCAGGGGCACTGTCAATGTTTGCGACGATGAAAATATACCCGAGGATGGAGCGGTCACTCAAATCGTAATCTTTTCTTGATGCCGTATGAACAAACCTCAATCGGTCATTACATCTGTAATGAACGACAACATCGAGCTGGACATTCATTCTGATGCATTCTGATTCCAGAGTACGGAAATAGCTTTTATCCTGGTGATCGACCCAGATTTTGCCGTCCTCCCAGCCGCAGCCGATTACTACAATTCGTGCATAACTGGTACTGCCGGGAAGCGAGGGAATCTGATATCCGCTGGCTGACCTCTCTAATATCTGCTCTTCAACCAGGGTGTCCAATGATTTTTTCAAAGTGGCAAATGATACTTTGTAAAATTGCTGCAGTTCTTTACAGGAGGGAAGCTTGTCGCTTACTGAAAACCTCCCGGTCATGATGTCCCTGTAAAGCTTGTCAGTGACATGGTTTTTCAGGCCTGCTCTGGAGAGTACAACCGGCTTGTAAAGGTGGTTGGTCGGCGTGTCGCTGCAATTTTCCTTTGTATTTTGAGCTTCAGCTGAATATTTCCTGTAGCCTTTGGAATCAGAAACAATAGAGCCACTGTTCTGCAAAAAACGAAGGGCTTTCCACATTGTGACAAAAGACACTTCTGCCGATTGTGCCAGTGTTCTGATTGGCGGAAGTGGAGATGTGCCGTGAACCTGCTTTAATTTGTTGAGGTATTCACAGGCCCGTTTGATTCCTGGTTTCTGCTTTTCCATAATTTAGATATAAAATTATATCAGGTTTTAAAGATAAATAAACAAATGTCGGTGTAAGTAAAACAAGAGTTAAATATATTGAATAATATCATTAAATTGATCTTCATTCAATTTTTAACTGATTGTACCTTGAACCTTCGAAGTGGGGCATTAAAAGCATGGGTCTTGATGGTTATCTATTGGGATATGATATCGGGAGTTCATCAATAAAAGCCACTGTTCTGGAAATTTCTACAGGACAAGTTGTTTCTTCTGCTACATCACCTGAAAATACAGAGCTTGAGATAATCTCTCAAAAAGCCGGCTGGGCCGAACAGCATCCTGATACCTGGTGGATGAATATTCAGAATGCAACCGCAAAGTTACGTTGTACTTCAAATATAGATTTCCACGATATTAGAGCTGTTGGTATATCGTATCAGATGCATGGGCTTGTTATGGTTGATAAGAAGCTTAAACCTCTCGCACCATCAATAATCTGGTGTGACAGCAGAGCTGTCGGTGTTGGCAGGAAGGCACTGAAGGACATCGGTGAGCAGCGGTGTTTAAGCCATCTGTTCAATCCACCCGGCAATTTTACCGCATCAAAATTGAAATGGGTTGCAGAATATCAAAAAGAGATTTTTCGGGGCGTTCACCATTTTATGCTCCCTGGGGACTATATTGCGTTGAGAATGACTGGTTCGCCGGCCACGACAGTATCAGGATTATCAGAAGGAATATTATGGGATTTCAAGGCAGGCAGACGTGCCGATTTTCTTCTGGACTATTACGGTATCAATCCGGAGCTTATCCCACCTGTTGTTCCCACATTCGGAGTACAGGGCGCCATAACAGAAGAAGCTGCATCTCTTCTGGGGTTGCGGGCTGGAACGCCGGTGTCATACCGTGCAGGTGATCAGCCGAATAATGCGTTGTCGCTTAACGTGCTGGAACCTGGTGAAATAGCAGCAACCGCAGGGACATCCGGGGTTGTGTATGGTGTAACAGATCAGGCATTGTACGATACCCGTGGCAGGGTCAATACGTTTTTGCATGTAAGTAATGAAGAAAATAATCCACGTCTCGGGATATTACTTTGTGTAAATGGAACAGGAATTCTCAATCGATGGATGAAAAATCTTCTTGGAAGCCACAACGCTCCTGTTTCATATGAGCAGATGAATAGAGAAGCTGAAAATGCACCCGTGGGATGTGATGGACTTTGTATTCTTCCTTTTGGCAATGGTGCCGAGCGGACCCTCGGTAATTTAAATGTCAATGCTTCCGTACATGGAATTGACCTCTCCCGCCACACCCGTGCTCATCTGCTGCGGGCTGCACAGGAAGGAATTGTTTTTGCGTTGATGAACGGGATCGACATCTTGCGTTCACTGGGACTCAGAAACAAGATCATTCGTGCAGGTGATGCCAATATGTTTAAAAGCAGGCTCTTTGCAGAGGCGTTTGCTTCTGTTGCCGGTAATGTCGTTGAGCTTTATAACACTGACGGCTCTCAGGGTGCCGCACGGGGAGCCGGGGTCGGGGCAGGAATCTATAAAGGGCTTAGCGAAGCGTTTGCCAACCTCTCAGTAATCAGATCTGTTGAACCGAATGCTGCTTTAATTCCGCAGTACACAGAAGCTTATGAAAAGTGGCTGTCAATTTGTAATAAACGGATCGAGCAGGCAAATGAGGGAATCGAGCAGGAAGATCAGAAAAACGAAATGGTATTGAATTAAGGGTTCTTCTAAAACTAAAATAATCAGTTTTCAAGCGAGTTCGAGCGAGATTTCGCAGTCGGCCGTAGCGGAAAGATAATTTGTTAGAGGCACCCTGAAGCTTATTGTTTCTCCATTAGTAATTTTACCCCCGCTATCTTCTTACTCAGTCTCTGCCCGGAAACCGGAAACAAAGTCTTTATCTCCTGTTGCGCGAAAAGCGAAATACCATATTCCTCTACCATAGCCCGGAATTCTTCTATTTCATACCAAAGAGGGGAATAAGTTTCTTTGCAAACACAATTTTCAAGCATATCTGAATAAACTGCCAGTTCCCTTTTCTTTTCGCCATATTTGAGAGGTTCAAGAAAAAGCCTCTGGATACGGAAACCGAAGGCTTTCATGTACCTGGGGAACTGACGGAAACGGGAAAAGCGGATTCCTTCAGTTAATTCCTTCATGTAAGAGTCAAGAGCTGCTTTAAGTTCCTGTTTGAGTGCTGCGAAACGTGCGTTCTTTTCCTTTTTGATAAGGGCGACATTGTTATTATACTGCAGAAGAGTGCTCTCAAGCAGCGAAAGAGCCTCATAGGTAATTCCCCTTGCTTTTATGTGCGCATCTGAAATGATTTTCTCAAACTGTAACTTGTTGCGGGGGACATCGGTTCCAAAATCAAGCAGAAATTCACGAAGAGAAATAATTAAAGAGCTTTTAATAGACTCAACTCCTCCCAGAGGCGCACAGAGCAGTTTGAGCTGCTGGGTAAATTTCAGATCACGTTCAATCCAGGCAAACTCATCGGTAAGAAATATCTCCATAAGTTTCTTTACGCCGAACGGATGAGTTTTCTGTGCCTCAGCGGAAGATTTGCATAAAATAAGGTCGACTGAACTGCCGGAATCCTTGAGAGCCGGATATCCGTAAAGAGGAACACCCTCATAAGATCTGACAGCCTCGATGTGATCGGGAAGAGAGTCACCCGGCCACCCGGTAAGTTTTCTTTTTTCGTATTTAGAGAATGCATCATTTCCCGATGGTAAAGTATTCAGGATATTTGCGGTTGCAGCCTTTAAAACCTCGGCGCCTCTTCCTGCGGAGATCACTTTCCCGTTTTCATCATGCACTTCTATGCGCAACGCGAGATGATCTGGAAGGTTAAATTCTGCAAAGAGTCTGGGATCAATGCTTATTCCATATAAAACCCCGATCGCCTTGGCCAGACTGTTCTCAAATGACTGTGCCGAGATAGTAAGAGTCTTTGAAAGTTCCTCGGCCTTTTCATTCAGTGGCATCAGTTTCTTGCGGGTTTCTTTGGGAAGGCCTCTGAGCAGCTCAAGGATCCTTGCGGGCCAGAGCGCAGGCACCAGGTATCCCAGTGAACCGGCAGCAATATATGGAGCATCCTTTACAGGCACTCTCAGTGTGATCCCGTCTGTTTCGGCTCCGGGCTCAAACTCGTACTTTAACGGAAAATTTTTATCACCGATTGTTACTTTGTCCGGGAAATTTACCGCGGATTCGGGGATTTCTGTTACCAGAAGATCCTCTTTTGTCATAAAGAGGAATTTATCGTTTCCCTTTTCTTTTATAACCCGGTTAAGATCGTGAACAGAAGATACATTCGATAATCTTGAGGCATAAAACTGCTCAATCACCCCTTCTCCGGCGAAAAGAGTCCTGGAGCGCAGTTTCTTTTCGAGGCCTTCGATCTGCCTGCGAACAGACTTGTTGTTATTGTAAAAGGGATAGCTTCCGTTCAGCTGTTCTTCTACTAATCCGCTACGGATAAAGACCTCTGTGGCCAGGGATGGGTTGACCTTGCCAAAAGAAACACCTGAATGCTCGACAATCTGCATGCCGAAAAGTGACACCCGCTCTGCCGCACGTACAAAACCGGTTTCGGAATCAAACCAGGGTTCAGAATAACTGCGGGTGATAAGGTGTAAAGCTAACTGCTCCAGCCAGGATGGGTCGATGGGTGCGACGGTACGCGCGAAAACCTGGGATGTCTCCACGATCTCGTGGCAAACTATCCATTCCGGTTTTTGTCCGTAAAGAGTGGAGCCCGGAAAAATCACCAGTTCTTTTCCCCGGAACCCCCGGTATTTGCCTTTATCTGTTTTATGCGCGCAGTTAGACAAAAGCCCTGTAAGAAGAGACTTGTGAATCGCATCCACAGAAGCCGGTTTTGTATTGACAACAAAATCTCTCATGCCCTTTACTGTGTCAGAGAGCATCTGATGAACATCGTGCCACTCCTGCATGCGGGTAAAGGAAAGAAAGTGGTCTTTACAGAACTTTCTCATCTTGTTCTGCGTCTTGAGGGAGCTCCACTCCTGCTGATAGGCATCCCAGAGCCTTACAAAGCCCAGGAAATCCGATCCCGTGACAGCAAACTTTTTATGCATCGCATCGGCTTCTGCCTGTTTGTCAAAGGGGCGCTCCCGCGGATCAACAATCGAGAGGCCGGCTGCTATTATTAAAACCTCTCTGAGTGCGTTCTCCTCTTTTGCCGCGATAACCATCCGGGCAATGTGCGGATCGAGAGGGAAAATGGCCATTTTTCTACCCAGTGAAGTAAGATTATGCGCGGAATCAATGGCGCCCAGTTCCCGCAGAAGAGCATAGCCTTCGGAGATCGTAGCATGGGATGGCGGCTCAAGAAAAGGGAACCTGTCAATGTCGCCCAGACGGTGTGCCATCATGGAAAGAATGACTCCGGCCAGATTGGCGCGCTTTATCTCCGGAACTGTAAAGGGGTCCCGCTCGATGAAGCTCTGCTCGGAGTAGAGCCTGATACAGACTCCATCCATGACTCTTCCGCAGCGTCCTTTGCGCTGGTCTGCGGATGCTCTGGAGATTTTTTCTATTGGAAGGCGGTTTGTGCGGAGCCTGGGGACATATTGTGAGATACGCGCCAGTCCGGTATCTACAACAAAACGGATATTAGGAACGGTTATAGAGGTTTCCGCGATGTTTGTTGCGACTACTATTTTTCTTTTGTCTATATTTTTGAATATTAAATCCTGCTCGGACCTGCTGAGCCTGGAGAAAAGCGGAAGGACAAGCAGATCAGGTCTCCCTAATCCGCACAGGCGATCACACGTTTCCCGGATATCCCTTTCTGAAGGCATAAAGATGAGCATGTCACCGGCAGGGTAGAGGTCCAGAAGATCTTCGGCTGATTTCACAGCCGAATCCACGTATGTCTCTTCGGAAACCACCTCATCCTCATCGGAGAGATAAAGGAGTTCAACCGGGTAAACACGCCCTGAAACCTCGATAACAGGGGCATTGTTGAAACTTTCTGAAAAAAGTCTGGTGTCAATTGTAGCCGATGAGATAATAAGCTTCAGATCGGGCCTTCTCTTTAGAAGGTTCCGTAAATAGCCCAGAAGGAAATCGATATTAAGGCTGCGTTCATGGGCCTCATCAATTATCAGTGTATCATAGCGGTACAGGAACGGGTCCTGCTCTATTTCTGCAAGAAGGATACCGTCTGTCATAAACTTGACACTTGTCGAAGGTGAGTCGTGATCATGAAAGCGGATCTTGTAGCCGACCTCCTCTCCGACATTGCAGTGAAGTTCTTCGGCGACCCGGTTAGCGATAGAGACCGCCGCGATTCTTCTGGGCTGTGTGCAACCGATCTTGCCCAACATGCCTCTTCCGGCCTCAAGGCAGATTACCGGAAGCTGAGTGGTTTTTCCGGAACCGGTTTCCCCCGCAACAATAATTACCTGATTTTTGATAATAGCAGAAAGAATCTCGTCCTTTTTTTCCAGAATAGGGAGACCGGGAGTATAATGAATAGTGGGACGTTTTAGCTCTGAAAATTTATTTATAGAGTTTCTGAGTTTGGTCATTTGGAATTAACATTTCTACTTTGTTTCTATACATTGATAAGCTGATTAAAGTACCTTAAATGGGGGTATCGGTTTCGAGCTACCGTTCTGATACGTTCTGATCCGATTAAAAGTACGATTCAGGGCATTGGGGATGCAAAAAAATTAAAACTTTTCTGCAGGTGAGTATCCCGGCAGAAAAATATAAAATCATGGAGGACCGACCCCGGGATTTTGCATTCTCCAGAATACAAAAAATCATAATTGTCTACACATTTAGTGATATTAAAGACACTATATTAGTAATAGTGCAACAGAAACCCCAAAAAGTGGAGGGTACGATGGGAAAGCAGATCGTTAGATTTTCCCGATGGTCCTGCCGGTCGTTGTTTCAGGTTTACAGTAGAATTATGACATTGATATTTGCCCTTTTCTGTGTGGCATCGGGTCAGTTACCCAGAACTTCATCCAACACGCGGGCAAATGAAACTGCTAACTTCAAAGGTACCGCATACCGGGCATCGGATTCGACGGCATTGAAAAATGTGCGCTTATTTCTTTCCGATTGCTTTGCTCCTGCTTATGGAATTTATGCTGAATATGGTGTTATTGTTCCGTGGTATGGACCGGCACCTCGTGTTGATACCATTACAACAGATGAAAATGGGCATTTTGAAAAAAATCTGACAGGAAGCCAGGCCCGTGTGATTACAAGTGATGTGGTTGACGAGCAATCGGGCAGGACAAGTTACCAATCTTCAGGGTGCATATTAATCCAGGAGGGGGTAGATTCTTCATATACTCTATACCTGCATAAACAAATAGTAGCGGTTGAACCAGTTGCGGCCAGGACCAGGCCGGAACAGACTCTCATTATGACCGCACTCCAGGGGAATCTGCTTCAGGTATACATTCCGGAATTAAAGGAAAATAGAACCGATGCCTCTATCATCAACAGTAAAGGGCAACGGATTACCGTTCTTACAACGGATAACAAAGGTACGCTTAGCTGGGATACCAGAGGGACTGCAAGGGGTGTCTATTTTCTGAAATTATGTAATAAAGAGAGTAACCTCAATGTAAAGATTCTGGTTAAGTGACTGATGTAAAAATGAGACTATCGCTCAGAAAACGAATTGCCCTGCGACTGTTTACAGCTAAACGTAAAGCAGATGCGCTCTCACACGAACTGCGGTACCTGTTCTGGGAGTGCACACTGCGGTGCAATATGGCGTGTCTGCATTGCGGAAGCGACTGTATGAAGGATTCCGTGACTCCGGATATGCCTTTGGGGGATTTCCTTAAAGTGCTCGACAGTGTTGCCGCGCATACCGATCCGTCACGAGTCGTTGTGGCTATTACCGGGGGAGAGCCACTGATGCGTCAGGATCTGGCTGAAGCGGGCAGGCAGATCATGCTTCGGGGATTCCCGTGGGGGATGGTTACAAACGGGTATTTGCTCACTGCTGAGAAAATGGATGAACTGCTGGGTTCCGGTTTGCGCTATTTGACAATCAGTCTTGACGGGCTTGAGGCGGATCATGTCTGGCTCAGGGGGAAAAAAGGCGCATATGAGCATGCCTGTAAGGCGATCTCACTTGCCTCACAGGCCGGCCAAAGAGGCCTTTCTTTCGATGTCGTCACCTGTGTCAACCAGAGAAATATCAAACAGCTCGATAAACTCAAAAGAAAACTGATTGAGCTGGGGGTGGCTGACTGGCGTCTGGCAACTATCTTTCCCAAAGGACGCGGGGCAGTAAATGATGAGCTGAAACTCGATGGTAATCAGCTGCGTCAACTGATGGATTTTATAGTAGCCACCAGACGGGAAGGGGAAATTGACGCAATGTACGGCTGTGACAGCTTTCTGGGCGGCTATGAGATGGAGGCCCGTAAAGCTCCGTTTTTTTGCTGGGCCGGCATAAATATTGGATCGGTGCTTGTTGACGGCTCAATCTCAGCCTGTCCATCTCTGCGTGCAGATTACATTCAGGGCAATATCTACAAGGAAGATTTCATAGATGTCTGGAACAACAGGTTTCAGATTATGCGCAACCGCAAATGGCTAAAACAGGGACAGTGTGCGGATTGCTCAGAGTGGAATCTATGCATGGGCAACGGGCTTCATCTGCGTCGCGAGACTGATGGAAAACTTCTGAGCTGCCTTTTCCATGAAATGGCCGGTATTGCTTCGGATTGAATGAATATCTCATCTCAATCTGCAATCAAATACTCGAAATGCTTCAGTTCCGGAACTGTTGAAGTCCAATGAGGAAAGCAGGTGGACTGTACAGAAGTTGTTGAGTTAAAAACTTGATCCAAATAAACTTTTAATCTTAAAAATCTGGAGGAGCATTGAGAGCACTGACCTTTTTTGTTTTGATCTCGATATTCTGCGTTCACGCTTTTGACGAATTGACAACAATCTCAAGGGATGTACTCATTGCGGCAAGGACAATTTCTCTGGGCACTTTTGAACCGGCTGAGGAGTTTGATGGTATTCAGCAGCAGGATGCATATATTCAGCAGTTTAAGGATATTCTGGAAAAAGGGCTGAAGAGCAGTGGATATCAGATCGTTTCTGTACAAGATTCTGGCTCTCAGCCGGATCTGCTTATCAGTGGCAAATTCCTTGTAATGGAAAATGGAGATGCCAAAAAGCGGGTTAACATTGGATATGGTGCAGGAAAATCAGGATGTAAAGTTTATTTCAAAGCGGTTATTCCGCAGAGCGGAAAAGTTGTTCTTGAGCTGACTGACCGGAAATCTTCACTGAAGGGAGATCATGTTGACGAGCTTGCAACCAATGTAGCCGAGGTGGGGCATGATATTGTGGAATTCTTCATTGAACTGAAGAGAGAAAACAGAAACGCTTCAGCGAAGGCTTTCACATGTTCCGAGATAGAAAATAAGAAGATCGCTTATTGTATGCTTTATGTCGAACAGAAACGGGTTACTGCCAACATTCTTCATGCTGAACTCCAGAAACTTTTCATAAGAAAAAAGATACCGATTGAACGAATCGACTTCAAGATCGAAACGACCTTCAGGGATATCTATACAAATGAGTTTGAGGGATCAATGATCAATCAACTGCCTGAGGAAGTGCTGAATGATCTGAAATCTAAAAATATCGATTACCTGATGCTTATGTACAATGTAAGTGATCAACGCCCGAGTGCCAGGGTTAGAAAAGTCATAAGAGTTGGTGGCGTATCTCAAGATGTAATGGGAGAGGCGAACCGGTATAGTAATATTTTTTGTAATCTGGGACTTTTTAATATCAGCCTTAATGCACCAGTGCTTGTCGCTGATCTCTGGGCAGATAGTGAGCAGTGTGGTGATAATGTGGTAGGCTGCATGGTCCGCATGATCTATAAGTCAGTAAGCGAAATGAATGGAAAGAAGTTAGTTCCGTGCTTGCGAAGACAGAAATGATCAAAAATGTCATCCTTTGATAAATAGAGGATCACCTTCCCGGGCCCGGTTTCCCCTCTATCCAGTTTGCGGGATCATCAGAAAATTTCCCATTGTCCCGCCGTACCAGTGAGGCGCCCTCTCCATCAGCCGAAACGGGCCAGAGTCCCTTATCGGTATATTCAACTCTTTCTATAACTTTAAATGGAACTACAGTTTCGTATCCATCGCTGAAAGGCTCTTCAGGTGACATAAGGGTCAATGTGTCACCACTGTTTCGAAGTCCACCATTTGCTCCGTTGTAAATTACCGCATCAGAAGGAACATTGTAAAGAGACCTGAACGTGTCGGCCGGGATCGTATCCGTTATAATCAGTGCCGATTTTCCGCTCTCCAGTGAAGCATCGGCAGGAAATACAAACCCGAATCCTTTAAGAATCCAGGTGTTTTCGGGATTAAGTGGATCATAAAAGAATACAGTTTTTGAACCGGTGTTTTTTATCTCCACATATTCATCCCTGCCGTTTTGCGGATTATACATTATTTCGGTAATGACAACCTTACTCAAAGCGGGACCCGAATTTGCCTTTCCAAGCGTGACCTGATCCAGTGTTGTAAAACGCTGCTGTCCTGAGCTGTTAAGGATGCGTCCGAAAGAAACTCCGTTCTCTATTGCGTCAAATGGAAAGCCATGACTGAAGCCATTGATAAAATCGGTGGAATCTGCAAACAGGTAAACTTCTTCTCCGTTAGCATCCAGGTTGAAGGGATAGGGAAGAGAGGCGTTACTGAACTCATGAGAGTAGAAAACCTTGTATCCTTTTGCCTCTATTACGTTTCCGTCGGGGATGCGGAATTTTTTGGGGTTTGATTTCTTGTCAGTAAGGAACCATCCGCTGATATCCACTGGAACATTTCCCGGGTTATAAAGTTCTATGGCATCTTCATCAGGAGGATCGGTGTGGGTCAATACCTCATTTACATAAACCACCGTGGGATCCGCTTTGCCGGGGGATCCTCCGATACGTGTGGATGCACGCCAGCTGTAAGGGCTTTTTAGATCCCACTGGCCTTCTGAGGAA
The DNA here is from genome assembly GCA_012515615.1 of Fibrobacter sp. Lineage (GTDB taxonomy): Bacteria > Fibrobacterota > Chitinivibrionia > Chitinivibrionales > Chitinispirillaceae > JAAYIG01. Next base: position 12,194 of record JAAYYB010000045.1, read on the forward strand.
ACCGGGACAATAGAAAACCCCAGCCCGTCTGCTTTTTCCGGCCAGGGGCCAACGTCACTGTATTCAACAGACAAAAAATCTTTACCTGCGCTAAGGTCCCTCAAGGCAATACGTTCGCCGGAATTCTTAAGATTACCAGTGTATTCTCCGAACGGCTCAAAACCGTATTTCGCTCTGAAATCTTCAGCGCTGGATGCTATAACGATGTATTCTCCCGGTCCGATCGATGCATCTGATTCAAAGATGAAATCGATACCATCATCGAATGCAACCCCTTTTAAAGAGACTTCACTGCTGCTTTTATTGAACAGTTCTATAAATTCCAGGCTGTCCTCTAAAATACCCGCTTCTGGAAGAGGATTGTAATTAATCTCAGTAATTGTAAGATCTGTCAGTCCTCCACGCGCAGGAACATCATCCGGAGGATTCACAATAGCACATCCGGCAAGCAGGCCGGACAATAAAATAAGACAGCAGGTCTGTTTTGTCAATGATACAGAACTGATCACAAGACCTCCCTGAGAAGAGAATCACATTTAGAGGGATGATATAGAAGCAGCTCGCTTACGGCATTTCTTCCCATTGCAGACTTAAGACAGGTAGAATATTTGGAAAAGCCCTGTCTTTTAAGCTGGAATGTTCTTATCAGATCAATCATCCATGCAGGGACTGTTGCCTTACAGCATTTAAGCTCCAGAACTACATTGTTTTCGCCATTAAAGCCGCTTTGACAGTGATACATCTGTTCTTCGACTGGTATAGGGTCATAAGAGTCCTGCTGTCTGAAACGGAGGTCGATATCAAATGTCACTCTTGCGTAATCATCGAAATTTGAAAAAAAGGCCTGCCGTCTGTACTGGACAAGAACGACTGGACGGGCATTGTAGCGGCTTGCGGTGAGATAAAAGAGATCCCGGTGAGTGTTATTTTTCTGGTCGTTGTCGGGTTCGGGAAGAATGCTTGATATGTGAAAATGGTCGGCGTATCCGGGATCATTAATTTCGGCCCGAATCTTACGAATAATATCTCCCAGTCGCTGCTTTATCTCAAAGAAGTAGGGAAAAATGGGTGCATCACCGTAAGAGCGGATTCGCATATTGAACCGTTTTTCGGCTTTGTGTAAACGCTGGCGTAAAAAGAGGAAATCCGGGGTGTCGAAATAGAGACTGTTTACTTTGTAAAACCGGTCCTCAGAAAGAGCCGAGTGCTTATCGTAGGAACACCATGGCTTTATGAACTGAACAATAGGAACGATCATCTGCATCGGGATAAGATATTTCGCCTCATATCTATCAAGCAGTGAGGGTGTGGTTGCAGCTGACACCCCGGACCTCTGTTCTACTCCGGCTGTTACCACTGAAGGATCTCCTGGTTCTCAGAGAGATAATTGCGGACGGGCATCTGTGAGAGCAGCCCCGCATTGTCGATCACATATAGATAATTTCTCATGATACCGTACTTTATAGATGTCCGTCTGATACGGTTTTTAAGGATATCCTCTTTAATCTCCAGGGCAACAAGCGGGTCTATTCCGTCTATCTGAACGAATTTTTTCAGCGATGCTTCAATATCAACCTGTGATTCCCTGTCTTTAAGATAGCGGTACTGGGCTATAAGCTGGTGGAGATCTGCAAGATCCTTGCGCACCTTTTCACTCAATTCTTCTTTTGTCTGCTCGTAATTTTCGGCCTCTTTGAGCAGATCCGCCCTGCGGCTGTTGAGCTCATGACTTGCACGGGTCAGGTTCGGAATGCGCACACCTATTTCTATTGAGTAGGATTTCTGGAGATTATAATCCTTCTTATCGTACTTTCTCAAGAGTTCATCGTACATCTCACCATTATCATAACTGAAGTTCAGGAGATTTATATATCGCCTTGATTCAGCTTTCTCAAGATCAAATCTTGTGTTCGCCAGATCTATTTCGGTGCGGTAGAAATCAAGGTAGACATTGTTTGTGTCAAGCATAAACTTTACTGATTCTATACGTGCAATAATTGTCTCAATGCTTACAAGTCCCGATGTGTCAAAGCCGGAGAAGGAGTTGTCTCCAAGATAAGCCCTCGCGCGCTGCTCAAAAACCGAAATGTTCTTCTCTATCTCAAGACTGAACACTTTTTCATCCGACCTGTCATCTTCTGCCTGCACAAGCTCTTCCAGCTCGAAGTCCTCGCTGTATGAGGACTCTTCCATTACCTTTATGCGGTCATCGTAAAGTGTAAGGAGTTCATGATAAAGCTCAAGCAATGCTTTCTGCTCAAGGAGGTCGATAAAGAGATGATATCTGTTGTAAATAGCGATGTTCTGAAGAAGACCACGTTTCATCTTTTTGTTTGTAATAATAGAGCTGTTGTACCTGCCTGCGGCACGCGATTCCAGAATACCGCGCGGCTGGATTCGCAATGAGTACCTGAAGCTGTTCGGGTCAAATGCTGTGTTGCGGACCCGCAGTTCGATATCGTCAATCCCCGGGATTCCGCTGAAGGTTTTTTTTATCGCAGAGGTCTCTTTATCCTGTGAAGTGATCACCGGGTCATTGCGGGCAGAAAGGATAAGCTGTTGAAATGTCGCCTGCCCTGCAGAGGCAGCGGTCAAGAGAGATGAAATGACCAATCCTGAAATTAATGGTTTTCGTATCAAAGTACACCTTTAAGGACAGTGAATTGTGAAGGCAGATCTGAACCGTTATCGAATGTAATAATTGCCGAGCTGTTCTTTTTATCAAATGCTATACCCTCCGGCTTCATCTTCTGGAAACTCTTTATAACCTCAGGATCTTCACCGTTTGCCCGCAGAACCCATAACCGGCCCTCAAGCGGTTCATCGCCTGAAATACAGCAGGAAAGTATATACAGATTGTTGCCTGTAAACTGAATATCTGAAATACGGAATAGATTCCCCGATGAGATGTCTTTTAGATGCAGCTGTCTCCAGAGTTCGATCTGAGATTTTTCAAGGCTGCCGCTTTTAAACATGTTGTCAATATCTGTTATTTTCAGAATCGCGGATTTCTCATCAAGAAGAGGACTCTTGAAGCTCAGGTAAAGAGTGTTTTCATTATATGCAATCCCTTCTATGTCAGGGGATCTGTTTACCATGTCAATTTTTACCAGATTTATCCATGAGGCTGCCGAATCGCTTTTTGCCACTTCTGTCAAAAGGTCGATCAGCTTCACATAGCCGTCCAGAACAAATGCATCTCCCTTTCTCCTGATGCGCATGAGGAGTTTTCGGGTGTCCGGGTGGTTGCCTTTTTTGTTTGGACTCTGTGAACATACAATGTAAATATTTCCACGGTCATCAGAGGTGATCCCCTCCATGTCATTTGCCTTCTTAAGCCCCTCTATCTGAACTTCCTTCTCGATCTGCCCTCGTCTATTCATAAGGTAAAGCATCGAAGATTCATCACTTATGATACAGTATTTCTGTATATCCTCCATAAAAAGAGCCCCTGATGCCTCTATTCCCACGGCAGAGGAACCTGGTCTTGAGATGTCAATGACAGCTCCGGGAGAGCGAACGGTTGCGGTATCAGCAATAGCCTTTGCAGTAGGTAAATAATCCGACAGGCTTTTGAGCCCTTTTTCTTTGATACTCTTTTCGTTCTCTATACTGATAACAACTTTTTCGCCCAGAAGGAACTTGTTTTCATCCGGAATTCTGATTGTTACCTCACGACCCCACATGATCAATTCAGGAACCTTTCTCAGCCTGATCGGGTACTCCACTATTCTGGTACCTACCCCGACAACTTCACCATCGACTTCACTCTTACTATCTGCAAGTGAGCGTACTTTTACTCTCTGACCTAAAGATACAGAACTGTAGATATTCTCATGAATATACCCCAGAACATAAGAGGGGGACTGAGAGTGGATCGTCGCGATTGAGTCGAAAGCTGAAACCATCTCTCCTTTTTTGTAAAAGACCGTGCCTACCACTCCATTGCTTTTTGCAATGATGTAAAGCTTCTTTTCCAGCTCTGTGTACAACCGCAGCTGGTCCTCGTACTGTTTAAGCATCTCCTTTATCGGATCGACTCCAAAAGAGATCTGGCTGTGCAGATTCTCATCCATGATTGCGTTTGATCTGTCCAGTCGCTCGAGTTCCTGTTTGAGGTTGTGAATCTTTATCAGAGTTGGATTTTTTGAACCGGCATTCATTACACCGGTATCAGAAGAGTTCAGGCTGCGCAGTTTCTGCATGAGCTGACGGTTTATCTCGTACTGAGACTCAAGCTGCTGGAGCTCAGAACGTATTTCTATCATTCTGGCTTCCTGCTCACTTTTCAATGTCCGCATTTCAGATTTTGAGAGATTGGCCTGAGTTTTCGAACGGGTCTTCATCTCGTTTATCAGATGCGTGAATTCACTGATTTTGAGGTCAATTTCAGGACTGCGCATTTCAACCAGAGTATCGCCCTCAAATACCTGCTGTCCGGGGGTGATCCGCATGTTTTTAATCTCGACTCCGAATTCAGCATTTATCACCATCTCTTTTGTATCTGCTATGCCGTAGAAATTAGTCGATTCTCGCTTTGAATTGACTGACAGTACAACAAGAGCTGCCAGAGCACATACTAATGCAGTGTAGAAGATTTTCATGGATTACCTTTACAGTTCGACAGTGGTTTCCTGCAGCAATAAATTAACATCTTTGATTGAGGAGAGTTTCCGTATTTCATTTATGAAATTATCTTTGGTCAAGCTGTTCTTAAGCTTTATATGGTAGGCGTAGTCGATACGCTCACCCTGAGCCATTTCCCTGAGACTTATCAGAGCAAAATTCTTGCAGTAACTCTTCATTATTCCCTCAAGGTATGTATGGCTGTCGGCACTGCTTTCGATATTAAATCTTAGCAGACCGTCAAAGTACCTGGTTTTGCCGAAAGGAGAAAAATAGAGCACAACAGCCGCTCCGCAGAATCCCAGGGTTCCGATTATGGCGATGGCATATCCGAAAACGCCACAGGCAACCCCTGTTGCCACAGCAGCAAACATGAAGATAATATCACGGGGATCTTTAAAAACCGTCCTGAACCTTATTATGGCCAGCGCACCCAGAATTCCAAGCCCCCGCAAAGGATTGTCACCCATAGCCTGCATAATCATCCCTGCAACTATCGACACCAGAATCAAAGACTGCACATAGTTTCTTGAATAGGAGAGACCGCAGAATGTCTTTTCATAAGTCAGGGCTATAAGAGAAGAGAGGAGAAATGAGAGCAATACAGTATAGGTGATACTGATAAGTGTCGGGTTTGAAGTGGTCGTCTGGAGAGTCAGAAAATCTAACATACCTGTTCCTTTTTATTTAAAAACCCTGATCTTGTGAACCGCTTAATATGAATAATACGGAGTTGATGAAAAATGGTTGCGTGAAAGGCTGGTCAAACCTTTTTTCCAATCTCTGCAGCCTTAAAAATGGCATGATTACATAATTTAACATAACTTACGGATGATATGAAGTGCAAGAAGTGAGAAGGCTTTGAGGTGGCGTAATGTTCTCCAAAGAGAACATTTGTCTTGTTACTTAAAAAGGCAATATTACGTTAGCGTTTATTATTCTTCAAGATATACTTCCCGTCAGGAGAAACTGAGTATCCCGGGATTTTGCGGTTTTCTTCGAAATAGAGGTAAAACTGCTGTAAATTTTTCCAGAACTCAATCTCTTCTTTGTATCCCATGGCCAGAAAAAGCATTCCTTTCTCGTCCAACCTGGTCGGGAAAATGTGCACCTCTATTTTACTCTGTCCGAAATTTTTAGCATATGCGCAGATCAGGTAAAGCTCTTTAATGTACTCATCCTGGATCGGAATGCACCCGATAGTTACACAGCTTCCATGGATAAAGATATCCCCGCCCAGGCTGCCGTTTTTCCCAAGAATCCGGTCCGATTCGTTAGGGTAATTAAGACCCAGAGATAAGTAAAAATTGCTGGACGGGTTGAATCTGTTTATGTAGTATAAGCCTTCGGGAACCTGGTAATCTCCCTGCATTCTCTTGGGACCCAGGACCCCAGAAGCCATGCAGATCTCATAAGTTTTTAACAGTGTAAAGCTGTCGGAGTCTTTCGCTACTGCCCACAGTTCCAGTTCTCCCTCGTTTTTAAAAGCCCTTAGAAATATTTTCGAACGGGAGCAGGAGAGCCCCTTTGAACTGAATAGCTCATTTACATAAGAGGATTTTTCTGTTTCAGATAGACTGAATCTTTTGAAGCCTCTTTGCTGGGAAAGGAAATCACCGGAATAGAGGGATATCGGAATCATGATGAGAATAAATAAAGTCCTGACCATATTATAAGTCTACTATAGTTTTATACGGGTTGCAAATAGATGATTCTTCCTGATACTTTCATCCCGGAGATTTTTCTAAGTTTAAGGGATTAAGTCACATCCAGTTCCCCCTCGTTTTTAAAAGCCCTTAGAAAAAAAGCCCGGAATCGCAAGATTCCAGGCCTTTCATTCCATTCCATTGCAGTTCAGGTCAGTTGATCTGTTGGTATCCGGCCATAAACTTCTTCATCTTCAACAACGCGTCTTGCAACTCATCAACCCGTGGAAGGAAAACGATGCGGAAATGGTCAGGTTCGGGCCAGTTAAAGCCTTTACCATGCACAAGAAGCACTTTCTCGCTGCGCAAAAAGTCCAGTACGAACTTTTCGTCATTTGTAATGTTGAATTTCTTGATATCGATTTTCGGGAAAAGGTAAAATGTAGCCTCTGGCTTAACACAAGACATCCCCTCTATCTGATTCACCATCGAATGGCAGATATCGCGCTGCTCCCTGAGTCTGCCGCCATCCTTTGTCAAATCATAAATACTCTGGTATCCTCCAAGCGCGGTCTGGATTATTGACTGCCCCGGTACATTGCTGCAAAGCCTCATGGAGGCAAGCATGGTCAGCCCCTCGATATAATCTTTTGCAAATCCTTTATTTCCGCTTACTATCATCCATCCTACTCTGAAACCTGCGATCCTGTATGCTTTGGAAAGTCCATTGAAAGTGACAAAGAGGACATCATCGGCCAGCGAGGCTGTTGACGTATGTGTATTTCCGTCGTACAGAATTTTGTCATATATCTCATCAGAGAATACAATCAGATTGTTCTCCCTGGCGATCTGGACTATCTGCTCCAGAATCTCGGTTGGATAAAGGGCGCCAGTGGGATTATTAGGGTTTATTATCACGATACCGCGGGTATTAGAATTGACTTTCTTCTTTATATCCTCAATATCCGGATACCACGATGACTGCTCATCACACATGTAATGAACAGCAGTACCCCCGGACAGATTTACCGCGGCGGTCCAGAGAGGATAATCCGGTGCGGGCACCAGCACTTCATCACCACTGTCAAGCAGCGCCTGCATCGACATGGTAATGACCTCGCTTGCCCCGTTCCCGATAAAAATATCATCGGTTTCAACTCCCCTTATGTTTTTCTGCTGGCAGTACTGCATTATGGCTTTACGCGCCGAAAACAGGCCCTTGGAATCACTGTATCCCTGTGTAGTACTGAGATTTATAACCATATCATGAATAATTTCATCAGGGGCAAATAGCCCGAAAGGAGCCGGGTTCCCGGTGTTGAGCTTAAGGACCTGATAGCCCTCATCCTCAAGCTTTTTGGCATGATCAAGAACTGGCCCTCTGATATCATACAAAACGTTATTCAGTTTATTGGACTTCTTTACCGGAATCATTTTTATATTTCTCCTGAGAAGGGAATGTTCGGCTGCATCTGAAAATAAATGGTTTTTTGATTGCAATGCATAGTCTTATTAATATGTCAAATGATGCACCTCAAACCATAGGCTCTTGCGCAGCTCCGCAAAAGCAATGGAAGTAAAATACTATCCGCGATTAAAGTCCGGGAAATAGTGTGAAAACTGAAAAATGGTGCCGGAGGCTACTTTCAGTTACTTTTCAGCATTGTCAGTGCTGCAGTGTAACCGTTATACATTGTATTCCAGATTCCGCCGCCAGGTTTTCCCCAGTGTCCAGCCTGAAATAAATTGGGAATGTGGGTTTTAAAAGGAAGTTTGGCTTCACCGTAGATATGAGAGGTGTTCTCAAATCCGTAGATTGCGCCACCAGTGTTGGCGGTATAGCGTTCAAAAGTTGATGGAGAGCCGATTTCCATAAGGCTTATATGTTTCCTTAAACCGGGAATCACCTTCTCCGCTTCGGTCAACATCCTTTCTGCGTGAATATTCTTTTCTGTCTTCCAGTCTTCAGATGCTGACTTTTTGACAAAATTCAGAATCGTCAAAGTTTTTTCTTCCGCCGAATCGGACGGATGAAGGAAAATCAGATGGTCAATTTTGTCTAGTTTACCACTTTGAATCCGCTCGAAAATCGAATCATCGCTGTCACCGAACCAGTTAAATACACCGCTGGGTACAAACTCTGATGTAAAAGTATCGAGCCCGATATATAGAGCGACACAGGAGATTGATGGATTGAGGTTGTTGAGTCTGCGGAGCCAGATTTTGTTCCTCGATTCCTGGGTTATTATTTCTCTGTGAAGAATGTAGGGGCTGATGTTTGACACAAAATAATCGGCAGAAAATGAATCACCGTTGGTCAAACATGCTGTATGAGCCCTGCCACCCTCTATTTTTATCTCTTTTACTTCGGATCTGGTCCGAACCTCTCCACCTGAGGATGTGATAGCCGACGCCAGCGCCGTCGCTAGTTTATCGAAACCACCGACGATGAAGTGCGAGCCTTCTATTGCGTGCACAATAAACATAAGTACATAAAATGCCACAGGCGCATTAGAGGGGGGGGTACCACCAAAGAACCATTGGGAATAGAATATCCGGCGCAGCTTCTCATCTTCTATATAAGAATCTATGTAGGATTTGAAATTCCGGTTCTGGTAGGAAGAAATAAACGAGCGGTAATGATCTGTTTCAACAAGTGATCCTGCTCTTGCCGGTGAAATGAATGACTCATAAAATGGCCTCATCTCATCGAACATCTTCATTAAATTTGATCTCTGGTGGGGAAAATCTTCCCCCAGTTTTTCAATAATCTGATGATACCAGACAGGCATCGAATAGGAGAAATCACTCCACCTGGACTGGTACATTGACTTGTGCTCTTCAGTGGTAATCGAGTTCTCCACACCAAGCTGCTTTAGAAGGTGCATTATTAAACCATCTTTACCCATCGGTATGGAGTGTATCGCAGACTCAAAACGAAACTGTTTACGTTTGAAACAATGGGAATAGCCACCGATACGGATATGCTTCTCCAGCACCAGAACTTTCATACCGCTACGGGCCAGAAATGCCCCGCAGGTCAGTCCCCCTATTCCGGAACCGATAACTATTGCATCAAAATCTCTATCCAATTATCCTCCACTCACCAAAGGAGAACTGTTTATTCAAAATCCGATTTCCTGAACCAGGGCTTGACTCCGGGGCCGGAATGTTGCGTAAAAGCAATCGCGGTATTCTTTAGCCCGAGCCAATGAAGCTGCCAGGATAGAATCTAAATGGCGATTAGACAAAAATACATCAGAATTCAGCAGGAAGCCATTACCTTATGGTCGGAAGCATAATTGAGGGTTGACTTAACATGTTGGGTCTCAAATTCACCTTATACGACCACCCCAGAGGTGAGTTTCAGATTTAACGAGTTAATGCATAATCTCACCCCAGAGGTGCTTTAATGTTTCTTTTCTGAATCATCTCTGGGGTAAATTGTCACGGTATTTGCTTCTATTCATAGCCTTAAACACGGGACCACCTTCAA
>JAAYYB010000046.1 GCA_012515615.1 Fibrobacter sp.
CCGGCTGCGAATTCTACTGCGCTTCGTTGCAATCGACGAATCACAGCGGATTCGCCTCTTTCGTGCGCCTGGCGCAGCGAATTCTCGCTGGCGCCTCGCTTGAAAACTGAATATTTAGAGGTACCCTAAAGTAAAAGTTCCCTTTTCTAAAGATTCAGGAGGAAGAATTTAAAACGCAGAGGCCGCTAAGGGCACTGAGAGTAAACGCTTCGCGTTTAAAAGATCGCGGTTTTGTTGGCAGTTAAATTTGACTCTGAACGGCAACACTGACTTATACACCCGAATCAGGGCGGATTGCACCTGTCCCTTGTGCATATGTCAGGTATCACTTTCTTTAACCTTGTTTTTCCTTTTTAATACAAATACAACCAGTCCGGATACGGTTAAAACCGTCAATATTGAAAGCGTGATAATCCATGGGACAGCAGATCCGCCCATTCCATGATCCGGTTCAAGAGTAATTATCTCCTCTGCAGGATCTTTGAGCTTTGGCAATGGTGCACCGTCCTTTATCTCAGGTATGTACAACACCGAAATATCCTCTGTCCCGGGGATCTGAAGAGGTTTTTTTACGAAAGTAAAGCTGTTTCTCCATTTATGTGAAAACAGACCCCTGTTTTTAAGCTTTATCAAAAACGGATAATAGACTCTGTTTGAATATTCATGAAAACTGTCCCACAGATCGATTTCCACCGCGACGGCTCCTATAAAGCGGTTGTCCTTTATTACCGGTCTGCACCAGAGAAGGTAATACCTCCCTCTCTCTTTATCTTTAATCAAGGAATAATACTCTTCTCTTTTATCTCTGGCTTTCCCAAACCACCTCTGGGAAGAGATATCACGCATAGGCCTTATCACCTTTTTACCCCTGGTTGCCTCAGAGATTACTTTGCCTTCTGAATTTATTCTCAGGAGCTTGTAATAAGCTCTGTTTTTCTTCATCGTGGCTATAAACAGTATCTCTGCATCCTTGAGTCTGGTGCTTTTAAGCTGCGAAGAACCTGCCAGCCTTGAAAATGATCCCCTCAGTGAGTTGAAGAAATCGTTGATGTCTTTCTGGACATCGTATTGCTGCGATGCAGAAACAGTACAAAACAAGCAGATAACAAGTCCCAGAGCTACCGCCGCGAAACTGTTTCCAGGTTTCAATCTTACTCCTTGGGAAAAAAACACCAAATTAAGGTTACGTTATTAAATATAAACTGTTTTTTTATTATGCGCATTTTTTGATTTCATATTGCCAGACATTTGTTCTTTCAGCGGGATGAGGGGGACAATCCAGCTGAAAACATCAGCTCGACTTTTTTCTTGACATGTGTATCCTCAAAATATATTTCTAATGTAATACTGCAATCATCCATTTATAGAATTAAGATGGAGGATAAAACCATAAATAACCGTTTGTAAACAGGCTGTAAGTACAAATTTCTTTTTACTATTTCACAAAGGAATTAAGCATGAAGAAGTATACGGCTGAATTTTTCGGAACATTCTGGCTGGTTCTTGGCGGTTGTGGCAGTGCAGTTTTAGCTGCAGGATTTCCAGACCTTGGAATAGGCTTCGTCGGCGTTTCTCTGGCGTTTGGACTTACCGTTCTGACAATGGCATATGCAATCGGGCACATTTCAGGATGCCATCTCAATCCCGCGGTATCTATTGGATTATGGGCGGGCGGGCGCTTTCCGGCCAAAGAACTGATACCCTACATCATCTCACAGGTCGCTGGAGCCATAGCTGCAGGGGGCGTTCTTTTTCTTATTGCATCGGGTAAAGCCGGTTTCGATCTCTCCGGCGGGTTCGCATCGAATGGTTACGGCGAACATTCCCCGGGCGGCTACACATTGCTTTCTGCGTTGATATGTGAAGTGGTGATGACCATGATGTTTCTTCTGGTCATTATGGGAGCAACTGACAAAAAGGCTCCTGCGGGATTTGCACCTCTGGCCATAGGCCTTTGCCTTACCCTGATTCATCTGATCAGCATCCCTGTCACCAATACATCTGTCAATCCTGCCAGAAGTACAGGTGTAGCGGTTTTTGCGGGTGGCTGGGCAATTGCACAGTTGTGGTTATTCTGGGTCGCTCCTATTATCGGTGGTATACTGGGAGCCGTTGTTTACCGTTTTATCGGAAAAAGCAAGTAATAACCTGCAGACAGTTCGATTGAAAAAGTTGATTTAAAAAGGGGCCGGGAGAGGAATATTCTACCCGGCCCCTTTATATTATTTAACATCTCATATAGGATTTTTGGTTAGGCCGGAGGCCCTTTATTGGCGAGCTTACAGCCGTCATTACCTTCCGATGAAATACCAACAGTTATGGCTTCGAATAAGTCAAAACATGCCTGCCGGCGGCGGAAAAGACACATATCTAATCGTCTTTTTCTTAGAGGCTATAATATAGTTTTAATCTACCACCAGTTCGCCTGTGCGACCGCAATGTTGTTTGCAAATGTGATAACCATACCTGCCTCCACAAATGGTGGACAACAAGGGGTGATAGCGGAAGACCGGCGTCCTCGACGGGCTGGAGCGAAAGAGGGGGCACCCTCTTCCTGAAACTCTTTATTCTTAAGAATCACTTCTGTTGAACGCCCTCCCTTACGGTCAGGCCTCGGAATGGGAGCAGGGATTTCAGGCTAATTACCTCAGAATTACAAGTACCACACCGACCGATGCCGCGATCATGCAGAAAAGAACAAGGTAATTGATTTTTGTTTTATAACGCCAGGCTGAAATGGGGATTATAAGCAGAGGCGACAAACTCGACAGAAGCGATACAACACCGGCAGGAGCCGTTTTAAACGCACCGATATATAATAACATCCCCAGCACAGGACCCAGCATGGTCGCTGAGCCTATCCTGGAAAAAGTGTGCCAGTCCTTTACACTTCTGAATACATCCGCAGCTTTTCCCCGCAATAAGACCCAGATCCAGATCAGGAGGGCTGATGAGCCGACCCTGACAGTTGCCGCTATTACCGGGTCAAGGTTTGTGCTCTGAAGATAAGCATTGCGGGCCAGCACTGCTCCAGATCCATGAAGCAGTGTGGCAAAGAATGCCATCGTGAGACCTATCCATGAAAATGTTCCCGGCTCTCCTATTACAGAGGCTGCTTTATTTTCCAGAAAAGTTATCGCAAACAGAGCACCTGTGATCAGCACCAGACCGCTGATACCGACAGGTGAGATCTTTTCATTGAGCCAGAACCAGGCAATTACAGCCGACACTGCAGGAGACAGGATAAAGATCTGAAGCGCGCGCCTTGGCCCTAAAAATCCCAGCGATGAGAGATAGAGCGAATCCCCCAGAACAAGTCCGGCAAACCCTGAAAGCACAAGCCACAAGAAAGGCTCTGCATTCAGTCCGGAAAGTACGGTTTTGTTGAAGTAAACATAGACTGCAGAGACTGCCATAAGAATCAGCCCCGCGGCCAGAAGTCTGAGGGGATTTACTCTTTTTGCCCCTATCTTTCTTACCGCACTGGCGAAAAGAAAAGGCGCCAGGGTCCAGAGAAACGATGTGCTCAGCGCCAGAAATGATCCGGTGTACTGCGTTTCAATCATTATTTCCTCACTAAAGGTTCAGAGGTTCAGAGGTTCACCCTTCAACAAGGAGCTCAGGGTGAGCGGAAGGATACTGAACCCTGAACGGGCATAGGGTTCATTCCTGGTGAACGCTGAACCCTGAACGCTGAACCCTGAACCCCGCATCCGCAGACCTCTCAACTGTCACCAAGCTCCATCTTCTTTCCCTCCTGGTCAACGGCAACAAATGTCACATTCGTCGAAAACACCATCTCTTCATTTCGCGACGTCTGATCTGATGCAAACACGGTTACCGAATAAGCAACAGATGTTGTACCCTGTTTCTGCTTTTCAATCAGGAACCGCAGTATTGCTCCGTTTCTCACTCTTTTTTTGAACTGAATATTGTCTATTGCCCTGGTGACCATGGTTTTGCCCGGGAAGTCTCTTGCTGCTGCAAGCCATGCAAATTCATCAACCCATTTCAGCAGCTGCCCTCCGAAAAGAAAGCCCTGATGACTCAAATGTTCGGGACGTACAAAGCAGAATGTTTCCATTTCATTTACCCCTTTTTTTTCTTCACACCAGCTCGTGAAGTCTGGAAAATACGGTTCTGTCAAATTTCGGCTTCACCTTTAATTCCAGTACATCATAGAGTTTCTCAAGTTGACTTATCACCTGTTCCATACGTGACTCATTATTTACAAGAAGGTACATCCTGCTGCTTGAACCGTCACCTACAGGTCCGCAGAGAATACCCTCAAGATTGTAACCTCTTCTGGAAAACAGCCCGGTTATGTGAGACATCACACCGGCATGGTTCCTTACTGTCAGTTCAATAAGTTTGGACTCATTATTCATGATATTTCAGTCTCCTATCATTTCGCTGTTTGCTTTACCCGGAGGAACCATCGGCATTACGTTCCAGCCATGATGAATCGGGACGTTAATGAGGCACGGCTCTTCTTTTTTCAACGCTTCCGATAAAGCAGCAACCACTTCTTTTTCATTTCCAAGGTCGATACCGCAGATACCAAAACCTGCCGCAATGGTCTTGAAGTCAGGATTGGTGAGAAACCGGGAAGCTATATAATTACCATTATAAAAGAGTTCCTGCTGCTGGCGGACAAGGCCCAGATGTCCGTTATTGAATACTATTATCTTTACATTAAGGCGGTAGTCCGAAAGTGTAGCCAGCTCCTGGATATTCATCAGCAGTGACCCATCACCGGTAAAGCAGATAACCGGCTTGTCGGGATTTGCAAGCGCTGCTCCTATCGCCGCAGGAAGCCCGAACCCCATCGTGCCCAGTCCTCCCGAGCTCAGAAACGATCGCGGTCTGCTTATCGGATAGATCTGGGCGACCCACATCTGGTGCTGGCCGACATCTGTGGTGATAATTGTATCGGGACTGCTCAGAGAGTAAACGGTCCTGAGCAGATTATGGGGATGAAGGACGTCGGTTGATTTGCTGGCAGGAAACGGGAAACTCTGCCTGAGTTTTCTGATATGGCTAAGCCATTCATCCCGGGGATTCTCAGGAACTGCCGAAAGCAGAGCAGAAGCGACCTCTTTGAGGTCACCTGTTATTCTGGCGGTTGATTTCATGATTTTTCCGAATTCTGATTTATCAATATCGATCTGTAAAATGTCTGATTTTAAACAGAAATTCGCAACCTTACCGGTTGACCTGTCACCGAATCTGGTTCCGCAGGCGATAAAAAGATCGCATTGCCCGACGATTGTATTGGTGCTCCTTGTACCGTGCATCCCGAACATCCCCAGACAGAGAGGATCATCTGATGGAAATGCCCCGATTCCCATCATTGTAGTCACGACCGGAATTGAGTTTTTATGAGCCAGTTCTATCAGTTCCCCGGAAGCGCCGGCGTGAAGCGCTCCGCCTCCAATGCAGAGCAACGGTCTTTCTGCCCTGGAAATCATCTCTGCCGCTCTTGACAATTCATCTTTATCTGCAGATCGGGGCTTCTCTGGAGTCCAGGGCTGCGGCCACGATTCAAAATCTACCAGTTCCTGCTGAACACATTTAGGGATGTCAACCAGCACCGGCCCGGGGCGTCCTGAGCAGGCTATACGGAATGCCTCAGGGATAATCTCAAAAAGCTCGGCTGCACTGCGGACCAGAAAGTTATGTTTTGTAACCGGCATGCTCATTCCATAGGTGTCAACCTCCTGAAATGCATCTGTACCGATCATCGAAAGGGGCACCTGACCGGTAATGGCGATAACCGGAATCGAATCAAGCTTCGCGTCAGCGATAGCAGTAATAAGGTTTGTGGCACCGGGTCCGGAGGTGGCGAAACAAACAGCAGGTTTTCCGGTTGAGCGTGCCATGCCCTGGGCTAAAAAACCGGCACCCTGCTCATGACGGGTAAGGATATGCCTGATGCTGCTCTTGTAGAGAGCATCGTAGAGCGGCAGGTTAAATCCACCCGGAATTCCGGCGATAATTTCTATCCCCTGCCGTTCGAGCAGCTTTATTGTAATCTCTGCTCCTGAATACTTCATTTGTCCTCCTCTATCGGCTGATCGATGCATATTTTGCCGAACCTGAAAACGGTGATCCTGAAAACTCAATAAAAAAGGCCCCCGACGGTTTCTACCGTCTGCAGGAGCCGATGCAATAAAAAAAGCCCCTGCCGTGCTATCCGTCAGGGGCTTTTCTACAGTAGATATCCTGTGCCCCTACGGAGAGACCCGTACGACGCAAAGGACGACTACTGAAGAAGATGTGTATTTGTGCATAGACTTAATATAAAAGATGGAATCAGTGCTGAAAAGATTTTTCCGTGGGAAAGGTTCAGCGTTCAGAGGTTCAAAGGTTCAAAGGTTCAGAGGTTAGGAGGTTAGGAGCTCCGTTCTTGGTTTTAACGCTGAACCCTGAACGGGGAACGGGAACTCTACTCACCGAAACGTCTTTTTTGTGTTCATAAATTTTATATATATTGTATAATATTCAAAAGTATCATCGAAAGGCAGTATTTTTATGAAACTATGGCCCGTTTTTCTTTTTTTGGCCCTATGTGTGCAAATTGTCTCATCACAGACAGTTATCGCAGTCACCCAGCTTAAATCCAGCGGACTGAGTACCGAAGAGGCCCAGTCACTAACCGATGCTCTGCGAAGCGAGCTTGGCACAAAAAAGCAGTTCAGGGTGATGGAACGCGCCATGATGGAGGAGATTTTAAGGGAACAGGGGTTCCAGCAAAGCGGCACCTGCGATGAGGCCTCATGCGCAGTCACCATGGGGCGGATTCTTTCTGTTCAGCATATAGTGATGGGCAATATCGGGAAGGTCGGGAAAACATATACGATGAGTGTGAGGCTGGTCGATGTCGCCACCGGCTCGATTCTCAAAGATGTCACGGAGTATCATAAAGGTGCAGTTGATGCACTGCTGACACAATTTGTTCCGGTTGTCTGCCAGAAACTGGCCCGGTTCAACGAATCAGAAGAAAAACCAGTTGTAAAGAATAAGAAAAACAGAAAGAAGCCGGTCATAATAACAGCCCTTGCCGGTGCAGGATTAGCAGCAATTGCGGTACCTGTAATCCTTTTTTCATTAAAAGATAATAACGAATCTTCAAACCCCGACACAAAGGACCTTAACATAAAATGGTAAAGAAAATTTTACTCTGCTCATTACCGGTTCTTGTACTGCAGCTCTTTTGTGCCCTTGATGGCGTATCGCCGACCGACCATTCTGCCTGGAAAAATCTCTCGCCTTCTATACTTTGGAAGAAAGGTGAAACGAGCGTCTCGCCACAGGAGGTCGACAGTATACGAATCCTTGTAGCCGTACCCAAAAAAAACGCCTATGATACAATTAAAGCAGTTTTTCCATTCTCCACTCACCAGGGAACTGTCAGTGTTCCCAATGTTTCAGGACTGAGAGTCACAGTACAGGGCATTGACTCACAGGGTAATGTCATTTATTCCGGGTTCTTCCTTGTCCAAAACGATTCTCCGGGAGACCTTGAGTTTACTATCGAGGCTAGCCAGGTATCACCTCCCGGGCCCTCGGACCTGGAAACGAAAATTATCGGAGGCATTCTCCAGGTTAAATGGGAAGATAATTCCACCAATGAAGATGGTTTTGTGATTCTTCGCGGTACAAATAGCAGCGATCTCGATTCTATAGCTGTGGTGGGTGCAGATACGAAAGCTTTTATCGACAACACAGCCCAAAGTTCCACAACATACTACTATTCAGTCATAGCTTTCAATGGAGCAGGCAAATCACCTGCAAAGTCTGTTTCGAATGTGGATGTTCCAGGGACTACACCTCAATTCAGCATTGATTCCACCTATCTTTCTGGAACAATCCATATCGGGCAGCTATACAAAAAGGAACTGAATGCAGCATACTTCGGCGATGCGAAAACAGAGATAAAGACATCTGCTCCACTCTCTTATTCAAGCGACAGTATCAGCTGGACACCTGTGGATTCAAATACGGGAGTAAACCAGTTCTGGGCAATAATATGCGATTCTACCGGAACTCTCGATTCTATCTATTGGACAGTTACAGTTCTTGACACAGTCAAACCGGCAATAACAATAACAGGTGCCGAAACCATGTATCTTTCCACAGATGACACCTATGTTGAACCCGGAGCAAAAGCATTTGATAACGTTGACGGTGACATCTCCGAATCTATCGAGATTACAGGTGAAGTAATTTCCGGCACTCTGGGAACCTATCATGTGTATTACGATGTCTCAGACAATTCAGGCAATACGGCCGACCGCAAGGAGAGGACCGTAATCATTACAGATTCCCTGCCACCGATTCAATCGCCATCTATTACCACACATCCCCTGTCTCAGTCTGTTTGTTCGGGTTCGCAGGCAATTTTCTCTATAATTGCGACCGGTACCGAGCCTCTCTTTTACCATTGGCGTACAGGTGCTAAAGCACCCTTTAACGATATAGGCACCAACAGCCCGACCTGCACACTTACCACAGAGAACACCACAATAATATCATGTGTGGTAAGTAACCAGGGTGCCGAAGAAGCAACAAGTGAATTATGTACATTAACAGTAAATCTGTCTGCCAGCACACCGACCGGGAAAGCCACTCCCGATACAGTGCTCCTTGGTGACGGTAAAACTGTGACATTAAGTGTTACCGTGGGTGATTCCGGTACAGGTGGTTCCTGGGTTTGGTATGAAAGTGACAAAGCAACTATAGTTACCACGAATCCGTTTACCCCAACGGCTACAAAATCCTACTACGTACGATCTGAAGGGGCAACCTGTGGTGACGGAAAATGGAGTTCAGCAGTTACAGTTGTAGTGAATCAACCGGCCGGTACCCCGAGTGGAACAGCAACACCCGCCTCGGTATGTCTTGGTGATGGTCAACAAGTTACATTGGAAGCAACAGGTGATCACGGTTCAGATGGTTCCTGGGTTTGGTATGAAAGTGATACAACTACAACAGTAACCACAAATCCGTTTACTCCAACGGCTACAAAATCCTACTATGTACGATCTGAAGGGGCGGCCTCTGGTAACGGAAAATGGAGTTCAGCAGTTACAGTTACCGTAAATAAACCGGCCGGTACACCGACCGGCAAAGCCACTCCTGATACAGTGCTCCTTGATGACGGTAAAACTGTGACATTAAGTGTTACCGCGGGTGATTCCGGTACAGGTGGTTCCTGGGTATGGTATCAAAGTGATAAAACAACAAAAGTAGCCTCAAATACGTTTACACCGACGGCCACCAAATCCTACTATGTACGATCTGAAGGAGCAACCTGTGGTGACGGAAAATGGAGTTCAGCAGTTACAGTCACAGTGAATCAACCGGCTGGTACCCCGAGTGGAACAGCAACACCCTCCTCAGTATGTCTTGGTGATAATCAACAAGTCACATTGGATGCAACAGGTAATCCCGGTACAGGTGGTTCCTGGGCCTGGTATGAAAGTGATAAGACAACAAAAGTAGCCGCAAATCCTTTAACACCTGCAACCGCAGGAATATTGACTTATTATGTACGATCCGAAGGAGGAGCTTCAGGCAATGGAAAATGGAGCTCAGCGGTTACAGTTACCGTAAATAAACCGGCCGGTACACCGGGTGGAAAAGCAATCCCGGCCTCGGTATGTTATGGTGATAATCAACAGGTCACATTGGAAGCAACAGGTGAACGCGGTTCAGGTGGTTCCTGGGTTTGGTATGAAAGTGACAAAGCAACTACAGTCGCCTTAAATCCGTTTACCCCAACAGCTACAAAATCCTACTATGTACGATCTGAAGGGGGAACCTGTGGTGACGGGGCCTGGAGTTCAGCGGTTACAGTTACAGTGAATAAAGCGGCCGGCACACCAAGTGGGAAAGCAACCCCAGCCTCAGTATGTAATGGTGATAATCAGCTAGTCACATTGGAAGCAACAGGTGAACGCGGTTCAGGTGGTTCCTGGGTTTGGTATGAAAGTGACAAAGCAACTACTGTCGCCTCAAATCCGTTTACCCCAACAGCTACAAAAACCTACTATGTACGATCTGAAGGGGCGACCTGTGGTGACGGAGCCTGGGGTTCTGCGGTTACAGTTACAGTGAATAAAGCGGCCGGCACACCAAGTGGGAAAGCAACCCCGGCCTCAGTATGTAATGGTTATAATCAACAGGTCACATTGGAAGCAACAGGTGAACGCGGTACAGGTGGTTCCTGGGTTTGGTATGAAAGTGACAAAGCAACTACTGTCGCCTCAAATCCGTTTACCCCAACAGCTACAAAAACCTACTATGTACGATCTGAAGGGGCAACCTGTGGAGACGGGGCCTGGAGTTCAGCGGTTACTGTTACAGTGAATAAAGCGCCTGGAACCCCAAGTGGAACTGCAAGTCCCTCCTCAGTATGTCTTGGTGATGGTCAACAGGTTTTTTTGAATGCAACAGGTGAGCGCGGTACAAATGGTTCCTGGGTCTGGTATGAAAGTAACAAAAGTACACAAGTTGCACCTTCATTTACCCCCACATCACCAGGAACGTACACCTACTATGTGCGTTCAGAAAATAGCGTATGCGGTAATGGAAACTGGAGCGGCCCTGTTACTTTAACAGTTAATACGTTATCTTCAAAGCCCACATCAATAGAGGCAGATCCAGGCACCGAATTGTGTCCCAATAGCGGTAATGTTACACTTACCGTGAAGGGTGGTTCATTAGGGAGTGGTGCAAATTGGAAATGGTATTCTGACCAATACTGTACAAATTATCTTGGCTCCGGGCAAGTCTTAATGGCTAACGATATTCAAACTTATTTCGTTCGTGCAGAAGGAACTTGCAATACAACCGCTACAGCACAGATTAGTTTGACACTTGCACCTTTGACAATCACTCCAAATACTCCCTACGGTGAGGTCTGTTTAAATGATAATATTTATATAACTCCTTCGTGTACCGCTGATTCAATACAATGGTATTACAAGGTATTCGGGGGATATGAACCTGTTACTCCCGATATTTTAGAGTTTTATATTTTAGATGGTGGACTCGGGTTACGTTGTAATATGGAGTCAGGATCATTAATCTATTGCGAAGTGAAGGATAATGCCGGGCGTGTTGTTAGTAGTGGTGAATGGACTTGGGGGTCTGGATTTTGTCCTTACTGAAACTGATTTTTAAAAGGAAACATCTCATCTCAAAACCGGGCGAAATTGGAGTCACTTGCAGTTGAACTTCGCTTCAATTTCGCACCAATTTCTGTGCAGACAGCGATTCCTTTCTCCTCCCCTGAAATATCTTATCTACGTTGCGGGCCGGCCCGGCGCTATATCCGAGATTTGTTCAAGTCTTTCTGCTACAAGGTCAATTTTCCACTTCATTCCTTCCTGGATGCATAACTCAGGTACCATATCTATGCCCGGCACATATTCTTTACTCATCTTCGTACTATCTATTCCGGTTGTGTAACCACAATGTAATTAACTTATTTATATCAATACACAGGTTCGCGATTTACCGGCATCACTCTTAAATCCACTGTTTAAGGCTTTGCAAAACGGAGACTTCATGAAAAACGCACTGGCAACATCTCTTTTAATCATCACCGGAATCTTCTCTCCACTTCTTTCCCAGGACACGCTTTTACAAAACAGTTCTGTTGAAATCAACCAAACGAACACAACCGACACTGCATTAAAAACCACTTCTTTGCAGGTAAAGCCTAATAGCAGCACTGGAAATACTTCGATTTCAGAATACAAAGGGAGTATTCTTTCAGTAAACGTCTTCCAGATTACCGGAAATTTAAAAGGCCGGGTTGTCGGCCTCTACCAGAATTCCCGTAAAGAACTCAGCTCACTTTCACACCACATAACAGCCGTCAAAGAGAATCTCTCAGACAATGAATACCGGGAGAGAATCATCTCTCTTTTGATCATTCTTGCAGTTTCGATTGGTGTCGCATTTCTCTGCGGAATTCTTTTATGGAGAATCGGCGTCTATTTCAGGTCTTTGTCGAAAAACCAGACCGGGCACATCAGACACCTTTCGGGATCGGTTTCAACATTTCTGATCCGGATCTCTCTGTGGGCATCGATTGCAATATGCGGGTTCTGTTTACAGGTTATTCCCTGGGGGTTAAGTGCTTCAGACTTTCTGATGAAAATTTCTGCAGCGTTTGCAGTTTACGGTATTACAATTGCCCTGATACAGGTTTTCTTATCACCAGGTGTTCCTCAATTCAGGATTCTCCCCTGGAGTGATAAAACAAGTACCACGTTTGCAGGACGTGTAACATCTATTCTGCGCTACTCTCTTTTTATTTATATCGCCTGCAGTTTTTCACAAGCACTGGGTTGGACTTTCATATCAGCGGCAATCTTTAATTTCTACATGATAACCCTGACATTTCTTCTCCCCCGGTTAGTTTACACATTCAGAAATTCCTATTCGACATCAGTTGTCAATTTTATCAGATTTCATAAACTGCTGCCCCCAAAACTCTGTTCAACAATCGAATTAGCCCTTACAAAGCTTCACCTCGTTCTCTTTCTTTTCATGGCTACCATAAGCACCGCTTGTCTCTTCGGAAAAACAGAGCTCTATTCATTTCTTCTGAATGCTTCTGTTAAGACATCGGTACTTGTTACAGTTGTGACATTGTCACTTTTCCTCTGGGGCTACATCTATAAGAAATTATCATCATCGGCTTCCAGTAATTACCTGGGGCTTCACAAAGAGCGAAACAGACTCATTCTGGAAAAAGGAGGACACAGCCTTATTCTGCTGTCAGGATCTTTTGCGTTTCTTGAAATTTGGGGCGCAAACATTCTGAACCTACTGAAAACAGATAACCCGGTCCTTAAAACCGGTACTCACATAACTTTTATCGTTGTCATTGGTTTTGTTGCGATTCAAGTCTTAAACATCCTTATTAACAGGTTTCAGAAGGAAGCTGCGGCAAGGATGCTCTCTTCGGACAAAAGCAATCCGCTGGAAGTTGAGAAACGGGTTTCAACTCTGGAAGGAATCTTTAGAAAAATTGCATTTGTCACTGTAATGATTATTGCAGCAATGATGATAATCGAAGAGTTGGGATATGATATCAAAGCAATACTCACCGGACTGGGAGTGGTAGGTGTGGCAATTGGCTTTGGCGCGCAGAATCTTGTCAGGGATGTCATAAGCGGGCTGTTTGTGATTTTCGAAAACCGGATCAGGGTTGGTGATGTTGCAATAATTAACGGAACCTCAGGATTTGTTGAGCAGGTCAATCTTCGCACATCAGTTCTCCGAAGTCAGGATGGTACAATACATGTTTTCCCCAATGGCGCAATAACCAGCCTTTCAAACATGACACATGAATACTCTTACTATGTTTTCAATATCGGGATAGCTTATAATGAAGACACTGACAAGGTAATATCGGTTCTAAAGGAAGTCGGCGCAGAGATAATGGAAAATGGACTCTATAGGGATGCAATCCTGGAACCTCTTGAGGTTCTGGGTGTGGACTCATTTGAAAGCTCTGCCGTAATGATTAAGGCGCGCATAAAAACACTTCCCATTAAACAATGGGGGGTTGGCAGAGAAATGAACCGTCTGATTAAAAAACGTTTTGCCGAAAAGGGAATCGAAATACCGTTTCCGAAAACAAGTATCCATTTCGGGAAAGCGAGTAAACCGCTTTCTGTGCAGCTGGAAGGGGCACCACCTGTCAGTAAAGATGAGATTCGCAGGATGATTCTGGAAACGATGTCGGAGCAGGAAAAATTGACGTGATGTTTTGAGAATCTGGATGTCTGTTCTCGCAGGCATGAGGCAAGAGTTACGTTTGTTCGTTTGTTGCTCAAATGTCACTTTTAAATACTTTGTCATTCAGGCGAAAGCCTAAAACCATCTTCTCCTACCCCGGATATTCCTGGATGCCGTTTTTCAACGGCATGACGATTTGTAAGGGTGTTGCTGAAAAGGTTACTCCATGAATAACGTAATGCCCACTCATTCCGGGCGTCACCTCTGGGGAAAATAAGTGACTTTCCAAGTTAATCCCCAAACTCACCTCAGGGATAAGCCCCCAGAGGTAACTTAGTATTTTTTACTAATTCACCTCAGGGGCATTATTGGCGCTGCTGAAAAGATTCCTGTGCATACTGCTTTTCCATCAATTCTGTTAACTTTCTCCCGATTTTTCAGTATACTATCAGAATACACCGTCCATGTCAAAATATTAGAACTGATTTTGGTTTACTTATTCCGAAGGAGACGCAGTGAACGGCCATACAGAATCAGGCAGAAATTACATTCAATGCAAAAACGCCAATACATTCCTCCACCTTCTGCTTATAATTCTCCTTGTCTCCTCCGCAAACGCCATCATCGTATGGGAAGGCAAAATTGTAAATGAATGGCCCGACCAGAAACCGCTTTCATCACTGCCAAAAAGCCTGGCTTCCGGAAATGAAGGGAGCTTTTACCCGAACCCCTCCGGGAAAGTCTACGCCCTTACACTCCTTGTTGACTTCAGTGATCAACCCGCTTCATTTACCACCGATGAAATACGTGCCTGGCTTAACCAGCGCGGCTTCAACCGCAACGGCTGCAACGGATCAGTAAAAGATTACTTTCTCGATGTTTCCAACGGAATTGTAGAGCTTGAAAATGAAGCATTCGGTTTTTACAGAGCCAGAAATTCCAAATCCTATTATGACGCGGGGCCCGGATACAACAAGGCATCAGAACTGGTAGCTGAAGTTCTCGCATATTTCGATCCTCAAGTCGACTATTCCAAATACGACAATGACGGTGACGGCAAGATAGACGCGATCAGTATCGCTTATACTGGCACAGGGCAGACCTGGGGTCAGGGAATATGGCCACACGCAGGTGGTATCAATGAAAACAAGGATAATACTCGGCTGACCCGCTACATGATGACCGACCTGGGAGAAAGTTTCAGGCTTTATGTCTTTGTTCACGAAACTGGCCATATGCTCTTTGGGTGGCCCGATCTGTACTGGTTTGGTGATTACTGTGTCATGGGCAACAGAATGAATGACTATAACCCCGTGCCGGTAAACGACTTTTTCAGGGCAGACCAGGGATGGATAGAACGAATTGATTTAACAAATGCCCGCAGCGGAACATACAAGGCGTCTGTAAATGGTCCGGCTTATATCTACTTTAAACCCGATAAACCTCAGGAGTGTTTTTTCTGGTCAAATATCAGGAAAACAGGGCGCTGGAGTTCATTGAGAGGGAGCGGCCTGCTCATTTATCATTTCGACAATTCAATCGGCGGGAACTCAGGTCCCGACAGGTTATGCCTCAGGGTTATGGAAGCAGACGGGAAGGGAGATCTCATTAAGTCCCAGTGGCCAGACCCGGGAAGTCAATTGTCAGATTTTTTCTTTAGCGGCAACAGTTCCCGCTTTGATATCAGCTCTACTCCAAGTTCAAAATGGTACGATGGAACAGGGCACCTGAAGATCACCGATTTCGGACCACCGGGCGACACTATCTCTTTTACCCTGGATAATGGCGAAACATCACTTTACGCCAGAAATCCCGATAGAATAAATCTGTCGGTTCAAAATCCCGATTTCGAAATCAGCAATGACCGGCTTTATCTTAGATCAAACACAAAAAGCCTAATACGTATTTTTGACATCTCAGGAAAGTTACTGTACACCAGACATTTTGAAGGGGCAGGTCAGCATAGGATAAACTTCCGGGACATTACAAAATCTACTGGTATTTTTTTACTGGATTACTGCTCAAAAGACTTAAAGAGTAAAACCCAGTTTTTGATCAAATAGGTTTTTGAAATTGAAGGGAAGCCCCCAGAGGTAACTTAGCATTTTAATACTGAGTCACCTCTGAGGTGAAGCTGTGACTTACTCCCGTTAACTCCCAAACTCACCCCAGAGGTAAATCAGCATCTGAGGCGCCATTCAATCTCTGTAACCTTCAGCAACTTTTTTACAGTTTATCTACTCCCGAGTTTCAAAGACTTACATCTTTCTGTAATTTTTTTACACATATTGTCCTTAATTCAAATATCTTAACTGTATAATAGACATGTCATTAACAGAGGCGCTCATGCAAAACAGGTGTATGTTTATATCATTGATTATATTCTGCTGTGCAGCCTTCAGTGCCACAGCCAGAACAGAACCGTTCATCCTTGGGGCCGACATCTCCTGGATCCCGCAGAGAGAAGACGGAGGTGTAAGGTATGCGGACAATGGGACGGTAAAGGATATAGTTGAGATCCTTAAAGAGCACCGCTTTAACTGGATCCGCCTGAGACTGTTTGTAGATCCAACCGCGGTTGTTCCGGGTGAGGATGAGTCCCCCTATTCAAGAGATGGTTTCTGTGATCTTCCACATACAATAGCCATGGCTGAAAGAATCAAGGCCGCAGGTATGAACCTTCTCCTTGATTTCCATTATAGTGATACATGGGCCGACCCCGGCAAACAGTATAAACCGATGTCCTGGCAGGGACTCACCTTTAATCAACTTACCTCAAAGGTCAGATCCTACACAAAAGAAACTCTTGAGGCATTCAGATCCCGGGGAGTTCTTCCCGATATGGTTCAGGTAGGAAATGAGATTGTCGGGGGCATGATCTGGCCCGATGGAAACAGCAGCAACATGTCTAATTTTGCAGCGCTTGTAAATGCGGGGATAGACGGGGTAAAGGACGTCAATCAAGATATAAAAATAATGATTCACTCTATCTCTAAAAATTCCCCAAGCGACTGGCTCAGAAACCTGAAAAATGCCGGAGTAAATAGGATCGATGTGTTCGGGCTTTCCTATTATTCAGAGTGGCATGGTACACCCGATGATCTTCAGTCAATGATAAACGCCATAGCAGCAAATCACAGCCAGAAAATCGCCGTTGTAGAATATGCAGACAACCACGAACGGGTAAACAAGATTGTTTTCAACATTCCTCATGAGCAGGGTATCGGAACATTTGTATGGGAACCCTGTGACTGGATGGAGGCGCTTTTTGACTGGAAAAACAACCGCAGAGAAACAAACAGCCGCATCGACCTCTACCCACGGCTCTCCAGAGAATTCGGAAATGATGATATCGTGAGAGTAGATTATCTCTCAGATCGGAAATCAGCACCCGAATCAGGCAAAACCTCTTTCAGCATTAACCATAATGGAGTTTTGAGAAATTATTCCCGGTACCCGCTCGACATAAATGTTTACACATTTCAGGGCCGTCTTGCAGGAAAATGCAGAATAGTTTCACAGGGAAATAATGAAATGCCGGTAAAAAGTTCAGGGGTGTACATAATTGCCACAAGTGGTAAAAACCTCTCTAACATTATAACATCACATAATCTGAACAGACACCGGTAAGGACAACTTTTCCATGTCACCCTTAATGTATGGCAGAAAATCTGAATCTTACGGAACAGCCTCGAGAAAGATAGTTTTGCTGCTCCTTTTAATAGTGCATTCTCTATACTCTTATGAGGCAGTCAATTCCGAAACTCTATCACAATGGATAACCGGCGGAGCACCATTTGACTTTCTGCTCATTGACGTTCGTGAATCATACGAACTGACAACAATAATCGGGTCAGACTCATGCGGAGCATACAATTTTCCGCTTAACTCAGGCATCTTTGACGAAAAGATCGGAAGTTTCCCCTACGATACGGCAATAGTTATTTACTGTGCTTCTGGAAGCAGGAGCTCCACGGCATGTTCAAAACTTCAATCAGCAGGATTTTCGAAATTATATCATCTAAAGGGTGGAATTTACCAATTTCAGGGGCCGACTCTTCCGGGAAATTTATCCAGAT
Organism: Fibrobacter sp.; assembly: GCA_012515615.1. Classification (GTDB taxonomy): domain Bacteria; phylum Fibrobacterota; class Chitinivibrionia; order Chitinivibrionales; family Chitinispirillaceae; genus JAAYIG01. The sequence continues at coordinate 17,844 of JAAYYB010000046.1, forward strand.
CCGTAAGTGACTTTCCTGAGGTCTTCTGCGATCAGGCCACCTCAGTTTTTACCCTGAAAAACAATATCACTGGCCATGCAGCCAGAAAACAGAACCTGCACTCTTTTAATCTGCAGGGCCGAAGCTGTGTAAATCCTTCAGCAGGCATCACGATTAATTCTGACAGGACCGGGCTGAGCCACAGAACAGTGCTACTTATACGACCACCCCAGAGGTGAGTTTCGGATTTAACGAGTTAATGCATAATCTCACCCCAGAGGTGCTTTAATGTTTCTTTTCTGAATCATCTCTGGGGTAAATTGTCACGGTATTTGCTTCTATTCATAGCCTTAAACACGGGACCACCTTCAA
>JAAYYB010000047.1 GCA_012515615.1 Fibrobacter sp.
AAAAAAGGTCTTAAGGGTATTATCGGGAAAGATTTTCTGACCACAGATGCTTTTTGATGTAACCTGGTAGAAAGCGAAAGGAACGACCATTCTGGGCTGGGTGCACATGATAGATCCTTTGTTGTTTGTGGTAAAGAGGAGACCGGATGGAGAAAGACTTGCAAAAATCGTGACAAAAAACCGGAGGCGAGTAGAAACCTTGATAACACCCTGAATTTCACACCCCAGAGATGAATTATGGACGTGGAGTTGAGGCACTATGTCACCTCAGAGATGATTTTGGGAATTTTGCATTGTCACTTTTTCATCTCTGAGGTGACTTTGTGGCTTAACGAGATAAGTCACAGTTTCACCTCAGGGGAGTAAACTTATGCTATTGTAAACCCAAAGTAAACCCAAACAGCCGCTGCCATAAAAATTCAAAAAATATAGAAATAGTACCGTAGAGTATCTATTTTTGTAATCTGTCTACTAACCATAAATCGAGGCAAGAAAAATGTCCCCAAAAAAAAGAGATGCCAGTTATCTGCTAAAACCGGAGATGATCCTTTGGGGTATAATTCTGCTATATATATGTTTAATCTACTCAACTGTTTCAATCGTGCCGCAGATACGAATTGCCCTTACGGAAATCTTTGGTGTAAGCGTGTTCAATCTGGTTTATCTGGCTCTTGCGTTAGGAGCTGGATGGGCTTTTTCGGCATTGAACCATAATTTTACCGGAAAAAGACTGAAATTCAGGATATCTGCACTCGTTGCCATATTAGGTATCTCAGCCTTATATCTGAGTAAATTGCCTTATGCTGTTGAAAAGATACATTTCGTACAGTATGGGATTCTTGGAATTCTCCTGGTAAGTGCCTTGAGCATGCGGATACAAAATTCAATCGTTACTTATGTGGCATCCGTTCTATTAGTCTATATTATCGGTCTGGGTGACGAGACTTTTCAGGATCTGATCTCAAGCAGGGTGGGAGAGATCAGGGATAATTTTACCAACATTTTTTCAGCTATTCTGGGACTGGCTCTTCATGCGTGTGTAGCAGAAAAATATTCAATTCATCGGATCTCCAGGTCTCAATGGAATCTTCTCTTAATGTTGCTTGCGGTTAGTGTGGTCTGTACCGCTGCTTTTCTTCAATTCGTTCACGGTTTTGGTACTGTTCAGGTATCTGGCAACGGACGTTTTTACGCTTCACTTTCCCCTGAGCAGATGATCCGGATTAACAGGGGTGATAGTGTTCCGGTAAAAATGATGAAAATCTACGAAAATGAGGCAAAACGTCACCTTTTCCAGCGGGAGTTTTATCTCACTAATGATTTTAAGGGACAGGATGGAAATTATTATCGTGACTATACAAAATCTGCAGGGGAGTTGCGTGTACTGGAGAATTTTTATTCAAAATTCCTGAATGATAACAGTTTAAGGAAATCTTCTGAGTTCATCCTGGATGTAGATAAGGCAGTTGCTGATAAGGCAGGGGATGTAACGGTAGTATGGTCTGATTCGCTGCGTAATCAGATTTTTGCTTTTGGGGGGCAGGATCCGCATTTTACAAGCAGAGTAAAAAGTACGGTCATAACTTCTTTTTCGAGTGAGACGATGTGGCTTTTTAGTGTCATAATTTTGGTGGCATTGGGTGGTAGCTGGTTTGTTTCGGGATTAAAGATCAGGGTAAACACGCAGTCCGGGGCGAAAAAAACGGGACAATAAATCAGTTGGAACTATCTATTTAGGTAAAATGACCAGCCTTGACGAGTAAGAATGTAATGATCAAAAAATCAATAATTTATCTTGTTGCATGATATTTTTCAATCGATTGAAATCGACGTTCCTACCTCAAATGTTCAGAGGTTCAAATGTTCAGGTTCAAATGTGCCTCACTCCATCCCGGGTGCGATTCACAACAATAAGTATTAATATCTTCAGGGTACTTTTAGATTCATTTTTTGCTGCGACCGGTCTGCGAATTTTACTGCGCTACCGTTGCACTCAATCGACGAATCACAGCGGATTCACCAATTTTATGCCGCCTCACGCAGCGAATTCTCGCTGGGCATTGCTTATAAACTGAATGTTTAGAGATCCTGCTAAGTAGTTGAAAATAAGCAAGTTAAGGAAAAAACGAAGTCTTTAATCGATGGAATATGCTCGTAATTGAATTATATTCAAGCACTTACACGATTTCTGACTCACAGTAGACGGTATCCATGCAATCGATAAGTGTTTTGAGGTAAAGAACCATCATTCCTATGCTGTCGTCCCTGAGCGCCACTCCTTTATCCGGTTCTTCCATAAGTCGATCAATGATGTACTTCAGGAGTTCTGCCTGAGGATAACATTCCATTATCTTTTCGACGGTTTCCATGAACTCTGTTTCCGGCTCTCCGGCCAGGTATTCGAGCATTTCGATGTTTTTTTCTTCTTTGCTGTCGAGTAGCTCGCCAGTGATCATGGGAAGACTTCTTGAGCCATTTTCTGCGATTTCCCACACCATTATACCCATGAACAAAAGTGCTTCCCGCTCATTCTGGTTCAGCAACTCGCTTCCGGTTGCCATAAGGTAGGTGAATACAAAGGGTTGTTGCTCTTTGAGATTGTCGACAAGAGCCGGAATCTCACTTAGTTCCAGTCCTCCCATCTCAGCCCATCTCTGGTCAATTTCATCGTAGGTGATAGTATCCACAGAATTTCCTGTCAGTGCTCTTTTTGTGCTTATTTCTAACCAAAATATCATTATCCAGCATAGTATGCAATGGCGTTTAAGCCTGAAAGTCGCAGTTGGGGAGAATAAAAACCCAAAATGTTGAGATGATAAGGCTTGAAGGCATTGCAGGTCTTATCGACAAGGTGATAAGATCAAGATGCCTGAAAGCCTTAGCGCTTAACAGATTACGATTTTGTGCCTCATCCACAGCTGCGATTTTTCGGTTCAATTGTTTGTAAGGGCAAAAACTTCCATACAGGGGCAAAAAATAGCAGCTTATACTTATATAGAAAAAGAGGCTGGATTTATAAGTTCTTGAATTTTCGTTGATTACGAAACTCGTATTTCTGGCATGGAATATGCATATCTGTCTGGCACGGAGCAATGAGTTTTACAGGAGCGTTCTATGATACAAGGAATCTACACGGCATCTATGGGCATGACGCCTTTGATGCAGAAGCAGGATCAGGTTGCAAACAACCTTGCCAACATCAATACAACCGGTTACAAACAGAGTGGTCTGTTTGTAAAGACCTACCAGAAATATCTCTCAAATGATCTTTTGCAGCCTTTTGCCAACCGCCAAATCAAAGCGGACGAAGTTTACATTGATTATTCAGAAGGCCCGATGCGCCAGACTAATAATTCACTTGACCTTTTTCTAAAGGGGTCCGGATTTTTTACGGTTATGACTCCTGAGGGAGTTCAGTACACAAGAAACGGCAATTTCGGACTGAGTCCTGAGGGGTTTCTGGTTACATCTGATGGCTCTAAGGTAATGGGTACTGAAGGTTTTATCAGAGTTGAACGTGACCTGCCAATCTACATCTCTGAAAAAGGTGAGGTGATTCAGAAGGGTGAGAGTAAAGGGGTTCTAAAAATTGCCGATTTTCAGAAACCATACAAGATGGAGCGTATGGGGGAAAGTCGTATGCGCCCGCTTCTGCCGGAAAATCCTGAGATAGTTAGTGCTGGTTATTCGGTCAGACAGGGATATCTTGAGGGTTCGAATGTAGATATCATCAAAAATATGGTACAGATGATCTCAGCATACAGAAACTTTGAGGCGGATCAGAAAGCTCTTCATGCCCAGGATGAGACACTGGACAAGGCTGTTAATCAGGTTGGAAGAATTTCTTAAGAAAACATATACAGAGGTGAATTATGATTAGATGCATGATGACAGCCGCGACAGGAATGGAAGCACAGCAGCTTTACATGGACACCATTTCCAACAATCTGTCAAACGTGAATACAAACGGCTTTAAGAGAAGCAAACTGGAATTCCAGGATCTCATGTATCAGACTATCCGGGAGCCTGGTGTCAGAAATTTTGAAGGTGGAATGGCACCGGCCGGAATTGAAGTGGGGCTTGGAGTCAGATCTGCAGCGACACAGAGAGTATTTGAGCAGGGTTCGTTAAACGGTACTGAAAATCCGCTCGACTGGGCAATTCAAGGGGAAGGGTTTTTCCAGATCACGCTTCCAGACGGCAGCACTGCATACACCCGTGACGGATCGTTCAAGCTCTCCAGTGATGGATCCATAGTCACTTCATCAGGATTTTTCCTTTCTCCGGGAATAACGGTTCCGGAAGGATCAACCAGTTTGACTGTAGGACAGGATGGAAAGGTATCTGTGGTCCTTCAGGGAGAAGTCAATCAGACAGAAATAGGGCAGCTTGAGCTTGTACGTTTTGTCAATCCATCCGGAATGAAGGGAATCGGCGGAAATCTCTATGTCGAAACCGATGCCAGCGGTGAACCGGTTGTGAATCTTCCCGGGGAAGAGGGTGCCGGAACAATCGCACAGCGTTTTACTGAGGCCTCGAATGTCAAAATCGTTGATGAAATGGTAAACATGATATCTGCACAGCGTGCATTTGAAATTGTTTCAAAGGCGATCACTGTAGCAGAAGATATGATGCAGATTGCCAATAACCTCAAGAGATAATCATGAATATTCTGACCGGCAGAAATCGGGTTCTTAACGGTGGCGCAATATTGTCGCTGCTCTTAATGAGTGTGCTGGTCGTCAAGAGCGCATCCGAAGCTGCAACGGTAAATATTTCCTTTTCTGATTCTGTGATGGTTAATGACACTCTTATCAGAGTTGGTGATATTGCAGAGGTCGGTTGTGCGGATCAGGAACTTAGAAAAAGCATTCAGAGCTTTTCTGTGGGAAATTCAGCCCCGGCAGGATATTCCAGGCTGATCAACACAGATGATCTGGTACTTTACAGGCTAAAATCAGGGTTCAAAGGTGTTGGATTTGAGGTTTCAGGGAACCGCAGAATCTCAGTCGCCACAGACTTTAGAGAGATGAAAGTGGGGGACTTCGCAACTGAAATCAAGCAGTATCTGGACAGTGCAATAACATGGCCGGAAGGAAGCTGGAGTGTTGAGATTGAGAACCCGGATGTTTCCTGGAAATCGCTGAATAAGCCATTAGCAATTACTGTGAAAGGTCTGGCTGACAGATTTCCCAGAGGAAAAACTCCACTTGTACTGATCGCGGAACAGGGTAGTCAGAAAAACAGGCTCAACGTCGTATGTGATATCAGCGTGACAGTTCCTGTTCTGGTGGCTTCAGGTGAGATACTGCGGGGCCAGATAATCAACCGGGAAAACTGTGAAGTTAAAAATCTTGATATCACACGTTTTGCGCCAGTGCCCTTTACATCATTTGAACAGCTGAAGGAGATGCGCGCGGCTCGGACGATCAGCTCAGGAACAATCTTTCACAGCCGTCTGCTGCAGGCTGTTCCAGCTGTTGAGAAAGGTGATCAGGTTCAGATCCTTTTTGAAAAAGGCAGGGTGAAATTATCGGTTACTGGAGTTGCAAGGGAACCCGGCATAGTCGGGGAGAGGATCTGGGTTGAAAACGCCGCTACAAATAAGCTGATAAGAGTTGTAGTGAGGGGAAAAGGAAAAGTGTGCATACCACAAGGAGACGAACTGATATGAATCGAATTATTATTAGAGGAATGCTAACTGTTGTAGTGTTAATGAGTTATACTGCTTACTCAGCTGCTGTCCAAAATCTCTACTCTGATCATCGTGCAATGAAAGTCGATGATATTCTGACTATACTGATAGTCGAATCAGCAAAAGCCGGAAGTGAGAGTAAGACCGCTACCAGCAAGCAGAATGATGTTGGAGCGCAGGCCAGTGGTACCGGGGCTTTGAGTTTTATTCCCCAGGTGGGTGTGAACGGAGGAATGAAGGTTGGCTTCGATGGCCGTGGGGGGACGTCCAGGGAGGGGAATCTGGAAGCAACAATCTCTGCAAGGGTACTTAAGGTTATGGACAATGGTAATCTGGTTATTGAGGGAAGTAAAGTGGTAGAAATTAATGATGAGAAGGAAATTATCAAGATCAACGGAATTGTAAGGCCTCAGGATATTCTGCAGAATAATATCGTTTATTCATCCAGTGTTGCGGATGCACAGATTACTTATGCGGGAAAAGGTGTCGCAAATAGCGGACGCAGGCCTGGAGTGGTTGCAAGAATACTGAACTGGATTTTCTAGGGACTTAAAGCTAATGGGAAGCTTAGCATATCTGATAAACAAGGAAGGTAGTATGAAGAGAGCACTTGGGGTTATTCTGGTTATGTCAGTAATGGGTACAGCGGTTGCACAGCAGTCTGTTCGCGTTAAGGACGTTGCTACTCTAACGGGCCTGGAAGATGTTCAGTTGTTCGGTTATGGACTGGTTGTCGGGCTGGCCGGTACAGGAGATCGTAATCAGACAGTTTTTACCGAGCAGACGATTGCCAACATGTTGAAAAACATGGGCATAGAGATTCCTGACAAGAATATGAGGGTTCGTAATGTGGCAGCGGTGATGGTAACCGGTAATCTCGCTCCTTTTAAGCGCAAAGGTACCCGTTTTGATATTACAGTTTCATCTATGGGTGATGCTACCAGCCTTGAAGGGGGTACACTGGTTCTTACTCCGATACAGGGTCCGGATGGGCAGATATATGCATCAGCACAGGGGCCGCTGGCAACGGGGGGTTACGATATCCGTGACCGTGGTTTGACCCACATAAAGAAAAACCACATGCTTGTGGGCAGAATTCCCGGAGGGGCAATCGTTCAGAGAGAGTATGCTTTCAATGTTCTCGATGGAAGAGACTTGTCATTGTCGCTTTCAAGTCCGGATTTTTCCTCTGCACTCTATCTTGCACAGGCGATCAACCGTGAATTCAACAGAACATCAAATCTTCCACTGGCCAGAGCAATTGATGCGGCTACAGTGATGCTTGATTACAGGCTGATAAGTCGTGATTCTATAAGGAATTATATCGATGTCGTCGAGTTTATTTCTAAAGTTGAAAATCTCTCTTTTGAAGTTGCCAAAGCGGCCCGGGTTGTTATAAATGAACGAACCGGAACTATTGTTGCCGGTGGAGAGGTAAGAATATCTGAGGTGGCAGTGACTCATGGTGGCGTTAAAGTGGAAGTGGTAAATGTACCGGAGGTGATACAGCCCCAGCCATTCAGTTTAGGTCAGACAGTTGAAATTCCCAATCCGGAAGTTGTTGTTGAAGATAAAGATATGGAGATGGTTGTGCTCGATGGTACTACAACGGTATCGGATCTGGCGCAGGCGCTAAATTCTCTGGGCGTGACCTCAAGAGATGTAATCTCAATTCTTCAGGCGATAAAGGAAGCCGGAGCGCTTCATGCTCAACTAGTAATTTTGTAAAACTCACTACCTCCAGTGCTCCTGAGTGCGGGACCGTTGATTCCTTGGCGGTTCCGCCTTTTTTATTGCCTCAGAGTTAAAAAAAAATAGTGAAGGTTAAGTCACTCCTTCACCCCGGAGTTCCTAAACGAGATCGACCTGGTAAGGGGATACTCTGGGACAGGTCCGAGACCTGAGATGATTACCCCCCCCACTAATTTCACCTCAGAGGTGCCTTAGGGACCCCTCCACTTGATGCATTTAAGGAGTTAAGTCACTAATTTCACCTCTTAGGTGCCTTAGTGCCCCCTCCACTTGATGCATTTAAGGAGTTAAGTCACTATTTCACCTCAGAGGTGCCTTAGTGCCCCCTCCACGGATGCAAAGTGCGTATTCCGGTCTATTCGGCACCCGATTCCGGCGCTATTCGGCAGCCTGATCCGGAGCGAAGCGACGCATTGGTTTAAGTATACTAAAGGTGCCGGATCAGGTGGTAGTTTTCCGCATAGAT
>JAAYYB010000048.1 GCA_012515615.1 Fibrobacter sp.
GAATTCTGCCGATTATAGAGTCCTTCTCATCATCAGATGATCCATGGTATAATTTTCTTACAGGATTAACTACCTTTAACACTGCTTCCGGTCTTAAAGATTATTCCTTCAAAAAGGCTCTGACTCTGGCACAAAAGGATCCTGGAGCGACCTGGATTCTTTTCCTTGAATTTTCAAGATATAACCAGGATGTGTGGGCTGAAAAGAGCATCATTCAACTTGAAAAGCTACTTTTTGAATCAGGTGCCCGTTCAAGCAGCATAATTTCCAAGTCCCTGATCAGTTATGCCATGGAGGAAGAGGCTAAGAGAAATTCCATAAAGGCAATGAAATACTACTCCTGGGCGAAGCTCTTCGATCCTCTTGACGGTACGCCGTATTTACGCAGTGCCATACTGCATTTCCCCTTTTCCATTAATGGATTAAGGGAGGAACTCGGGGTTTTTTTTAACACAGTTGCTACATCCTGGACAGAACAGGCTGAAATTTTCCATGTCATTTATACATGGGCCAGACTGGTCATCCTCTTTTTTGTACTGGCAGTATTTTTAATTCTCATTGTCAAGTATTTCCCCATTGCCCTGCATTCCACAGCTGATCTTTTCCCGGCCGATGTATCTCTTACCCTCAGAACGGCACTTTCAATTGCCTGTGTTTGTTCACTTGCATCTTTTGGCTTAATCCCATTCTTATGGGTTTCAGCTTTTCTGATATGGTACTTTCTGAAAACGAAAGAGCGGCTGATACTCTCAATAGCAATCTTATTTCTTGTGCTTGCACCTATTGACACATACATCAGATGCATGTTTAACGAAACGCTCAATCCCCAGAGCGATATCCAGCTGCTTTCCAGAGCTGTGAATGAAGGTTATTCTGAGCCGCTTTATAAAGAAGCTCTCAGAAGAATCAATAACAGTCCTAATGATTATATGCCGGTTCTGAGCGCCGCAGTTTATGAACTGAAAAACTACGATTACACATCTGCCTCTCTGAGCATACAAAAAAGCACAACCCTGAAGAAGAATGATCCTGTTGTCCTTGTCTCTGCGGGAAACCATTCTTTTCTTAATGGTGACATTGAAGATGCAAAAAAATATTACAGGGAAGCCATTGAGAACGGCGAAAACGGTGACGCAAAATTCAATCTCGCACAGTGTTACTTAAGAAAGATGGAAGCCATAACCGGTACAGAAATGCTGAATGAAGCTGCAGAGATACAACCTGAGAAGATAAACTCATTCATTCATAAAAATGATAAGCATTTCTCGAAAAACTGGCCCGTGCTAAGACAGGTAATATTCTCAGATTATTCACCATTCTATTTCTGGACAGAGATTTTCCCATCACATTCAGGCAGCTGGAAAAAAACCGCGACCCTGTGGGGAACCCGTTTTCTTGGAATACCGCCATTGATTTCGATCGCTGTTTCTTTATTGCTTTTTATAATTCTTTTTGTAATCCATAGCAGAGAAACGCACCACAGCAGGGTTAAAAGATTTTTTGAATGTAAATACTGTGGAAGGGTCATTTGCAGAAAATGCAAATCAGGCCTTCTATGCAATTCCTGTTTTGAGCAAACAAGGTTTATCAGAAATGAGAATGTTTTAGAGGGAAAAAAGCAGACGATATACAACAGGTTTCATTTTGTGGCTATGTTAAAAATCGAACTAATGGATATATTGTTCCCTGGTTCAGGTATGATTCTTGAAGGTCAAAAGGCCTATTCCATTTCAGTTCTCTTTCTTCTCTTGACCAGTCTTGTTTATGCATCCTATGCGTCCTTGCTGTTCAGCGGCCATTTTACATCAAACAGGATGCTTTATTTCATTCTGGTCATTCTTTTTGCATACAATATTTTCTTTGCCTGGAAACGTGGTGCAAAGATATTGATGTATTCTCGTGATTTTATCAGAAAGCAAAACTCATAATAGAAGGAGGAGTTGTTGGTTCTAAGCGGTACACTGCGGGAATTTATTCTTGCCGATGTGTTTCAACTGCTTACACAGCAGAAGATCACCGGAAAACTGCTTCTGGCCAACGGCCGAAGTGAAGGCTTTGTAATTTTTCAGAATGGCCTTGTTGTGGCTGCACAGAAGGATGATGAAAAGTTAATTTCCAAGCTTTTCAATTATCTCGTAACGATTAAAAAACAAAAACCATCCAGAATGCGTGAACTATTCACTTCCTTTGAAGGAAACATGTGCGGCCTGACAACTGAAATTATCAACCGCAACTACATTTCCAAACAGGATCTGAACATATTTTCCGAATCATTAACCATTGACATTGCCTGCAGTCTCTTTCTATGGAGCAGTGGCACCTACAGGTTCAATTCAATGCCTGCTGTCGATGCGTTCATTCCTGCTGGAATTTCTGTCCCCGTTGAGAACATTGTGATGGAAGCCATGCGGCGGTCTGATGAGTGGAAGCGTATGCTTCAGTCTATCTCTGAGCAGTCAATATTTGTGCGCAGCCAAAAGGATGCGGGTGACTCTTCACGGGAAATAGACCCGATTACAGATCCCGATGGCTACATACTGACACGGATCGATGGGACCTCACCGGTAAAAGATTTTGTTAGCGGCCTCTGCTTAAGCGAATACAAAATCTATGAGTCTATTTATAACCTTTTAGAAGCCAAGAGTATTACAACATTATCCGACCGGATCTCACAATCTGTACAGGCTGCTTTGCATAAAAAAGAACGTGAGCGGACCTCATCAAGCTTTTCTGTAATCTATTCAATTCTCGCAGCCATTGGAATCATTCTGATTATCATGTTTATGGCCTTAATAGTTTTTAAAAAGGTACTTGTATCCGACGCATCAAGCAATGCTTATCAAAGTGAAATCGCTTTGCCATCATCTCTGGCTGCTGAGAAATTATCGATAGCAAAAATTTATTACAGAGCCCTTAACGGATCTGAACCAGAAGATTTGAGCAGTTTGAAAGAATTCAGACTTGTAACAGATCAAGATCTCAATTTTCACAAAATAAGTATTAAAGACAAACAGAAAAAGTGAATCTTTAAACGGAAAAAAGTTATACTTATGATGTATTGCAGGGAATACTCCTCCTTGCAAAATCTCAGTATCAGAACTATATTAATCTGGTAAAGCGGTATTTCCTACCGGAACAATTCGGCCATTGATTTAAACAGAAGGACAATTCATGGCATCAATTAATTATGCGGCTAGGGAAATTAGTGTAAAAGTCGTTTATTACGGCCCTGGTTTGAGCGGTAAAACAACTAATCTACAAGTCATTCACAAAAAAGTTCCACCAGAATTCAAAAGTGACATGGTCTCCTTGGCAACTGAAACTGACCGTACACTCTTCTTTGACTTCCTCCCATTGGATCTGGGGAAGATCAAAGGCTTTGCAACAAAGTTTCAGCTCTATACTGTCCCAGGACAGGTATATTACAATGCCACCCGAAAGCTGGTGCTCAGAGGCGTGGATGGTGTAGTCTTTGTTGCAGATTCCTCTCCTGATAAAGTTCAGGAAAACCTTGAGAGTTTCCAGAACCTGGAAGAAAACCTGGCGGAATACGGTTACAAACGTGAAAACATTCCAATCCTTATTCAGTACAATAAACGAGACCTCCCCAACGCCCTCTCCATTGAAGAGTTACAGAAACTTGTCAACAAATACAATCTTCCATGGAATGAAGCCGTTGCATATAAGGGTGTCGGAGTTTTTGATTCTCTCAAAATGATTGGTAAAATCGTTATAGATTATCTTAACAAAAAATATTCACGGCAAGGCCGTCCGGCAGCACCTCAGGCCTCGGCTCCACAGCAGCAGCCTCAAGCTCCTGCTCAAAGGCAGTTTGCTCAACCGCAACAGATGCAGTTTAATTCTCAGAATACGTTCGCTCAGCCGAGTATACAGCAGCCAGCAAGCTCTCAGAGCAGGGCACCAATGCCCCCTCAGGCGGCATCAAAACAGTACTCGCAAAATATTCCCCCAGTCATGCCCAAACAGGTTCCTCAATTCCCACAAATGCCACAGCAGAATCCTGCTCAAAGGCAGCAGCCTATTAACCGGCCATTTACTCCTCAGGTTCAAAAGGCACCTGCGCAGAGTTTCTCAAACGTGGATCCCTTTACTGAAAGTACCTTTGAGCCTGCACCACAGAAAAGTGCTGCGGTCCAGCCGCCCCCCCCTGCTGATTCATCCGATTCAGGGTATTTCGATTATGGTAACATTCCCCTGCAGAGCATGAATGAACAGGTGATTGAGAAACCGGCATTTCAAAATCCAAATCAGGACCAGATAGCGTTCCCCCAGAGTCAGCAAGGCGGATTTGTTTCCGATGGAGCACCACAGGGACAGTTTGAAATCAGTGATAAAACCGATCTGGATCTTGAAATTGAAAAATATCAGCGTGAAATAGAAGAGAAACAACGCCGCATTCGTCAATCACAGGCCGGTCAGATAGAGGGGCAGCAGTATCAGGCGCCTTCTTCTCAGCAATATCAGCATCCGGCTCAGTATCAACAGTTTCAGCAGCCTTCTACACCTCAGTACCAACAGCCCAGACAGCAGTATCAGCAGCCTTCTGCTCCGCAGAATTCTTTTCAGCAATCTGCTGCTCCCCAGTACCAACAGCCGCCAACAGGGTCGTACCAGACGGCAGCCCACAGAACAAACATTTCTCAGGCGCAGCCACCGGCCGCTCAGAGTACTGAAGAAAATGAATATGATGTTTACAATTTTGAACTTTCTTCATCTCCGGCGCAAAATCAACCATCTGCTAAACAACCTGCAATGCCTTCTGAAGACAATGAAGAAGACATGTTTTTCACATCAATTGACACTGATCGTCAGAAAAAGCCTGGAAGAAAGCCTGTAAATCCCAGAACAAAACAGCAGAAGGGTTTCCTTTCAAAGTTTTTCAATAATAATAATAAGGACACTCTCTGATGAAGGATATGATTCTCTTTCCGGAGGATATTGACCAATTAAATGCAGTTCTCGCTCAATTGGTCACTAAAGCGAATCTCCTGTTAGCCGTTCTGATTAACAAAGACGGACGGTTGCTTACAAATCAGGGTAGTCTTGAAATTGTAGATACTGTTTCGCTGGCTGCTCTGATTGCCGGAAATTCTGCTTCTACACTGGCAATTGCCAATATAATGGGTGAGTCTGAATTCTCCACAATGTATCATCAAGGAAAAGACAAACACATCTATATAGCAGTTGTTGATGAGAATACATTTTTAGCACTTGTATTTGACGATAGAACCAATATTGACCGGGTAAAGGTATTCGCCCGACAGTTTGACAGGCAGCTTAAGGGAGCTCTGGAGCAGGTCTATAATAAATCAGAGGACCAGGTTGATCTTGATCTTGGAATGGGTTACGATACTTTTTTGAACGGGCAGAATCAGCCCCCGATTCAGGATGGTGGTTTTGTAAGTAACCAGACGATCTTTGATCAGGCCCAGCAGCCAGATCAACTGAAAAGCCATACGGAATCTGCTTCCGATATCAATACTCCACCTCAGGCGGAATATAAGGGGCAGACTGATGAAGAGGTTTTTTACCTGGAATCGAGCAAGAGCCGGAAGCCAGCAGAAACTAACGATACAAATCGTCTGTACCTGAAGAACAAAATCATGGAATCAAAACTTAATAAAGATAAGTGATTCACCAGTTTAAGACCTGTTGCAGTACAAAAATCAAAGCAGTCAAAAGCAGCAACCCACCAACAACAGCCTGCCAGGAAAGAGAAACCTTTTTTCCTCCGAATTCCCTTTCACGCATTTGCTGATAAGAGTCATCCTCTTCAGGTAAATCGATTCCATCCAGATATCTGTTTTCAGACCATCCAGTATTTTCATCTGATCCGCAATGAGGACACGCTTTAGATTTGACCGGTATTTCACCGCCGCAGTATAGGCAATTAACAGTCTGGTTCATAGTTTTCTGTTTTAAAATAATAGATAACTTATCAATTCTCGGTATTATTTTTAATTCGAAGGCAGTACTATGATATTTACCTCTTTTATAAACATTTTGCTTGGGCCGGCCATTCTTGGTGGTGCAGCGACACTATTATTTGGATACCAGAAGCACTCTGGCAAAAAACCCGGACTTCTTTTCCATTCTGTCAGCGATAATCCGGGAAAAAACATGTCTCAGTATTCAACAGCAAATTTTAAAAACCTGGTGGATAAGCTTAAGAATTATTCTCTGAAGACAGTTTCCCTGAATCGCTACGGCCACTCAACTGCGGAAGATGAGATTCTTCTTACATTCGATGACGGATTTGAATGCATTTATAAGAATGCGGTCCCGGTTCTTGAAAACGCGGGTTTCAAGGGAAGCATATTCTGTGTTGCTGGTTTTGCAGGCAAAGAGTCTGACTGGGATGTATACGAGAGCAGTAGACACATGTCAAAAGAGCAGATCATTGAAGTCTCAAATCTGGGGTATGAAATAGGAAGTCATACTTTGACACATGCCAATCTTCCCTTTCTAAGCGTCAAAGACCTGGAAAAAGAACTTAAAGAGTCAAAACAGATTCTTGAGGACATTACAGGAAAACCGGTCCGGAGCCTTTCATTTCCCTTTGGCAGCTTTAACCGCCGTGTCTGGGAAAAAGCATTAGAAGCCGGATACACTTCCGCGTCTCTTTATAGAGGTAATTCCGGAACTCTGCCGGGTCTTTTCCCGGTTTACGGAGTATACAGATTTGATGGAGTTTCTGATATCATGAGACGCATCAACGACAGAGGATTCAGCATTTCAGTTGCCTTGGCACGGATGATGTCGCACTTTTCAAAGGGAACCTCTGTCTGGAAATTTCGCAAAGAGTACATATTGCCATAATGTAAACCATTTTCCTCGTTGTTGTTGTGTTCAATAATTTATATTGACTTAATTATGGGAAACAGATTTTTTACCCGGAATGAAATTCTCGAAGAGGTTGGGGAACTCACTTCAATCACGGTCAGACAGACCGGGACCGGCACGCTTCTTTTTTCCGAGTTCGGAGCGCGTCTTATAGGCCTTTTCCCTTCAGTTTCCGATTATAATCTGCTTTGGACAGCGCACGATCTCAAATCAAAAATTGATTGCAACAGTTGGCTCACTGGTGGCGAGAGATTATGGCTTGCTCCCCAGCGGGATTTCTTTTTTGAAAACCCGCGTGATTTTGAGGGATTCCGGGTTTCACCCGAAATCGACCCTGGAGTTTACAATCACAAAGGGGGTCTTTACTATGAGAGCATCTTTTCTCTTCTTGATTGCATGAGAAACAGGGTGTATTCTGAAAGTAAAGTAACAAGAAGTTTTCAGCCTGTAGAGGACCCATATCCATACGGGCTGCCCTTCGCCGGAGTAAGAATCACAGAGTACCTCTCGATATCAACTCCGCAACTTGATATCTGCCCATGGACCATCACAATGGTAAATTCGTGCGGCCCCCAGAATCCAGGAACTGCCCTGTTCCCTATTAAGAAGAACTCTTCTCTCCTTAGTTATTTTGATCCGGTTCCTCCTGACCGGGCATCTGTTGAGAACGGGTATGCACGTTTTTTGATGGATTCAAAGATGGCGCTGAAACTGGCATTAAGCCCCGAAAATATTGTCTGGGAAAACCCTGCAAAGATTCTTTATGTCTCCCCCTTTCCTGATTCATCAAGATGGTTCTGTACTGTAAAGAGAAGCAGTGACCTGCCCAGAAATCAGGAAAATTGTGTCGATGTATCTTCAAGTGATCCAACCGGGCTCAAAGGAGCTATTCAGGCCTACAACAATTTTTCCGAGGGACACGACAAGATGCTATATGGTGAGATTGAACTGCAGCTCAAAAAAGGCCAGACCGTCGGTGGAAAAACAGAGTGCCGTGCTACCCATGAGCTACTTGGGTACAGCGGATCAAAAGATGAAATACTCTCACTGGCCGGAAACATTCTGGGCACAGGGGAAAAACCCGGAATTTACTGCTGATCAGCCTCAGGAATTATCTCCACAGCAACAGGTCCCCTTTCAGTTCTGAGAAGCTTGAAAGCAACGCGCTGCCCCTCATTGACAATTCTGTAACCAGTTTTGCTGATATCGCGATAAGAAAATCGTATGACTCCGGGTTCACATTCTGACTCTATGAAACCGGAGCCGATAATATCATTGAAAAATCGGACCCTTCCCGAAGGCATCGCAGTTTATTCCTGTTTTCTCAGCACGTCAGAAAGATTTTTCTCATATGGCGGGAGTATAACACCTTTATCGGTAATAAAGGCACTTATCAGATGAGACGGTGTGACATCGAATGCCGGATTGAAAACATCTATACCCGAAGGAGCGGTTTGTTTTCCGAATCCACAGGTGATCTCAGAGGGATCACGCTCCTCAATAGGAATCTCTTTTCCGGAACTGAGAGATAGATCAAAGGTTGAGAATGGGGCTGCAACAAAAAAAGGCACTCCATGCGCTTTTGCAATCAGTGACAGTCCGTAGGTGCCGATCTTATTGGCAGTGTCACCATTACGTGTGATCCTGTCGGCGCCCACTATTACAGCATCAATTTTACCACTGGCCATTACCGCAGCGGACATATTATCACAAATCAAAGTAACTGGAATGCCGGCTTTCGAGAGTTCAAATGCAGTGATTCTTGCTCCCTGTAAAAGAGGACGGGTCTCATCGGCGTAAACATGGAACAATGTCCCCTGCTCAGCAGCAACATAAACAGGCGCAAGTGCTGTCCCGTACTCTGCAGTTGCAAGTCCTCCGGCATTACAGTGCGTAAGGATAGTCTTCTTACCTTTCAGAAGCTTCAGTCCAGCCTCCCCTATTGCTTTACCGGTTCTCCTGTCTTCCTCGAGAATTTCATTGGCTTCATCTAAGAGCAATGCCTTGGCTTCTCGTACAGATATTCCATTTGCGATTATCTGATTCGCCCGTCTTTTCATCCTCTCCAGTGCCCAGAAAAGATTTACTGCCGTAGGTCTGGAACTTGCCAGATAAGCTGCTTTTTCATTCAGGAATTCTAAGAATCGATCTACTGAACGATCATCAGGAAAATTACGGATTGCAAGATATAAGCCGTAAGCGGCAGCGATACCGATTGCCGGCGCGCCCCTCACTTTCAGGATCTTGATAGCATCATACATGCTCTCTACATTTTCGATCCGTTCATAATGCAATTCAAGTGGCAGAAGTGTCTGGTCAACTATGACAGCAGCGTTCTCTTTCCATTCAATTGTTTTGATGCGAGACATCCCTTTGATGTTCCTTCCAGACAGATTTGTCAAAAAAAAAGCTCACCCGGATGCCTTTTAATAATCGGAGGTTCCAGAGTGAGCAGTTTGCGAATTTAACACAATCAGGCTGTGACTTCCTCTTCCTTCTTGTGAGTTTCTATGATTTTCTTCGCCAATTCACCCGGCACCGGTTCATAATGCGAAAATGCTTTTGTATAAAACCCTCTGCCTTGTGTTAATGATCGGAGAGTCGTTGAATAATTCTGCACTTCAGCTTCTGGAACTTTGGCACTTATAGTCTGATATTTTCCAATCGGGTTCATACCACCGATTTTTCCTCTGCGTGAAGAAAGATCTCCCATGATATCACCGGTGTATTCTTCGGGCACCGATACTTTTAGATCAACAACCGGCTCAAGGAGTATCGGAGAGGCCATTTCAAAAGCCTTCTTAAACACCTCACGCCCTGCGATCTGAAAAGCGATATCTTTAGAGTCTACCGGATGAGTTTTGCCGTCAACGAGGGAAACCCTTATATCGACAATCGGGTAGCCCGCTATAATTCCCTCTTCAAGCTTGGAATGTACCCCTTTATCGACACTTGGCCTTAACGATTGATCAATGACACCACCCACGATTTTATCGACAAATTCATAACCTCCTCCGCGCTGGAGCGGTTCAAGATCGATAAACACACGGGCATATTGTCCTGCTCCGCCGGATTGTTTTTTATGCGTGTACTCGACATACTTTACAGGCTTTGTGATAGTTTCTCTGTAGGATATTTTTGGCTGCTTCTTTTCAACTTCCACCTTGAAGCGATGTTTAAGTCCATCAAGGAGCACATCAAGCTGAATATCACCCATGGCAGAGAGTATGGACTGGTGGATGTCAGGATGAAACTTGTAGGTAAAACTGATATCTTCTTCGTGGAGTTTGTTCAACCCAACCGCTATTTTGTCCTCATCGCCCTGCTGTTTCGCTGTTATTGCCACACTGACAAGCGGTTCCGGAAGCTGAATCGGCGGGAATCTGAACTTGGCGTTCTTGTCAACAAGAGAATCGTTGGTATGAGTGTCTTTGAGCTTTAGAAGTCCACCGATATCACCTGCGGAAATCTCTGTTGTATCGCAGCGTTCTTTACCTCTCAGGAAATACATGTTGCCGATTCTTTCTGCGAGTCCCTTTGTGGGATTCAATTCATCTGTACCTGTGACAAGTTTTCCTGAAAAGACACGGACAATGTTTATTTCACCAAGATGTTCCTCTGAAATTGTCTTGAAGACAAAAGCCGCTGCAGGACCACTCTCAGAGCAGGGTATCATTTTAGCAGAACCGTTCTCAAGGACCTCAACTTCTTTGCGGCTGTCTGCTGCAGGACACAGATTGACTATTTTTGTAAGAAGCTGATCAACGCCGATATTAAGAAGTCCGCTTCCTGCGATCAACGGATAGACACTTCCTGAAGCAACACCCTTTGCAAGTCCACTTCTCAAGTCATCATCTGAGAGCTCTCCTGATTCAAAGTATTTATTCATCAGGTCTTCATCAGTTTCAGCGATAGATTCCATCAATGACTGTCGAAGTGAATCGACAGAGTCCTTCATATCTGCCGGGATTTCAATTTTTTTCCCCAGACCGTTGCCTTCTCTCTGGTATTCATATGCGTCTTTTGTGACAAGATCGATTATTCCTTTGAATGATGGTCCCTTTCCAATGGGGATTACAACCGGTGCCACACCAGTTCCATAAGCATTCTTTACAGCATCGAGAGTTTTCTGAAAATCCGCGTTTTCCTCGTCCATTCCATTTACAAAAAACATCCTTGGTATTCCGGCCTCATCAACATAGGAGGATACAAGCTCGGTCCCTACCTGTATTCCATCTACAGCGTCAATCAGAATTACGGCTGTTTCCACTACTCTAAGCGCGGCTCTTGCATCACTGAGGAAGTCAAGGAATCCCGGGGTATCAAGGAAGTTGATTTTTGTGTCATTCCATTCACAGAAACCGGCATGCATCGAAATGGTCATCTTGCGTTCTTTTTCATCACTGCGGCTGTCAAATATGCTGCTGCCATTGTCAACTTTCCCTGATTTGGAGGTTGCTTTAGCGGTAAAACAAGCGGCCTCTAAAAGAGTCGTCTTTCCGACACTGCCATGAGAGAGTAAACAGACATTCCTGATCGATCCGGCCTGGTATTTTTTCATGTATCCTCCATAGAAAGTTTCAACTATTTAGATTTAGAAAACCAGAAGTGAATCTGATTCAGCCATATTTGCAGAGGGGGCTCTGAAAAAGGCAAGATTAATTAATATATAAAGGCGCCAATACAGGTGCAAGATGCTATAAGCGATTGTTAAATAAAGTAATAAGTTCAACATTTAAACACCCGAAGCTTTAAAATCCATGACGGCAACGGGTAATGAAATAAGCTCAAAACCTTCTTTACGGTAACACTCCGGTATTGAGCCGGGCAATGGAATCCACTCTGAATTTTCGAAAAGTTTTTCCCCGTGACTGCACTTTTCAAGACCATATCCCGGCAAATACAGCTTTGAAGGCAAACCGCTCGAAAAGCACCTCAGAACAAGTCACCCGTTAGGGAATAGTACAAGTCTACCACATCCTAAAGTACCGCATACAAGCTCATTTGCCGTTACGATGATTCTCGCTTTTTTGAGCCGCATTCCCGACCATAAGAACCAGCTCTTCATAGGTGCGTACCTTTTTAAGCGTTCCGACGACACCCTTGATCTTGAGAAGGTTGGCGATATCTGCCAGAGCCTGCAGATGACGTTCAGGGTCTTGCCCAATCGGATCTAGTAATATGATAATTACATACGGAGCTCCCGACGAGAGCGGGATATCTCGCAACGGCATAGTAGATACCCCCAACAGCACCATTGTATCATTGACATCTGAAATATAGGTGTGCAGCAAAACCACACCATTAACAAGCTCAACCGGTTCTCTCTTTCCTATCGCACCTAACTGTTCAGCAATGTAGGCATGGCGAGACAACCCTCTCTCAAAACAAGTCGTCAGCAATTCTCCAATAACTTCCGCTGCGGTGTCACTTTCCAGGCCAAGGCGAACATGCTGCGGTTTGAATATCGAGGTCGTCAATGATAGGTGCGAGACACCTTGTGGAGCGCTTCGTCTTAGAGTAGAGCCGATCAAGACAGAAAATGGAAGAGCGGGAAATTCACGTGAAATAGAGCCCGGCAAGCGGTCGAGTGTCGGCTGCCAGGCTATTTCACCTTTACGAGCACCCATAAAAAGCAACCAGTCGCTTTGCTGCAGTGTCGTTTGCAATGTACCCAGAATCTGCTTTAAATCGACATAACATGTAAAGGTAACGGAAACGATCGGTCGCGCTGATTCAAAAAAGGATTTCACTTCCTTCCTTGTCTCTTCACAACAGAGAACCAGAAGCGATGTACCCGCCTGACTGGCAAGGGTTTTAACAGTAACGGCAAGTTCGTTAAACCCGGCCTGAAGATGGCCAAACGGAGGCAGCAGCAGGACAATACGCGAGCAAGTATTTACGGGTGCTACAACTCTGTTAAGCATGACCATAGGAGTGCTACGCTCGATTATTGTATCGATTGTGCGTCCAAAGGCCCTTGTAGTGTACCGGGAACGTCCGTTCCAGTTAAGCAGCAGCATTGATATACGATAATCACTGATCGCATGAAGAATCCCCGAAGCGATGGTCAGGTCGACCTTGGTAAGAGGCATGACCGGAATATTGGCTGAGAGTATTCTGACGATACTTTGATCAAGAACCTTCTCTGCAGCAGCAACCTGCTTATGGGTATCCCCGGAATCCTCAACCACCTGCAGCGGGAACAGCGGCTCATTAGACCCTCTCTCATGTAAAAGAAACGCAATATCAAGAAGAATACGTGCCTGTTCCCTGCTCTTGATCGGAACCATGATCCGGTGAGACCCGATCTGAGGAGCTAATACAGCCCGTTCTTCACGCAACGCAACCTTTCGCCCTGCACGCTGAGTTACCACCGATCCGACAAAACAGGTTACCGCGATCATCATGATGGTGCCTGTAATCACCGTCTCATCGAAAAGCCCAAGATTGTACCCCACAAGAACCGAGGCAAGAGTCGCGGCGGCCTGATTGACACTCAACCCGAACATCAACATCCCGTCATCTTTTAAGTAACCAAATATATTTCCTGTGAGTAAAGCTGCAACGAATTTGGAACCGAGGGCGACCCCGATCATCCCCAGTGAAATAACCCATGCTCTGGTACCAGTAAATAGCAGTGACGGATCGACCAGCATTCCGATACTTATCAGAAAAAACGGAATGAAGATAGCATCTCCGGTAAAGTGAATTCGTGTCATCAGCAGACTGCGTTCGGGAATCAGCGAATTGAGAGCAAGTCCGGCAAAAAAAGCTCCGATAATAGGTTCAAGACCCGCCAAATGCGCAAGATAAGCACTTATAAAGGTGACAGATAGAACAAACACGAATTCAGAATTTTCATCGGAGTCTACAGTGTTCAGAAACCACCTGCTGATTTTTGGTATCAGAAAAAGAGTGCCAGCTGTGTAGAGCACCATCAGCACGACAAGCCGAATCCAGAAGACAGTATCGGGAGTACCATGGGTAGTACCGGCAATAACCGCCAGAACCAGGAGTGCAAGGATGTCGGTAATAATAGTTCCGCCGATAGTCGTCGTTACTGTAGCAGACCTGGTAATACCAAGTTTCGCAACGATAGGAAACGTAAGCAGTGTATGCGATGAAATCATACTGGCAAGCAGAATTGCAACCGGTAGACTCATAGCGAAAGCGGTCATACCCAGAATAATTCCCGAAAAGAAAGGAATAAAAAACGTCAGAAGTCCAAACAGCAGGGCATGACCTTTATTTTGGCGGACCTGATTGAGGTC
The DNA here is from genome assembly GCA_012515615.1 of Fibrobacter sp. GTDB lineage: Bacteria > Fibrobacterota > Chitinivibrionia > Chitinivibrionales > Chitinispirillaceae > JAAYIG01. The sequence continues at coordinate 14,139 of JAAYYB010000048.1, forward strand.
GATTTCGAGTCCTGCCAGGAACATGATATACAACAACCCCACTTTCCCCAGCAGTTGAATGGTCTGGTCGCGTTCGAGCAGCCCCGCTCCATGTGGCCCGACAATGATCCCCGCGGCAATAAGGCCGACAATACCCGGCAAACGAACTCTGCCGGCTAAAAGTGGCGCCAGAAGAATCAGCACCATCACAGAAGCAAAGATCAGTACGGGGTCTGTAAACGGTAACGCCATAGATGTGGTTATTCCTTATTACCGGATATGACAGTTCAAGTGCAGAAAAAAACCTGCTCGGGTAAGTTTAAAATATACGACAAGGAAATGATACAACAAGGTCTGCTGGGGATTAAATTTTTAGTAAGAGATATTTAACGGAGATTTTAATTACCCGTGCAAACTTCACACCTGCAGATAGAAACAGAAAAGAGGACTTAAGGGTACCTCTAAATATTCAGCTTTCAAGCGAGATCAAGCGAAAATTCGCTGGGCCAGACGCACAAAAGAGGCGAATCCGCTATGATTCGTCGACTGAGTGCAACAACAGCACAGTAGAATTCGCAGCCGGCTGTCAGCGGAAAAATGATTTTTTAGAGGTACCCTTAATATATAGGGGCTCTGTTTTCAGTGAAAATAGAAAGGTTATTAAATCGTAAGATAGCTATGCGAGTGCGTATAAAAAAAGGGACCATTAAAATGGTCCCTTTTCATAAATCTATTAAGAAAAAAATCACTTTGTTCTTTTTCTGCGGAAAAATGCCAGGCTCAAAAGCCCTAATCCAAGAAGAGAGAGTGATGCAGGTTCTGGGACATTAGCACTAACTGTAAATTTAAGGGCTTTATCTTCACCCTGAATATCGCGGCCATTAAATTGACAACTATGAATCTCAGGTGTCCATGCATTCCAGTCACTGGTTGTCGGGGAATCCCAGGCGCCATCACTAGTGAGCGTTGAAAGATCACTGCTGCACATAACAGATGCTGCAAAGCCCCACTCTCCAACCTGATCTAAAGCTTTTGTATAAGTGAAAGTTTTGGAACCATCTGTCCATTCTTTCCATTTGTAATCAGCGTCCACATTATGATAGACCTCTGATCCATTAAAATCCCACTCAAATTCTTCTTCGAAATAATAGTACTTTTCGATACCCGGGAGTTTATCAACCCAGATTTTGCATACATCGAAGTTATGCCCGCCCCAATAATCTTTATCCATGGTTACACTGAAGGTTACTTTTTCACCGATCTCAAGTATACCATCTCCATCATCAGCAAATGAAGCGTCCATGGACACGATTTCCTGCCAGTAGTTATTATTCAGAGAATGACTCCACAAATTTGTGAGCTCAACATCAACCAGGTCAGCCTGAGCGATTCCAGCGAAAGCGAATAACCCCGCCACTGACATCAGAACTTTTTTTGCTTTAAACATTATGCCTCCATATACAACAAATAGTGAACGATTTATTATTTGCATCTAAAAAAAGCAAGAAGTGTGCCAACCATACTGGTGCCCCATACAGCCCTGAAACATGAGAATTTTGCAGCACAATGAAAGGAATGTGTAAAAATATGCATAATAGTGTCAGCTTTTTTTACACCATCAGGTACTTGTGTGGTTCACCCCTTCCATGGAGGCGCAGTGCGAGTTAAGCGTGCAACCACCCAGGAGCAAAATATTAAAACCCCTGGGGAATCCCCCCTGGGGTTTATTTCAGTACCAAAAATTATTAAAGCTACGCTCTTCCTGACAAAAAATTACCTCGGCCAGCTGCTGCCGGATCCAATTTTTGTTACTCTTGATGAAACGGACAGGTTTTGAGACAATGCTGTTCCGGGGGTATATGTTTCACCACTATAAAATCCATCTTCTTTAGTTCCCCCGGACACATTACCAGCGTAATAAAAATTATAGGTACCATTGACCAGTTCAGGAGATGAGAAAATCACCAGTCCGTATTGTACCGCCGGAGAGAATGTAAACAGATTTTCACCACTTGCATTCTGGAGATTTACCAGGGTCCCTGCACTCCGTGAAAGATATGCAGTGATACAGTTTTGCTTCGAATCAGCAGAAGGCGAAACAACCATTGAAGAAGTTCCTGCACAAAGCAGAAAACCGCCATTAACCACGAAATAATAGCTGCCTCCATCACCTATATCGATAATGCCGTTTCCACCGCTTTGGGGCCCGTGTACAAGAGTGGTTCCACCGTTTATTTCAATATTTCCATTAGCATCCAATCCATCTCCCCCGGCATACACGGCCCAGTATCCGCCGTTAATCTGCAACAGATGACTTGCAGAATTGGCTCCGAATCCACCGCCAAAATCTCCACCTCCCATTCCGGAGCCATCACTACCGCCGGCTACATTCACACCATCATCACGGGAAACCACTGTAGCCTTACCACCATCCAGGGTGATCTTTGAAGCTTCAAAACCTTCATAGGACTTTGTAACATTGACTTCCCCGCCACTCATTGTAAATGTTGATTCAGCATGCACTGCATCATCACCTGCAGAAATTGTGAAAGTACCATTACTGATCGTAATAAAACCATTAGAATGCAGGCAATCATCAGCCGAATTTAAAGTAATAGTACCACCGGAAATATTTAAATTGTTTGCAGCTTTAATTGCTTTGGCAGATTCGGTTGCTTGTGAATTACTTCCACCGCCTGTTGTTATATCTAAAGTTCCACCACTGATCGATATGTAATTTTTTGCCTGAACGCCATCGTTAGCTGAAGTAATTTTAATCTCGCCGCCTTCAACAGATACAAATCCGGTAGTCACATCTCCGCTGTCAGTTGATGTGAGCCCGTCGCCGCCAGCGGTAAGGTTAAAAGTACCACCCTTTATCACCAGGTTATCTTTACCCCTTATGGCATCATCGGGGCAATTGATTGTAAAATTTCCTCCATTTATGACAAGCTCATCTTTACAGGCGATTGCATCTTTGTAATTACTCTTTACTGTTAATTTACCGCTGCCGTTAAACTCCAGATCATCCTTACTGAAAATAGTAGCATTGGGCTCATCTTCTTCGAAGAATGTTGTGTAAGCAGCCGGGTCGGAAAAGACGTTTTCTGAACCTTCTGCCAATTCGATAAAGGTATTTTTTGCATTTTCTATAAAAAGCGGTGATGTCTTTGAGTTGGCAACATCCACATTATCAAGAATAAGAATCACATCATTTTCATCTTCAGAACGCACTATTATTCGGCCATCTGTAAGTTTTCCATGAATTTTATAGGTACCTCCGGAAGTTATAACGACCTCGGTTCCATCAGCAGTTGCTCCACTGCCCGTAACAGTAATACTGGTAGTGAGTAAAGCGATATCTGTATAGTTTTGTATGTTTTGATCAACTGTCATTTCGATGGTGATATTATTCTGAGAATAGCTGTCTATCGGATTTTTCCTGGTCACATACCCGCTTTTTGATACTATGATTGTATCATTGACAGAGCCATCAATCGCCTGTCTGGTAATTTTACGATCTATTGCTGAAGCAACTTTATACTCTCCCGAAAGAGTAAGCCTGTTGCCGAAAGAATACAAAGTACCGCAGTAAGATCTATCACCGATTGTAACCCGCAAGAAATTGATTCCGGAGCTGAGTTCGGGAAGTATAACGCTTTGTTCACCCTTAAAGAGATTTACTTTAACGGAGTGTAATACTTTTCCATTAACAGTAAAAAGATCTACTTTAGCTACTGCAGCTGATGGTGTAGCAGAAAAGACAAGCATATTATTTCTAAGAGCGAACGGCTTTGCAGTTGACGCTTTTTTTAAACTTATTGCACTTACTCCACCGATGTTAAACGAGCCGTCTTCTCCGGATATGGCAAAGGCTTCACTTTTATTACTTAGCGTAACCGCAACACCCGCAAGACCATTTGATGTCCCGAATTCGACAATTCGGCCGGACAAAGAGATTTCCTGTGCATTAGCCCAGAGATAACCACAGAGCATCACCGAAACAACCATTTTAAATCGATTCATGCGAATCTATCCCCTTTATTGAAAAAACGATCCTGCGAACAACATACTTTTTAACTTTAAAGGCTTTTTTATCCCCATATCACAGGAAAGATCCATTCACAAACTGTTCTCTTTATGATATTGACATTTTTAACTGCCTTGATGATAAAGTAGCTGTTTTTGATGAAGTTCGCAAAAAAAACAGATGGTTAGGGCAAACAATCTGTTCACAGTTGTGAACAAGTCACGGTGTAATTGTGATGCTTCTATCACTTGAATATGGCGAGCTGATGTTCCAGAGGTCACCACCCTATATCAGCAGGAAGATAATGGCTGATAGCTACAGTAAACTGAATTTCCCGTCCTGAAGTATTTGTTCCCCGGACAGCACATTTTTAATCGTATTCCATTTACAAAATCACTTTTTCAGGATTTTCAACAGAGCTAATATTGATTACAGGGTTGACTTATTTAGATATTTAGATTATTTTCTAAATGTCTAACGGAGGTGAGATGAACAATCTTTTCAAGGCATTATCCGATAAAACCCGACGGGATATTTTAGATCTTCTCAAAAAACATGATATGAGCGCTGGCGAGATTGCATCGGCATTTCCCATAAGCGCCGCTTCTATCAGTCATCATCTGAACATATTGAAACAGGCCGATCTGGTGGCATCTGTAAGAAACGGACAGAATATTATCTATTCATTAAACACTTCAGTATTCCAGGAGTTGGTATCCTGGGTATATACCCTGCAGAAAAAGGACTGATAATGAAAAAAAGAGCGGTTTTGTATGCAGTGTTTTTCATTCATATCGGGATGTCTTTTGTCATTCTTCCATTTCTTCCTGACAAGGTTCCGTTTCACTGGAACTGGAAAGGAGAGATCGACCAGTGGGTCCCAAGGGTATATCTTGCATGGATGAGTCTGATACCTGTCATCCTCTATGCCTTTCTTTGGTTTGTTGTTCCCAGGATTGACCCGAAAAAAGAGTCCTGGAAGATTCACTCACGCGCATATTCCATCGTTATCGTGGCAGTATCCTGCATGTTCATCCCCCTTCAGTGGCTGATTGCATCGATCAGTCTGGGTTTTTCTATCCGTATGGATATAGTTGTCCGCATATTTGTGGGTGCGATTTTCCTGGTTTCCGGCAATTACATGGGAAAGATCCGTCATAACTACTTTTGCGGTATCCGCACTCCCTGGACACTCGCGAATGAATCAGTCTGGCGGAAAACCCACCGCCATGGTGCTATAGTTTTTGTTATAATGGGGCTTTTAATGATTGCCGGTGTCTGTATTCCACACCAGTTAACCAGTGTTCTGGTCAGTCTTTCTGGATTGGCAGGGATCCCGTATATAATCGCATATTCCTGGTTTCTGTATAAAAAGAGTGCAGGGGACGAAATAACTCAGAGAGTTTCAGGCGAAAGATAGTTATTTAGTACTTTTTTTATACCAAAACTGCAGTCTGGCAGAGCAGTACATGTATCTTGTGTTCAACAGCTATGGGGAAGGCACAATTTCAGCAATATGCCATTTTCAACCCTGCTTTGGCCCTGATGAATTTTTGGTTTCCTTCGAAACTCACCATCTTCACAAGTGATCTTGATGGTAAAAGTCTTGTAAAGAAAGTGAGAGTTCCAGAGCATAACATCAAGCATATGACATTTTGCAAACCATCAAGTTTTTTACCTGACGATTTCCAGCTATCAGTTCTTCTAAAAGGTTACCGCGATATCAGTGGTGAATGATCTTTACTGCAGCATTAGTGAATTGCAGGCAGATTGAAGCTGAGTGTGCACTGCACCACTCCAGCATCTCTCTATGTTCTTCTTCTTTTATTTTTTAAGCAAAAAAGGTTGAACATACGAAATTTTTGCACTGTTTATTTTACAGCAGTATAAGCCTCGGCTGATTGAAGGAAGTTTGCAGATAATGCGGTTTTGTCCTGATTGTATAGTATTACTTACCATCTCTGAGACAATAGTTCTTCCACGGGTATCGAAGAAAGATACTGTTACAGGATTCGAAGAAATTTCCGGTAAAAATATGTGCACTAAATCTGTTTCAGGTATATTGATTAAGCGAAGCCTTCTGTTGCCGGAAGAGTTCTGCACTTTCGATATGCTCTCTACATCACAAAAGGTACTTTCTGGGAATGCAATGATACCATTGATGGTATCTTGTGAATAAGTTTTGCCAAGATAGGAACTGTATCCATTGTAAACAGAATATGTGCTTGCAACCAGTGCACTGTTAAGATCGACAGTGTACGGAACAAAAGCATTTCTCATATTACCTGCGCCGTCACCATTGATATCCAGTACCTCAACAGAAGTCTGACACGAAAAGTCGAACTCCTCCAGGTCACAATATCTAAGCTGGCCGTTGAGTGCTGTTTTCCAGTAAAACCTCATCGCATGCACATCAAATGCAATTTGCCATTTCGTAGGCGTAAATGAACTGTTCTGAAACCCTGCATCGAGAATTGAAAACAGATAACTGATCGCATCAGATGCAACAGTGGAATCATATGCATTGTATAAGTCAGCCATGGGTTTGAAACGTCCTGAAGGATCATCTCCTGTAGTTATACATGACGCATAAGGGCTATTGACCATCACAGGTATCGACAGTGTGCTGTCTGAATAAACAATCAACTCCCCGCCCATCCATTCGATACCTGCAACAGCTCCAGTTTTATCGCATAGAAGGAAATGAGGTGCCATACCTTGCCAATCTGAAGGTTCAATTCGAACTACCGATTGAGAGGATATAACTTCCTGGACTGTTGCGCAGTTGTCCAATTGATATTGAATCCACTGTGAACCGCTTAGTACCGGAAGTCCATTGGTAGGCGGGTACTGAGTTTCAGCTACAGACATTTCAACAATAGCCAGCCCGGCTTCATTAATGCCTCTTATCGGGAATTCCCGTCCTTCAGTTGAAAGGGAGATGCTGCCATACTTTGAGGTCCATTTCCATTCGGGCTCATTTGCATACCAGAATCCCCTTTTTACAACATTGCGCTTGTTGATTATTACAAGGCCATAATCAAGAACCCAATCCATATTGTTACCTAAAATCAGCTGTCCGTTTTTATTGAGACAGACAGATGAGCACCCGTAGCTGTCCTGGGAATCTGCAGTTAAGATGACAAGAACGAAACAAAGAATACTACGTTTCACTCTAACACACCTCTTTTCTATTTTACTCGATGAGCATGTTATATCAGCTGAGTCTGTTTTTCAACAGGCGAGTCCAGAATCTATCAAATTCATGCATTGAGACAGCCTCAGTTTCACCTCAATGCGAATTGTGAAGTGATGTGCTCCCGGTTACAGTATGCATGGCATTCGATGCTTTCCAGACAATTGTCCGTCCGGATGCACCGGCAGGCAGCTTGAGTGCGCCACACTGTTTATCGGTTTCCAGAAGTAACTGCCCATTGAGATTAAAAAGCGAAATAATGGTACCGGCTGGGAACGATGAAAAAATCCGGAGGCTCCCGTCAATGAAGGAAAATCTTGGCGCAGTACCGAAGCTATTATCCCTGCAAACTGTTTTTTTGATAATCGCAGTCGAACGGTTCTGAGAAAGCAGCCACTGCAGTATCTGCGGTTCCCCCCGCGCCTGCTCGATACCAGCCACATGACCAAGTCCCTGGTATTCGGTGTATTCAACAGCACTTCCCCCTGCATTGACAATTGAGTTATAAATTGCTCTGCTGCTTCCCACAACATCAAGATCATCTGTGCCGACTGCTATCCATAACGGCGTTTTGGTCATTTGGGCCGCGCCGGTATCTAGTGTATAGCCGGCAGCGGAAACTGCGCCTGCAAACCGCTCAGGAAAATCCATAATTAACCGGAATACGCCCTCTCCCCCCATCGATTCACCGTAAATATATTGTCGCTTTGTATCGAAGCCATGCAGTTCTATTAAACGATCCAGTTCCGCAAGAGCATTTATCATCTGCGGACGAAGCTGGCTGTCATATGTGCCGCCCCAGTCTGCACAGGAATAGGGCGTATTTTCAGTTTCGGGAGCAGTAGGAAGAAAGACCGCGCATGGTTCAATTTCATTGAGCGCGGTTATTATCCAGTGATACTGGATCACAGGGTCATTGTGGCAGCCATGCAGAAACATGACTATCGGCAGCGGCTCACCTGCGGTTTGATCAGGCAGATATAACCCCATTGGAGTTCCTTCAAAGCTCCAAGTAATGAACTGGCCATCATCCCCCTCTTTTACGGCCGCAGCGGCTTTTTGCCCAGCGCTGCTCAGTTCAACTATTACAAAGATGGAAGCAAATAACAGTAAAGCATACTGTCGGATTCTTGAAGGCATTTTTGTTCTCCTTGTGCTGATTTGAGATGGGGGCTCAATTCTGCAATATAAATCCACAAATGCAATGCTGCACCAGAATTTATTCCAGAATGGCTCTTATTTTGAGCTGTTATTTAGTCATTAATAATTTTCCGATCCTTTTGACATTAACAATGAACCCGCATTCTGTTATTTTGTACCCCTGTTCTTGAAGCTGGCACCTTCAACAGCTATTTTATATAGAATCTGACTTTTGCACCTGGATCAGGTCGAAACGCATTTATCCCTTCCCGGATGCACTAGTCAGGTAGAGACAAGTAAAACTTGAAATCAGGACAGATATGTAAAGTCCGAATCTGAACGGATGTAAAACAGTTTTTCTTTTGCACCAGCCAGCTTTCGGGAGACTGAAATATCTATCGTCCATGTTTTAACAGGGGGAATGTTTGCAATGAACTTAGTCAGATTAATTATGGCTGTATTGACTTTCAACTTTGTTGTCAATGGGGCCGAGGTGATAACCGGTCGTGTAGTCGGTGGGTCTTCGAATGGTCTGGACAGCGCCAGAATCTGGCTGAAAAGTAATCCTTCGGTTGTTGATTCTTCAGACAGTGATGGAAAGTTCAATCTGCCAATCCCTTCGACTTCGATAAGCAGGCAGCATCATGTTGCAACTGGTTCTTCTGCATTCAAAATCAGAGGTGGACAACCTGTCATTTCATTGTCACGCCCTCAGCAGGTGCTGATCAGGCTTTTTACAATTAAAGGCGAACTGATGGCTGTTGTTTCAGATGGAATTTTGCCTGCCGGCGAAACTATGGTGCCTGTTAAAAAGTGCATGGCATCGATGACTCCGGGCCATTATATACTTTCATGCGCAAGCCGTGATCTGTCATTCGAAAGTAAAGTGATATATACAGACAGGATCTGTTTTTCTGATAACAATGCTTCTGTTTTCAGAAAAGAGCATGTCGCAGCTGGGAAAACGGCCTCTGAGTTCGATACTCTTGTCGTCCTGAGGATGGGATATGCGATTAAGAAAATCCCTATGCCTGAAGTTGCAGCAAAGGATGTCGGGCAGATACAGTTGTCATTTCGGACATACCGTGTCGCTACTACAACTACAGTAAAGTCCCGTACCATTGAGGTGGTCCTGCCTTCCGATTACGATGAACTGTATAAACTTCCTGTACTGTATTTGTTACATGGAGGGGGTGAAGATAATACAGCCTGGAGAATTAAGGGACAGTTGATCGATGCACTCAATGGACTTCAGTTTCCCCAGAGAGACAAGATGCAGGCGATGATCATTGTAACACCTTCAGCATCATCCACTAATGGATATGGCGATTATGGCAAAACAGGCGATCAATTTTATACCGACCTGACTGTTGATATTAGAAATTATATCGAATCAAAATTATGCCGCTTCCGGCTTTTTCGTGGGTAGCCCCAACATATTGTGTCTAAGCACTTCTGAAACGTAAACAAGGCTTTACAGGAGGATATGGGTACAAATCCAATCCTCCGCAATGAAAAAAGATTGC
>JAAYYB010000049.1 GCA_012515615.1 Fibrobacter sp.
CGGGCGGTCTGATCAAAAAGGTCGACTGCCAAAACGGGGCCAATCCCTGCTATGAGACCCAGAAACAGCCCCAACCCCAAAAGTACCACTAATGTCTTAGGGTCGGAACTTCCCTCAGGAACCACTGCCAGGTCCACTACGTAAACATCACCCACCTCCATGGCCCTGGCTATCTTTGCCTCATTGAACCGGGTCAGCACATTAGAGTAGATTTCGGAATTGACCTCGTATCTGCGCTGCAGATTCGACAGGTGCAGCTCTTTTGATGGCAGACGGGCGATCTCTGTGTTTATCTTGTCGATACGTGTGTTGTTCTCACTCACCTTTCTGCTGAGCTGATTTGTGAGATCAAGCAGCGCAGAGGTGACCTTCGTGCCAAAGTTGCGTATATCTGTTTTGTGTTGGGTTAGAAGAGGGTGTACAGGTGAGTAGTTGTCTTTTAGCCTCCTTGACTCATCGGCTAGCCCTTGGAGCTCTGAGCCCAGTGCATCGGAAGTGCCGGTCTGGTAGCGGTTTAGAAATGAGACCATCTCGTTGAGCACCGAAATGCGCAGGGAGTCCACGGTGCTCCTGTAGCGCTCCTGGAGGCTCTGGGCCTGAAGGATAGCGGACTTAAGCTCGGCCTCGGTTTCTTTAAGGTCAAGGAGCGCAACCGGGGGGGCAAATGCGTCCTGAAGTCCCACTGTGGGGTTTGCTTCACGGAATCTGCGCAGTTCTCCCTCTGCGGTGACCATCTCTTTGCGGGCGGTCTCAAGCTGCTTTTCCAGAAGATCGAGCACGGTGCTTTTCCTGTTTTGTTTCGTGGATGAGTTTTCCTGCACAAAGCCCGTTGCAATAGCATTGACTGTTTCAGTTATCACCTCGTAGTCTCTTCCGGTAAGGGTAAGGGACATGATAGTGAAGTTTTTACCGGTAGTCTTTACCGATAGATTATCCACGATCCTGTCGATGGCATCACGGGGGCGGATAATCGTAAATTTCACTCTGCGGGGTGAGGAAAGAAATGCCGGGGACCACCTGAGGGTGAGCCCGGGAAGGGAAGTTTCCTTTAAAGAGGAGACCTTCCCCCTGTCGATCACCCTGCTTCTGTTATCGGTGTAAGGGTCGATAAAAGAGAGCGTGAAAGAGTCTGCATCCGGCCTGAACTCGTAGTTTCCAACCGGGGCATCGATATTGACCGATACCGAATCGAATATGTCTGAGCGGCTGAAACGGGAGACCTGAAGCTGTAAAGAGAGCTTTCTTACCACCCCCTCCAGAAACGATCTGCTCTTTACCAGTACCGCCTTGGCATCAGACTCCAGCCAAACCCTCTCCTGCACTGCACTGAGCTCATCTGGATCGTCAAACTGAAGTATCGCCGTGGCACCCAAATGCGGTTTTGCTATATCCAGCTTGTAAATTGTGAAGAAATATCCTGCAATGACTGCAACCATCACCGGAAGTACAAACCACAATTTGCGCCTCAGAAGGTGCACATAGTGGTCCAACTGACGACTCATGTTAGTTTGATTTGTCTGGGTTCTGAAGCTCACTGCTTACCTCTGCGTTTGAGTTTAGGTTAATTGTCATTTTTAAGAGTCATTATGCCCAGGTAAAGAGAAAGGGCAAAGGTCGCAAAAGGAAGAACCTCTCTGACCAGAATATCCCTGATGCTGCGGTTCTCTGTGGGGGTCCAGATCTGGTCTCCGGATCTAAAGCCCAGAGCGTAAAGCGATTGCCCCGATTGAAGCATGGGGATAAGATCATATTGTATCACCTGCCTGTTGCGCTCCCACCTCAGCTTCCGCAGCCCCTTTTCATGATTTGTTCCCCCCGCAAGAGAGATCAGATCCCAGATCGATCTCTGCGGTTCCACATAGTACATCCCCGGAGCCTTGAAGCCCCCCAGAAGCGACACCCTGATCAGGGGAGTCACCATCACCTCCGGAAAACGTATATACTGCTCATAGGTCTTCTGGACCCATTCGGTGAACTCAGGCACCGTAAACTCCATCACATTGACTCTGCCCTGTACGGGAAGCACCACATAGCCGCTGTAGTCAATGGGGTAGACACCATTGAGAAATGAAAGCGTGTCAAGGGCAAGAGATATGCGCAGCGCATCACCGCAGACAAACCGGTTTCCCTCAAGACTGCCGGGCATCGCACTTTTCTCAGAGAGTGTCCCCGTACAGCCGGCACCCCCAATACTCATTGAAATTGCAGTTAGAATAACAAGAATCTTCTTGGCAGACATTCACTCCTCCTGAAAACAGGTAAAAAGGTAGAAACGGTGCTCTCAATGAGCCTAATGCAAGAGTGGTGCCATTGAGGAGAGTCTTTGGGCACAGAGAAGAAGTCCCTTTTTTGATTAGAGAATTCGCAATTGTGCAACAGATTTGGCAATAAGAGCCTTGCGCACCATGGACATCAAGCAGTATAGAAACTTCTTTATGGCCGGGCTGCAGCGCTCAAACCCGGCGCTCAAAAGGATTCAGGAATTTAAAATCATAAGGGTCGTTCAAAATGTAGCAGGCTTAAAAATCAATGGCTTAAATAGGCTCACCTCATGTAGATCTCAAAGCTCAAAAACAGGCGCCTTACTCTTGGCAAAATAGCGAGGAATTGAGGGGGCCCGATTGTCTGGCGTACGATTGGAATGCAAATTGCTATCTGAACAGATGATAATTACAGGTGGCAGCTTAAACGGTTGAGGAGAATCGTTGAAAAGAAGTCTACACAAAAAAAAACTGCTGGTCATCGATGATGACTCGTCGGTACTCTTTGCCTTCCGCAAAATCTTCGGTAAATCAGGCTTCCAGATCGATACCTCCGGAACCTTCGATGAGGCCATTGAATACATCGACAAAAACATCTACCAGCTCATTATCACCGACCTGGGGTTCAGCGAAACAATCAACGAGGCGGGCATCGCAATCTCCCATTACGCCAAAGAAAAACTCCCCGGAGTAAAAATCATCCTGTGGACCGGCATGGATGTCTCCTGCATATCCGAAAAAGCCCGCGAGGCAAAAATCGATCTCTGCCTTCTTAAGCCCGTTTCCCCCAATGTAATCCAGAGTCTGGTTGAAAACCTCCATTTCATTTAAGGCCAAAAAGTCAAAGCTTCATCTCAGCCGGGGACAGTAGAAAAGCGGGTGTCGATTCTGCCCCCTCATTCAGCTGCTCCTTGAGTTGTGCGGGTCTGGTTAAAAATGGAAAATTCAGAGAAAATGAGATTGTAAATTAAGGAGAAATCGGGCACGAATGTGCCGCCAAGAGAATGAAACTGGTTTTAATTTAATTTGTGCCTTTATGGCTCAGGAAAATTATTCCGGCTCGGCTGTACCAACCTGGATATATTCTTTGAGTTCAGGGATAAGATCAATAAGCTTTCTGTTTGCAGAACTCAGATGCTCGGCATAGCGGAAATGAGCTCCCATTCCTGTGCGCAGCTCAATTTCATAGATGAACTTGTCCAAGTGTGTAGAGTGTTCAAACGGCACCTGTGTCCCCAGCAGAAGCCCGTAGAGATAGCTTGCAGGGACAGCGCTGCTGGCTGCACTAAGGATAAAATCCCTTTTCCGGCTCATCAGTTCGTCGAGCGATTGACTCTTTACCTCTTCGGGCAGGTAAAAGCCTGCGGGGGAAAGTGGAGAGAACCTGTAGCCGCTTCTGTGACGATTCAGGTCGCGAAGTTCTGCAACGGCCATATTGTTCCAGGCTGCACGCACAAAAGTTCTCCTTACCGTACTTCCTGCGGCACTGTACCGGTTCTCTTTACCTTTAAAGGAATCAGAGAGTGGCTGCAGCGGCGGAAGGAAATCTGGTGTACTCTGCTCTACAGAGACAAACACCTCGTCCGGTGTGTTTGAAGTAACAACACCTTCGTTGAGAATTTTCCCGACAGAATAGTCAAGAATCTGCTCAGCCTGGGATTTGCTGGCCCGATCAGGATAGCTGTGTTTCATCATGCGGGGAACGATTTTTGACAGTTCTCTACGCAGAGCTTCGGCGCAATCGTGAGCTTCTTTGAGTGGTATGGAGTCCAGATGTTTTATAGTGTCGGCCCAGACCCTGGCGGTCATGACATAGGCTGCGTTGGTCATGGTGGCAAAAGGGATAAAGTATCTGGCGCGGTCAAGCGCGTAGTTTTTACGCAGCCTGTCGATTACTTTCTGGTCGGCATTTGCGGGTACACGCACAATTGAGATATCCTGCTTTGCCCTGTTGTCCAGTTCCAGATAGGTCTCCTGGTACATGCGGTAAGAGAGATCCATCAGGGAGTGCCATTTTTCTGTCAATTCCTGCGAGAGCCCTATGGAATCGGGAGACGGCAGGCTGGAGGAGTCGAGTTTTATGTACCTGGTGCTCGATTCCTGTCCATCGCAAAGTTGGGCGATTTCAAAAAGCTTGTAAGCCAGAAACATGGAACATCCATCAACCACAACGGCAATTCCGCCTGTCATTCCTGTTATAGAGGCATGGCCGTAATCGACAAACCGGAAAATCGCGTCCACCGATTTATCGGGATCTTTCCAGTCAATTGTAGACAGGATAGAGTCGATACCCTTGTTTGAACGGGAGTAGCGTGCAAGGCAGGATGCCAGAAGTTCCGGAGTGACTCTGGGATTATCCTCTGCAGAGGGCGGTGGACAGATTCCTATGGCTTTTATTCTCATGTTAAACGGCGGCCGCTTCTTTTCGGGAAGCGGCCACGGCCTCTAATTAGTATTTGTAGTGTTCAGACTTAAACGGTCCCTCAACAGGAACCCCGATATAATCGGCCTGTCTTGCAGTGAGCTTTGTCAGCTTTACACCGATTTTCTCAAGGTGCAGACGCGCCACCTCCTCATCAAGCTTCTTTGAGAGGCGGTAAACACCAACTTTGTACTTGCCGCGGTTTGCCCGCAGATCAAGCTGGGCCAGGGTCTGGTTTGAAAAGGAGTTGGACATTACAAATGAAGGATGTCCTGTAGCGCAGCCAAGGTTCACCAGCCGGCCCTCTGCAAGCATAAAGATAGCATGGCCGTCCGGGAAGGTGAATTTATCGACCTGGGGTTTGATATTGGTCTTTGTCACTCCCGGCATCGCTTCAAGTTTGGAAACCTGAATTTCATTGTCGAAATGCCCGATGTTGCATACTATGGCCTGATCTTTCATACGGGCCATGTGCTCTGTTGTGATGA
Source organism: Fibrobacter sp. (assembly GCA_012515615.1). GTDB lineage: Bacteria > Fibrobacterota > Chitinivibrionia > Chitinivibrionales > Chitinispirillaceae > JAAYIG01. The sequence goes on from JAAYYB010000049.1 coordinate 5,172, forward strand.
CATCGATATTTCCGGTAGTTGTGACATAAACGTCGGCCTTGCCAAGTGTATCTTCGATAGTTGTAACTTCAAAGCCTGCCATTGCAGCCTGAAGTGCGCAGATAGGATCGATCTCAGTTATTATGACTCTGGCCCCGAAACCCTGCATCGACTGGGCGCATCCTTTCCCGACATCTCCGTAACCGCAGACAACAACGACTTTCCCGGCAATCATCACGTCTGTAGCCCGTTTGATTCCATCAGCAAGAGATTCTCTGCAACCGTAAAGATTGTCGAATTTTGACTTGGTCACTGAGTCATTAACATTGATAGCCGGAACCAGAAGCGTCCCGTTTTCCATCATCTGGTACAGACGGTGAACACCGGTTGTAGTTTCCTCAGAAACCCCGTCCCAATCCTTGACTACTCTGTGCCAGAACTGAGGATCTTTCTGATGCACTGTTCTTAGTACCTTTTTGAGTGACTCTTCATCCTGACTATCTGATTTGGAGTTAACCCAGTTGTCACCCTCTTCAAGCTGATATCCTTTATGAATCAGCAGCGTTGCGTCGCCGCCGTCATCAACTATCTGATTGGGCCCTTTGCCATCTGCAAACGCAAGCGCCTGAAAGGTACATGCCCAGTAGTCATCAAGAGATTCGCCTTTCCAGGCATATACATTTATTCCGGCATTGGCTATAGCCGCGGCAGCGTGGTCCTGGGTAGAGAAGATATTGCATGATGCCCATCGTACCTCTGCTCCAAGGTCTACAAGCGTCTCAATCAGTACTGCGGTTTGGATCGTCATGTGAAGAGAACCTGAAATCCTTACACCTGCAAGTGGCTTGTCCTTGGCATACTTCTGGCGGATTGCCATAAGGCCGGGCATCTCTTTTTCAGAGATTTCAATTTCTTTGCGTCCCCATTCGGCAAGTCCCATATCGGCTACGGCGTATGGAATGTTTGCCCAGATATCAACGTGTGGTGCCATTAAAAACTCCTGGAAAGTAATGGTAATTTAAGAAAAATGTCCATCATTCAAGGGCGATTAAACAAATCTCGCCTAAACTATTAATATACTATCAGGCAGAAGGATATTTAAGGTTTACGTTTGTTTGCCCGGAAACAGGAACTGTTCGGCTAATCTTGAGGTTGATTCAGACTGGTGTTGTATCGGCTTCAATTGTGATCTGGCATGCTTCTTGACCGTTATGGTGGAGAGGGAGGAGTATGGTTGTTGGAATTGCGGTGGATCATGCCGGCTTTGAACTGAAAGAGCCTATTGTGAAGGCACTTAGAGCCTGGGGGTATGAGGTTAAAGACTTTGGGGCCTACGAGTTTGAACCCGGAGATGATTTTCCAGATTATGTTATTCCTCTCTGCAGGGCTGTTTCATCGGGAGAGGTGTGCAGAGGGGTGGCAGTGTGTGGAAGCGGAGTTGGGGCCTGCATAGCCGCAAATAAGGTGGAGGGTGTGGCAGCGGGGTTGATAAGCGACACCTACTCGGCACATCAGGGGGTAGAGGATGACAGGATGAATGTGATATGTCTGGGGGCACGGATTCTGGGGCGGGAGCTTGCTAAAGAGATAGCGGGTGCGTTTCTGAGGGCGCAGTTTGATGGTCATGAGAGGCATATAAGGCGAATCGGTAAAATAACGAAGTTAGATGGCGGCAGGGGGTGATAGCCGGCGTTTTTTTTCATCCCCGCCACTCTTTTATCAAATTGAGAATTTAATAAACCCAAATCGTCCTTTATAGAGGTTAAAAGCTGGCATCTCAATTGCAGTCCATAGAATAGCTGGCGCTTTTTATCGGTTGCTATTTAGAGAACTTTGGAACCGGAAACTGAAAGTCAAGGAGGTTTTATGGATTATGCAGCAGGACAGGGTTATCAGGAAACTGGGCGACCAGAGGTAAGCAAGACGGCAAAGGTGATAGCTGGCGGGTCCATAGGAGAGGGTCTGGCAGGGGCAGCGGCCCTTGTGCTTGCGATTCTGGGACTGGTGGGGGTATATCCGCCCCTAATGGCTGCTGTTGCCACGATTGTGTTCGGGGCTGCGATTTTGATCGGTGGTGGAGCCATATCAAGCAGGGTAAAAAACCTGATGGAGGAATCCACGAGGGGTAATTTTGACATGGCTGAGGTGGGCGGCGGGATGACAGCCGAATTTCTGGCGGGTATAGCCGGTGTGGTGCTTGGGGTGCTTGCGCTGCTGGGAATCATGCCTCAGCTTCTGCTTGGCATAGCGGTGATAGTTTTTGGCGGTGCGCTTGTTGTTGGAAGCTCCACAACACAGGAACTTAACTATCTGGCCGCAACCCGTTACGAAAATGAAACCGCCAGGATTCTTGCCAGAGAGGCTGTGGGGGCCGCATCATCGCTTCAGCTCCTCTTTGGTATAGGCGCCATAGTGATGGGTATTCTGGCACTTGTGGATGAGCCGCGGTTGACATTTACTTTGATTGGTCTTCTGATAGTAGGGACGTCCGGTTTTTTCAGCGGATCTGCCGTTACAGGCAGAATGACAAGCCTTTTTCGTCGCAGGTAGGTTTCTTTAAAGGGTGGTTTCTTGTCGCTTGAATGGGGGTCTCGGTTTAAAACAAGGCGGCATGTAAACCGCCTCTTTTTTTGACAGGAGTCAGAAAAGATGCATAACTACATAGTGATCGGAGCCGGCCTGGCTGGGGCTCACGCTGTGGATGGTATCCGGGAGATCGATAAAGAGGGCTCGGTGCCTCTGATTGGAAACGAGAAATCTCTTCCATACGACCGTCCCCCTCTAACAAAAGGCCTCTGGACAGGCAAAAAAAAGGTAGAAAAAATCTTTCTCCATGACCAGGCCTATTACGATTCGATCGGCGTTGAGGTAAAGCTTAAAACACGGGCAATGAATGTAGATCCTTTACAGAGAAAGATCACCACCGTTGATGGAGCTCAGTACCTCTACGGGAAACTTCTTCTTGCAACCGGAGGTACGCCGCGCAGATTGAATATTCCCGGAGCAAACCTGCAGGAAGTATGCTATTACCGCTATCTTGACGATTACAATTTCTGCCGAAGCCGTCTCAGGGAGGGAAGCTCGGTGGTGGTGATCGGGGGCGGCTTTATCGGCTCCGAACTGGCTGCTTCACTGCGACAGAATAACATCAAAGTACATCTGATCTTCCCTGAAAAGAGGATCTGTGCCCGGGTGATGCCCTCAGATCTGGCGGATTCACTTACAGGCATGTTCATGGAAAGAGGGATAGATGTTTATCCGGAAGATGTTCCGGTGTCTATCTCAAGACAAGGCGGGCAGGTAACTGTAACAACCAGAGGCGGCTGGGAGCTTAAAGCGGATCTGGTGATCGCAGGACTTGGTATAAAGCCGGACACTGAGATCGCTTCAGATGCGGGTCTGAAGGTGACAAACGGTATAGAGGTAAATGAGTTTCTGCAGACATCAGACATCAATATTTTCTCTGCAGGAGACAACACAAACTTTATCTATCAGGCTCTCGACAAGAGAATGAGAGTCGAGCACTGGGACAATGCTGTCAGTCAGGGACGTCATGCAGGAAGAAACATGGCCGGCACTCTGACTGAGTATTCCTATATGCCCTACTTTTTTTCTGACCTGTTTGAATTTGGTTACGAAGCGGTAGGGGACCTTAATTCAGAACTGGATATAATTGCTGACTGGGAGAAGCCTTTTGAGAAGGGGGTCCTTTATTACCTTTATCAGCAGCAAGTACGGGGCATTATGCTTTGTAATGTGTGGGGAAAAGTCGGGGATTCCCGCAGGATCATAAGAGATAAAAAGTGCGTTTCGGAAAAAGATCTTAAAGGGGCGATTCCATTTAACTGATTATACCTAAACTTTTCGACAGGGTCGGTGTGCTATGCAAGTTCCACTCGAGATCACTTTCAGAGATGTAGAGAAGACAGCAGAAGTAGAGGAGTTGATACGTCGTAAAGCGGCAAAACTGGACAAAATCAGTGATCATATAAGCAGCTGTCGTGTAATAGTTGAAAAGCTGCAGAAGCATCAGCAAAATTCTCAACCTTACCGGGTGAGAATTGACATGACAATACCGCCCGGCCATGAACTGGTCGTAAGCCGTGATGCTTCAAAGTCAGATCTGCATCAGGACCTGGGGGCAGAGATTCGCTGGGCTTTCAATGCAGCTGAACGGCAGCTCAAGGAATTATTAGACCGGATGAACGGGGATATTAAGATTCACCAGTACCAGCATGTTCAGGGCATGATCGAGCGGCTGTTTCCGGAAGATAAAACCGGCTTTATCAGGACAATTGATGGCCGGGAAATTTACTTCCATGCAAACAGCCTTGTTAATCGGGGGTACGGTGAACTGAAGGCTGGAATGGGGGTAAGGTTTTCCGAGGAGATGGGGGAGAAGGGTCCGCAGTGTACCTCAGTACAGGTAGTGGACGTGCAGGAGTCTTATTAAAAAAAAAGGCCGCTTTAGGCGGCCCTGAATTTTCAGGAACGTGGAGGGCCGAATCTTTTCTTGAAACCGCCGCCGCCATGGAAGCCACCGCCACCGCCGCGCTGTTCTCTCTCGCGGGCCTCGCTGACAGTGATTTTTCTGCCGTCTAATTCTTTTCCGTTAAGATTGGAAATTGCTTCATCGGCATTTTCCATCTCTACAAAACAGAATCCGCGTGATCTTCCGGTTTCCCGGTCTGTTATGATCTTGACTTCCTGTACTTCGCCGACCTGAGAGAAGAGCTCTTTTACCTGATCTTCACTGGTGTTGAATGGAAGATTGCCTACATACAACTTCTTAGCCACAAAGAACCTCCATGAGAACGTTACAGATGTTGGGAAAAAGGAGTATCATAAGCTCCGGACTTACTAATATTAGTAAATAAGTTCAACACATTCAAAAAGCAAGGAAATTCGTCAAAACAAATTTCTGATCCTTTTCCAGCCTTCTTCGGGAATGCTGGCCCCCACCACCTGACAAACTTCATAGCCGCATGCGGAGCCTAATTCACCGCACTTCTGCAGGGGAAAACCTCTGGTGAGTCCGTAAAGAAATCCGGAAGCCCACAGGTCCCCGGCGCCGGTTGTGTCTATAGCGGTGCCGTCACCCATCGCATCAACTGCAAAAACAGAGCCATTGTATGCTATAAGACTTCCTTTTTTTCCGAGCTTAAGCACAGCCAGCTCACATCTCTGAGCCATTTCCTGGAGTGCTTTCTGGTGATCGGAAAAACCGGTGAAAGCCCGTGCCTCGTCCTCATTAGCAATAAGTATATCGACATATTTTGAGCAGATTTCTTTCAGGATATTCCCGGTAGCCTCTACGACAGTAAAGCTTGCCAGGTCCAGAGAGATGAGTGCGCCAGATTTTTTAGCGGCCTCCAGAGAAGCCATCATGAGCTTTTCATTAAAAAGCAGGTAACCTTCAATATGTACCAGGACGCAGTTGTTGAAAAGTTCTGCAGAAACCTCATGTGGCGCGGTTTCCGCAGATGCACCAAGGTAGGTAAACATTGACCGTTGAGCATCAGGGGTGATAATTGACAAAACCTGTCCGGTTGGTGTTTCAGATTTCATCAGCACGGGTTCCACATTATGGTTCCTGAGCCCTTTCTCGAAAAGCAATCCTAATTCATCGATACCTCTTTTGCCTATGAACCTTGCATTGCCACCCAGTTTCCCTATCCCCAGAATTGTGTTGCAGGCTGATCCGCCGGGAATGACAGCTGCATCTTTAAAGGACTTCTGAAGGGTCTGCTGAATGAAGTGATGTTCGACAAGCTGCATGCCTCCTTTTGGGGCACCTGTCTGTGCCAGAAAATCATCATCTTCAAGTAAGCAAATGTCAACCAGGGCTGAGCCTATAGCGGCGATACAGTTTCTGGGGGGTAATGCCTGAAAGGGAAGGGTCATCTGAACTCCAATCCGGATAAAAAGTAAGTTGAACTGTAAGTGTTAGAAAAAAACAAAGTTCTATAAAAACTGACATTTGCACCCGGTTAAGGGCGGGTTGCACTTATCCCTTGTGGATAAAGACTTTCACAAATCGCGGATGTACCACCAGTGTGGTGCACCCGCAATTTGTGAAAGCCTTTGTGCTACAAGGTCTAAACACGCTTAGCCTTTCCCGTATGCATGGGTCAGGCAAAAAACACCTACTGTCAGAATGTCAAAAATAGTAAATGACGTCTGTTTTCAGAAGTATTTTAGGAATATGGAGCATTTCTGATGAATAAAATGGCGTCACCTTCAGGTGAATATGATTTAATCGCCAGGTTGAAGGCGGTGCTGGGCAGGCAGTACTCTGGACAATGGAATCTGCTTATTGGAGATGATGCCGCGGTGCGTTTATGCGGAGACCAGCAGCTGGTTGCAACTGCTGATATATCGGTGGAAAATGTGCATTTCTCGTTGGAATACATGGATTTCGAAGAGATCGGCTATCGGGCAATGGTCTCTAATTTAAGCGATTGCGCCTCTATGGGTGCGATCGCAGATGCTGCCCTGGTTCAGATTACATTTCCCTCCAGTACTCCTGATCCGGGCGGTTGTCTCGAACAGATTTACAGGGGTTTTGCCCGGGCATGCAGCAGGTGGAAATTTCCGGTGGCTGGAGGGGACCTATCCTCCGGATCTCACTGGGTAATCGGTATCACTCTTCTGGGAAGGGTGCCGCAGGGATGCCGGGTTCTGAAGAGAAAAGGTGTTCAGAATCAGGACCACTTGTGGGTTACGGGTCAGTGCGGTGCCAGTGCAGCGGGACTTGAGGTATTAAGAAAGTGGGGGCGCAATTCGATTCCGGACAGGTACAGGGAACTCTCTGCCGCTCATATTGAGCCGCTGCCAAGGATAGAAAGTGGCCTGGGGCTTGCCGGGTGCAGTGAGGTTCATGCAATGATGGATCTTTCAGATGGTTTATCAAAAGACTTAAGAACCCTTGGCTATGAAAACCGCATGGGAGTAGTAATACAGGCAGACCCTACACTTATTTCGGAAAAGATGGTACAATTGAGTAATGTGCTGGGAGTTTCCTGGCTTGACTGGTTCCTGCACGGGGGCGAGGATTATCATCTGGTGTTTGCCGCATCACCGCTTTTTGATCCTTTGCTGATTGATGATCATGGGGGGTTCATAAAAATCGGTTATTTTACCGATAAACATGATGGAGTAATGCTCGAAAGAGACGGTGAGGTGACAGAAGTACCCAGGGGTGGCTGGGATCACCTTAAAATGCAAAGCTGATTTCATACATTATGACGAACGGATAAATTGACGTATGCAGATGGAGCGCCGCCGGAAAAAGCTTGGGGAAATCCTGATCTCTCAGGGTCTTATAACCGATGAGCAGCTGCTTGTTGCACTCAAGGAGCATAAACGTACCGGAATCAGTATCGGAACGGTACTGGTGAAGCTGGGTTTCATTACTGATGATGACCTGTCAAGTGTTCTTGGACAGCAGATCCATCTTGACCAGAAGAAGCGAATCGGAGAAGTGCTCCTGGAGCAGGGGCTGCTCACTGAGGAACAGTTGCAGCAGGGCCTTGAGGAACAGCGTAAGTCTGGGATGCAGCTTGGTAAGTGTTTTGTAAAACTGGGCTTCATATCTGAAAACAAGCTTGTTGACGTGCTCAGTGCTCAGCTGGATATCCAGCATGTTGTCCTGGAAAACTTCAACTTCTCCCGACAGCTTATCCGCATCATCCCGGAGGAAATGGCAAGAAGGTACAAGGCGATCCCGTTATTTGAGCAGGACGGGATTGTCACTGTAGCAATGGCAGACCCTACAAACCTTCGCACCATTGATCACCTTAAATTTAAGACCGGTAAAGAGATAGAACCGGTCATAGCGACAGAGAAAAGCATTGTTGAGGCAATAGAGAAAAACTACTCCGCCGGTCTTGAGGACATGACACAGATTCTCGGCGAAGTGGCAGGCACTATTGAGCTGGATGTGATAAAGTCCGAAGATGATGCCGAGAAGCTTACCGATGAGGAAGGGGCACAGGTTGTCAAGGTCGTCAACCTTATGATCAACCAGGCAATCAGTGAAGGTGCTTCAGATATTCATGTTGAGCCTATGGAAAAATATGTACGCCTCCGTTATCGTATTGATGGTGAGCTTAAGGAGAAAAATCCCATTCCTCTTCAATTGCGGGCTCAGATTATTTCCCGTCTCAAGATTATGGCCGGGATGGATATTGCCGAAAAACGCAAACCGCAGGACGGGAGATTGCAGATCAGGTTTGAGGGCCGGGAGATTGATCTTCGCGTATCCACATATCCGGTGATGACCCGAAACAGAGGGGTAAACGAGAAGGTGGTGCTGAGAATTTTAGACCCTCATTCAAAAAACCTGACCCTGGAAAAGCTGGGCTTTCTGCCCAGGACCATGAAGAATTTTGAGGAGATGATAAGGCGCCCGGACGGGATAATTCTTGTTACAGGGCCGACTGGGAGCGGTAAGAGTTCGACACTTTATTCGGCTTTACAGAAGATTTACAGTATTTCCAGGAACATTGTCACTATGGAAGATCCTGTAGAGTACCATCTTGACGGGATCTGCCAGGGGCAGATCAATGTAAAAGCCGGTTTTTCCTTTGCGGATGGAATGCGATCAATACTGCGCCAGGACCCCGATGTCATAATGATTGGTGAGATGCGTGACAGAGAAACTTGTGAGATGGCAATACAGGCATCTCTGACGGGACACCTGGTGTTTTCAACGCTTCATACAAACGATTCAGCCTCCGCCTATACTCGTTTGCTTGATATGGGGTTGGAGCCTTATCTGATCACATCGACGGTTATCGGTGTGCTGGCACAGCGGCTCGTGCGTAAGATCTGTCAGAAATGCAAGGATGCTTATACGCCGGATGCCGAAGTGCTCACAAAAATCGGAGTCCGTCAGGGACTCCAGCTTTATAGAGGGAAAGGCTGCAGTAAGTGCAACGGAACCGGATACTCAGGTAGACTGGGGCTTTTTGAACTTCTTGTGCCAGATTCCAATATTACCAAGTTAGTTCTTCAGCGTGCGCCTTTTGAACAGATAAAGCAGTACTGTCTTAAAAGGGGTGATTTCGATTCACTAAGGCGCGATGGTTTAAGGAAAGCACTTGAAGGAATGACAACAATCGAGCAGGTACTTGGAGCAACACAGAATGATTAAGAATGGAAGTTCTCTTGTAGACAGGCTGGTTTTGAATCCTGTTCAGAGAGATGCGGTAGTATATGACGGGGGGCCTGAGCTGGTTTTTGCGGGAGCCGGAACAGGTAAAACCCGCGTTCTGACATCAAAGATCGCCTATCTGATTGACAAGGGGGTTCCTCCGGGGAAAATATTTGCGGCAACATTTACAAACAAAGCAGCCCGCGAGATGCGCACCAGAGTCGAGGATCTTACCGGGATGCCCGTAGAGGGCCTGTGGATAGGTACGTTCCATTCCCTTTGTGTCAGGATCCTGCGGCGTGAAGGCAGGAGTTTAGGTTATGTGCCGCATTTTACCATCTATGATAGCAGCGATCAGCTTTCGCTAATGAAGAAGGTGCTCAAATCTCTTGAAGTAGATGACAGAAGTATGTCACCCAGACAGGCGCTGGGAATAATTTCCAATTACAAGAACGGCTGTATAACATCTGGAGAGCTTGAGGGGAGGGTTTCCGGCTTTTTTGAGCAGGAACTGCTTAAGGTTTACAAGACCTATCAGAAGCTTCTTAAAGAGCAGCAGGCGATGGACTTTGATGATCTTCTGTCAAATACGGTTTTCCTTTTTCGGGGAAATGAAGAACTATTGAGAAAGTATCAAAGCTTTTTTGATTATGTACTGGTTGACGAATATCAGGACACAAACGCGGCCCAGTTTGAACTGATTAAGCTTCTTTCAGGCAGACACAGGAGAATATTTGCTGTAGGCGATGATGATCAGAGTATCTACGGCTGGAGAGGCGCAAAAGTTGAAAATATCCTCTCGTTTGAAAAACAGTTCCCCGATACAAAAGTTTTCAAGCTTGAGCAGAATTATCGCTCCACAAAGGCAATACTGAGTTTCGCCAACTCAGCTATTGCAGAGAACCATTACAGGGCCGCAAAACAGCTCTGGACTGACCGCAGCGGGGGAGAGCAGGTGACGGTTCATCGTTACCGTGATGATCGGCAGGAAGCAGATACAGTCGCAAAAAGAATCGCTTCTTCGGTAAATGGTAAACTCCGGGGTGGTGATATAGCTGTGCTGTTTAGAACAAATGCACAGTCCCGTTCTTTTGAAGAAGCCTTTCGTAAACACAAAATTCCCTATGTTCTGGTTGGTGGAACCGGATTCTATGAAAGAGCCGAAATCAAGGATTGCCTGGCATATCTGCGCCTGATTGTAAATCCATGCGATAATGTCAGTTTTGAAAGGGTGTTCAATGTTCCTGCCAGGGGACTTGGAGACAAGGCTCTGGAATCGCTTTCTGCCGCTGCGGCGGAAAAAAACAGCTCTCTTCTGGAGACTCTGCTCAGTATAGACGCTTCGCTTTTAGGAAGCCGCTGTCAGAAAGGTTTTTCTGATCTCAAATCGATTTTTGAGCTGCTGAAGGAGAAATCGGGCTGTTCTCCTCATGAGGTTCTTCATTCGGTTCTGCATCTCTCAGGCTATATGGACATGCTTACAAATGAGGGTTCTGAAGAATCGCTTGGGAGAGTTGAAAACATAAATGAACTTTCTTCTGCACTTGGGGCCTGGTCCGGAGAGAATCCAGAGAAGAAACTGGCCGACTTTCTGGAAGAGGTAACTCTTATCAGCGATGTTGATTCCTGGGAGCGAAAAGAGGATGCTGTTAATCTGATGACTCTTCATTGTGCAAAGGGTCTGGAATTCAAACATGTTTTTCTTGTGGGTCTTGAGGATGGTATAATACCTTCCAGACAGAACATAGATGACGAAGTGAAAACCGAGGAAGAACGCAGACTTCTTTACGTCGGAGCAACAAGGGCAATGGAAAAGCTTGAGTGCTCCCATGTTGACCAGAGATGGCGGTTTGGTGATTTACTCCGCAGTTCTCCATCAAGATTTTTAAGCTCAATTCCTGAGGAACTTTTCCAGTTTAAAGATGAAAGCAGCAGCTTTGGTCAAATCCAGGCATCGTTTCAAAGCAGGACACCGGTCAGGCCGGTAAATACAGTACGGCAGACAGAAATGCCTGAACGGCCATCCTATGATGATTTTTCTCAGGACACGGTGGAGTACCGTATGGGGCAGCATGTGAAGCATAAGGTTTACGGCCGCGGTAGAATTCTTCAAATAAGCGGATTTGGTGATGACATGAAATTGACTGTTTTATTTAACGATGGCGCCAGAAGGAAATTGATGGCCAGGTTTGCAAATTTCGAATCGATCTGAAAGGGGAACTGATGATAGATCGCGATGCAGTACTGCACATTGCCAGGCTGGCAAGATTGAATCTCACAGAAGAGGAAGTCGGTAATATCACAAATCAATTAGGATCAACTCTGGAATACATCGATCAGCTCAATAAGGCTGATACGGAGAATGTAGAACCTACAAACTTTGTTTCACCTGTTCACGATCCGCTCAGGGACGACACCCTTAAGGCATCATTGACACAGGATGAGACGTTGCAGAATGGACCAGTCGTTAAAAAAGGCCATTTTGCCATCCCTAAGGTGATTGGCGGTTGAAGATGCCGGGTGATGTTGTTTGCATAATACCAGCCCGATACGGTTCTTCAAGGCTTCCGGGGAAACCGCTTTGCGAAATAAATGGATTGCCTTTAATAATGTGGGTTTACAATTGTGCAAAGCATTCAGGTGCTTTTGACCGCATCGTTGTAGCCACAGACGATAAACGGATAGGTGATGTGGTTTCATTTCACGGTGGAGAATGGGTTATGACCTCACCGGACCACCATAGGGGAACTGACCGTGTTTTTGAAGCCTCCAGAGGACTGCAATGCCCTTATATTGTGAACCTGCAGGGGGATGAACCGCACATTCCGGCAGAGGTTCTGATCGGATTTGTACAGGAATTGAAAAAAAACGATGATAACTCCTTGCTTACCGTTGCTTCTCATGCTACAATGAAAGACAGAGACAATCCAAATGTGGTTAAAGTCGTACTTGGTCACAGTGGAGATGCTCTTTATTTTTCCCGTTCCCCGATACCTTATGATTGTAAAGGGGAAGGCTCTTTTTTGAAGCACAAGGGAATTTATGGTTTTACGGCAGAGAGTCTGAGGAGGTACTGCGGGTTTCCTCAGGGTGAACTTGAGAAAAGGGAAAGTCTGGAACAGCTGAGGGCTCTGGAATACGGAATGAAGATTCGCTGTCTGATTTATGACTTCGAATCCACAGGGATCGATACCCTTGAAGACCTTCAGAAGTTTCGTTTACAAGTGTCAATGGGATGATTGATGAAGAGCGATCAAAAAAAGGTTCTCGTAGTAGACGATGAGGTGTCTATCTGCGAAATCCTGGCTCAGTTCCTCAATAAAAAGGGTTATGAGGTTTTTACAGCCGCCAGCGGTGAGGAGGCCCTCGACATACTGAGTGCTTCGCCTGTTGACCTGGTTGTAACAGATATCAAGATGCCAGGCATTTCCGGTGTCGATCTTCTTAAGTACATAAAAGAGAATCAGCAATCTGTACCGGTTCTTATCACTACCGGATTTCCTACACTTGATACTGCTATTGAAGCCCTGAAACTTGGTGCATACGATTACCTTACAAAGCCCTTTCATCTTGAGGAAATTGGCGAGAAGGTCAAGCGCGCCATGATCAATAAACAGCTTGAAGAGGAAAATCTTCTTTTCTCCAAACTGGTTTCACTTCACGAGGTTACAAAGATCCTCGCGTCAACACTTGAAATTTCAGAACTTAATACAAAATTTCTCGATTACTCAATAAGAATGGCCAAAGCAGACTGCGGTGCACTTCTTTTTTCTGATGCGTCCAATAAGCTTGTTATTTCAGAAGCAGCGGGTCAGTATCATGAAAAATCGTACTGGATGGGACAACCCTTCGTGGCGGCTTCAAAATGGGTCGCCAGGCAGCAGGAGCCCCTTGTCCTTGAGTCTGGAATGGAGTCACTTCCAGTCGGGTTGATCCCGATACCATCGGATCTTCAGTCTTTTATCTCGTTTCCATTGAAAACACCTTCACGCAACATAGGCGTTTTAAATCTGGCGAGAGTGGCAGGACGGGATCCTTTTTCAAATCTTGACCTCGAGATAATAAATGTTCTGGCTTCACAGGCCAGTATTTCGATTGAGAATGTAAGGCTGTACCAGAATATCAGGGACAACTATCTGAAAACTATAAGAGCGTTTGCCCTTGCAGTGGAAGCCAAAGACGAGTATACACATGGTCACTCAGAAAACGTGATGAAATATACAGTTGTGCTTGCCAAAACTCTGGGCCTTGCCGAAGCCGAACTGGAGCTTGTGAAGTATGCGGGACTGCTGCATGACATTGGAAAAATCGGCATAAGTGAATCAATTCTCAATAAAGCCGGAAGGTTAACACCGGAGGAATTCGAAGAAATCAAAAAACATCCGGAGCTTGGGGTGCGAATAATCTCCGATGTACCATTTCTTAAAGCTCTTGTTCCTCTGGTACTTCATCATCATGAGTATTACTGTGGTGGTGGATATCCTACGGGAATAGCCGGTGAGCAGATACCTTTCGGGGCTCGTATTCTGAGTGTTTCGGATGCTTATGAGGCAATGACCTCGGATCGTCCTTACCGAAAATCTCTACCTCAGGAAGTCGCATTCAGTATATTGGAAAAAGAAAAAGGACGGCAGTTCGATCCACGAATTGTGGATTCCTTTCTGGAAATTATGCGGCCAAATGGTAAGTAACCGAAAGGAACTTTATGCCACTCTGCCGGGATCGGAATTCTGCAGGGTGTCTTTCCGGTTTCTTATATAAAGCCTGCGGTCTGTTGAGGCGGCCTTTTTTTCTCGTGTTGCTTTGGTGTACAGGTGCTGGTTTATGGATTGTGTTATGGGCTGCTGAATGCCGGGACCAACACCAGCGCGTATTGTTTGAGATCATTGAAAACCCTGCTAAGACCGGCTTAATAGCTGAAGATCAGTTTCCCGTGAAAAATTCTGTAACTGATGACAGTTGTATAAACATCAATATGTCAGAATTAAAGGAATTGACTCTTCTCCCTGGTATCGGTCCGGCTCTGGCTGAAAGGATCGTTGTGTACCGGGAAAATGGTGGTTCTTTCACAAGTATGGCAGATCTTGGGCGGGTAAAGGGAATCGGTCCGGCAAAGCTTGAAAAGATAAAAAACAGGGTTTGTTTTTAGCGTTATTAAAAATGATATTTATAATGTAACAGAAGATTATGTAGTTCAAAAGACTCTTCAAGAGAAGTCGTTACAAAGAATCAGTACAGAGATGTTCTTAGCGTAATTTTCAGCAGTCAGGTTTGATTTTCCGAATATATGAAGAACGATTTCAGATACATAAGCGGGTTGGATATTCAGAGTGACTATATCAGTGTTGCACAGTACTCTTCTGAACAGGATGCTGTTCTGCTGATAGCGATTCAACCGATATCTGCCGCAAAAAGCCCTGATCTGCTTACTAATGCTGAAACAGAACTGAGGGGGCTCAAAAACAAGTTCAAGTTCCACAGCCCGAATGTTGTCTGCTCGATTCCATCTGAATATGCTATTATCAAGCACCTCTGCGTTGACAGTGATGAGCCGGACTTAAGGGAGGCGGTTCAATGGGAAATCGCTCAGCAGGTGATTGGAACTGTTGAGCAATACTCGTTTGATTTTGAGGAGTGCAGAAATCCTGACGACGATTCCAGAAGAGTTCTTGCGGCAGCCTACCGCAATGACAGTGTCAGGAATCTTTCTTCGATGCTTAAAAATGTAAAGCTTAATCCCGTTGTTTTAGATCTTGACATTTTTGCGCTTATCAATGTTTATGAGGCCAATTACAAAGAAAATCTTCACTTTGATACAGTGCTGGTTCACAGTGAGGGAGAGAAAACAAAACTGGTACTTACAAAAAACGGTCAATATCTGGACTGCGAAATATTCGAATACGAGTATGATTCTTTAGAACCTGCAACTTATCTTCAGAGACTTCAGGGAGAAATTAACCGCTTTGCAAGCATCAATAATATCGATGACGGAGAGGGCATTTTGCGGGTAATGTTTTCGGGCTCTTTATTCAGTCAGCAGGAATACAGAGCTTCAGCCAGGGGCTTCATGGGAAGCGGCGAGATTCTCAATCCATTCCGAATTATTAGTTGCAAAGCTGGAATAGATGGGGAACGGCTGGCACAATATTCACCTCAACTGGCTGTTGCTGTAGGTCTGGCGCTCCGCGGGAACGACTAATCTAAATGGTACGTATCAATTTACTTAAAAACCCCAGCCGCAGTAAGCAAAAAAAGAAGCTTCCTGTAAAGGCTGTTTCCTCAGTTGCTTTGATTATTGCAGCAGGGGTGTGTATAACATTTTTTGTTAAGCAGCAGCTATCACAGCGTCCCAAGGCTTCAGCAAAGGAACTTGTCTCTCGAAAAGAGGTTGAGGTGACAGCTTACAAACCACCTGCTCCCGTAAAATCTAAAATTATCGAAGAAGTTGTGCGTGAGATGAATGATTCCGATACCCGTAAGGGAATTTTAGAGATTCCTTATCAGGAAATGGCTTTTTCTGAAAGGGTCAATTATGAAGTTCTTTTCGGAAAACGGATTTTTGAGATGCTCAGCCGGGCAGTCCCCGACGGGATCGGATTGAAGACTCTTGAGTTGGAAAACTTTCAAACTCTTTATGCTCTGGGCATCAGCAATAGTAAAGAAAGAATTACCGAGGCGTTCAACACGCTTCGTCAGGAACAGATGGAATTGCTCCCAAAGCCCCACTCCTATATTGCTTCTGATCAGGGGAACGGATATCGATTTGTGGTAACCTGCAAGGCCGAGCTTGGAAATGATCACGCTGATCAGTTTCAAGCCATGGATCATCTTCTCTCCAGAGCCGAACTTCCTGTAGTGCTTAAAAAAATATCCGATCTTGCGGCAAAGTGTGATGTAAAGTTCAAGCCTGACCCGCTTCAGCTCTCAGCAGAGAGGGTGGGGGCTTATCGAAGATTTGTTTACCGCTTTTCCGGAACCAGTACGTATAAGGATTTCGTACGTCTGGTACTGCGTTTGCACAATGATAAAGTGCCTTGTGCCTTCAAGAAAATCACGATTAAGGCAAAAACCGAATCGCTTACTGATGTAAGCGCAGAAGTATTGCTGACATTCAAAGAGTAACTGTACCATGAAGCTTCGGATCATATCCGGGAAGTTAAGAGGCCGACTCCTTTATTTACCGGATAAGGGAAACGATTTCCGTCCGACCCTGGAACGTACACGGGAATCGGTAGCGGAAATTATAAAATCTAATCTTCCTGATGCTGTAGCAGTTGACCTTTGCGCCGGAAGCGGGGCATTTGGCTTTGAGATGCTGAGCAGGGGATGTGCAAGGGTTGATTTTGTTGAGAAGGATTTGCGCAGGGCCGCACAGATCAAATCCAATGCTGAAAAACTGGGAGTTACAGAATCCTGCAGAATTTATACTCAGGATGTAAAGGCTTTTTTAAAGAAATCTGGTAGCAGGTATGATTTGATTTTCTACGATCCTCCTTATGGCATGGAGGATTTAGCCGGGCTGGTACCGGAAATCATCAATCTGCTTGCGCAAGATGGCATACTGGTTTATGAACGCAGCAGAGCGGAGCAGTGGAAAATTCCTATTGTGCCTTTTGATTCACGTGTGTTTGGCGACACTGTGGTTGAGTTTTACAGAAGAGAGGAAGCCTGTTCTTCGTAAAAAGCAGAGTGTCATTATCAGTTATAAACGGCTTCAGCCATTGACATTTTAACCTTCACCATGCCTTCTTGCTGCCTTTTTTAAACTACACCCGTTCAGCACATTAAGTATTTTTGCATAATTAGCTGAAGTGAGTGTATATAACTTGCGGGCTTAATGATGCGGATAATAAAACACAAGGGCGTGTATTCAGAATTGAAAGGTCTATATGAAAACGGCGATGTATCCCGGGACATTTGACCCGATCACTTTCGGGCACATTGATATTGCAGTCAGGGCCCTGCAGATTTTCCCCAGGGTGATAGCGGTTGTTGCTGAGAACCCTGCCAAAAACACTCTTTTTTCAGTTGATGAGAGACTTGAGATGGTCAGGGAGGCTTTTGAGGATAAACCCTGTATCGAGGTAATAAAGTATTCCGGTCTCATAGTAAACTGTCTTCGTGAACACAATGCATCGGTGCTGATAAGGGGACTTCGGGCGCTTTCGGACTTTGAGTATGAGTTTCAGATGGCGTTTACAAACAGAACTCTTCTTTCCTCTTCTGAAACGGTTTTTCTTACACCCAGTGCAGAATATATATACCTCAATTCTACAATGGTCAAGCAGATCGCAAAATTAAACGGCAATGTAACGCCTTTTGTTCCCGGATTTGTAAAACAGAAACTGATTGAAAAGTTTAAACCCGGAAACTGATCGGAGCAGCATGGCTCAGATGGTGTCTTTTGGAGTGCCGGGAATGACCCGGGCAATTAAATCCCTTATCATCATTAATGTCGTAATTTACATATTTCAGATTCTTCCCGGTACGGGCCACATTATCAATCGGTGGTTCTCGCTTGTGCCATATCTGACTTTTCTTAACGGGCAGCTCTGGCGAATTTTTTCCTACATGTTTCTTCATGGATCTCCCTTCCACATCCTTTTCAATATGCTTATGCTTTGGATGTTTGGAAGTGAGATTGAGGATCTGTGGGGGAGTCGCCGTTTTGTCGTTTTTTACATCTTGTGTGGTGCAGGTTCCGGATTATTCAGCATACTGAGTCTTTTCAACCAGGTCTCGAGCATTACACCTGTTATCGGGGCATCAGGAGCCGTGCTGGGAGTGCTGACCATTTATGCCTATTATTATCCTCATCGTCAAGTTCTGCTTTTCTTTGTACTTCCTGTCAATATTCGGATTATTGTGCTGGGGTATGCCCTTGTATCATTGTTTGGCACTATAGCTCCAGGCAGTGGTGTCATCTCTCATCTTACTCACCTTGGTGGAATAGTTGTGGCACTGGTGTATGTGAAATTGTATCCTTTGATAACAGGCTGGTATGAAGAATTCAGAGCCGGCAAAGAACAGAGGCGCAGGAGAAGCAACGCCGAAGATCAGGCTAAGCGGGCCAGGTACTTTGAAGAGAATGTGGACCCGATACTGGCCAAAATTTCCAGAGAAGGAATGGGCTCTCTTACCGAAGCAGAGAAAAAAATCCTGAAGAATGCTGCCAGATCTGATAAAGAGCGGCTTAAGAGAAATAAAATTATTCCTTTTGATCCATTCAAATAAATGAGCATAAACAATCAGTATCTGGAATTTGAAGAAACAGGAACGCAGAAGCTGACCAGATCAGAACTTCTGCAGCTCTATAATGATGCTGTCCGGCAGAATGCTCAGCTTCAGCAGGAAAACCGGAACCTTCATCTTACAGTCGAAGAACGCAACAGGGAGATAAAGCAGGTTTCTTATAACCTGGAACGGGTCCGCCTGGATCTTGAAGACGAGATGGAGAAAGCCCGGCGTGTACAGGAGGGGCTCCTGCCAAAAGAACTTCCCCGCATGGTTAATGTAAAATCCGCCTCAGTTTACATTCCCACTGGAAAAGTCGGCGGAGATCTTTACGATATAATCATAACAACGCGCCAGAAAATAGCTGTTCTGATATTTGATGTTTCCGGACATGGTATACCTGCAGCCCTTATTGGGGCAATGGCAAAAATGCTTTTTGCACACTATATCGAAAAACTGCAATCACCTGCCAGAATATTTGCAGAAGTAAATAAGCAGCTCTGCAGATTCATTAAAACCGAGCAGTACCTTACCGCTTTTCTGGGTATTATTGACCCGATAAAGAACACAATGGTTTATTCCAGGGCCGGCCATGTTCCGCCAATGGTTTATAAACCCGGAACCGGTACACTTTCGAGACTCGATGCCAAAGGTTTTTTTATCGGACATTCAGCTTTACTTGGCGTCGCAGAGTATTGCGATCAGACTATACGTCTTGATGCCGGAGATAAGGTGCTTTTTTATACGGACGGTCTGACTGAGGGGTGCAGCCCGGAGGGTAAACTTTACGGCGGTGAAAGACTCATGAACGCTTTTAAAAAGTATGGCTCTCTTGAGATTAATCACCTTCTGAGCTCATTAGTGAAGGATCAGGGAAAATTCCGTGGTAAGACACCGCTGAGAGATGATTTCACTCTTCTGTGCATCGAGGTCGGTGACTCGGATTTCATGCTTGCTGATTCCGGCTTTCAGCGCAGTGATGAACCTGACATACTGGTGATTAACACGCTGGCTGAAATTGAAGAGAGTTGTGCCGTTATTCTCAAGGAAATGGACCGCTGCGGATATAATGACAAAAGCATACGGCAGTTCAAGATTTGCATTTTCGAGATGCTCACCAATGCCATACTTCATGGCAATGATGGTGATCCTGGTAAAAAAGTCATTATCTTCTATCAGGTTACCACACTCGCAGTTACAATAAATGTGATTGACGAGGGAAATGGCTTTGATCCTGCAATTCTGCCAGATCCTCTTCTTCCGGAGAACAGAATGAAGGATCACGGACGGGGCGTTTTTCTTATAAAGCACTACCTTGATCAGGTAGAATTTAATGCCAGAGGGAACAGAATACTGGGACGTAAATTTCACACCGGGAAACAATAATGGACTTGTTATGCAATAGAAAAGACGGCGTTGCGTTTATTGCGCTTGTTGGCCAGTTCTGGCAGAGAGAGGATCTTCAGGCATTTGAATGTGCTGTAAAGGAATCAATTTCCGGGGGATGTCGCATAGCTGTTATAGATGTTGATCACCTCAGCTTCATTAACAGCATGGGGCTGGGGATGCTTGCCAGGTCTTTTTTGAGATTCAGAGATTCAGGCGGAAAAATGATTCTTTACAGGCCTCGTTCCTGTGTACTTGAAGTCATTGAAATCTCCGGTTTCAAAACATTCATGCCAATAGCATCGGATGAGAAGGAGCTGGAAGGTCTGATTCAGGGAAGTGATCGAATTCTCTGAAATCTAATTGCCTCTGCTTTATGCACAAGGGTAAAGTGCAATTCGCCCCGATCCGGGGCATAAGTTAGAATCCCTGCATTATATCCGCTTTCAGAGCAGATGCCGGAAAAGCTCTGGCTATTTGCAGGTTAGTGTTTTGTGAGAGGTCTTCGAAGTGGATTTTGCCTTCAGGCAAAATCTCTCCCCGGGCATCGGTGATCACCGAAACAACAGGTTTTGAAAAAGATGTCGGGTTCGACCGGACTACTTTGCCAATACACTTATTGCTCAGTTCAACAATGCTGCCCACAGGGAAGAGTGAAGTGCTTTCCAGGAATGCCTTTGCAAACTCTCCTGATATGAGGCCCTGACGGGTCATATTTACAATTGTCTCCATTGCCTTGTACTGAATGCTGGCTTCTCTGTAGGCCCGGGGGGAGGTGAGCGCTTCGTATACATCGGCCACAGATACGATCCTTGCGTAATTATGGATCATCTTGTTGCTGCGCATCCTGGGATAACCTTTCCCGTTGTCCCTCTCGTGTGACTGGTAAACTATTAACGGGACAGCCTGGGGGAGCCCTTTGATATTTTCGACAAGATGAAGCCCAAGCAGAGGATGCTTTCTGATTTCATGCCAGTCATCGTCTCCGAGTGCATCTTTTTTAAAACGAATCTCCTTTGGAATCAACAGCATCCCTGCATCATGGAGGAGGGCACCCATACCGATCTCGATAATCTGATGCTCGTTGTAACCGTAAGATGCTGCGATGCAGATTGACAGTATGCAGGTGTTCAGGGAGTGATGATAAATGTAGTCGCCCTCAGTTGGCTTTGTTGTGGAAATATTCAGGAGAATATCTCTGTCTGTAAGGTAAATATTTACAAATTGGCAGGAGAGTGACCTTATTGCCTCTGCCGATACCAACTCGCCATCCACCAGGGAATCAAGAATTGTTCTTGTTCTGAAAAATGCCTGCTGATAAATTGTCGTTATGGCTTCTTTATACTGTGGTGAACGTTCCCCATTTTTTATCTGGCATATGCTGTCTTTAAGCATCGGACCGACAGGCTTGTCAGGAGATTTTCCATCCTTGATTAGATTGTCAAGCTCGAGTCCCTTATTATCTTTTATCAGTTGCAAAAATCCATCTTTACCGCGTTTTAAACCGACAAGTTCCGGAAGACGGGCTTTCTTGAATTTCTCATTGTCAATTTCCTGTACTGAAGGCTCAGGTTCATCCTTGAGGTAAACTGCATCGATGCCACGTTGTTTCAGTCCCTCTATGTAATCCCCGGTAAGCGATGTACCTGCAGGGATTATCACTGCGCCATCTTTTGTGGTGTAGTCGTTACTGGCAGTTGTTCCGGCATTAAGTGTTGAAAGCAGAATCTCTTTCATGTAATTCCTCTCAGAATATCCTTATCTCCTGTCCTCTAAGGCAGACTGTTTTCGGGCCGGTTATCTCTTCCCTTAAAAGTAAATGTCGCCCGCCGAATTTAAAAAGAGTTCCCGAAAATGCTCCCCGATTAATTTTAATATTAGACCTGGAAAAATTAAAGGCGATCGCCTCTATGGCTTTTTTTCTCATCTCGAGCTCTTCCAGATTCTCTTTATACCTGTCAATAGCCGTTGAGATTTTGGATACCATTGCAGTTGTATTTCCGGGTGGCTTTTTTGTGCCTGTCTGAAGCTGCTGATACTCTTTTTGCGCCTTGATAAGTCTGGCAAGGTTGGCTTTGAGCTCGTTTATCTCATTTTCAGCTTTAAACAGGTCATCTGTTTTTGTAAAGTCAACACCAACTTCCAGAATCGTCTTTGTACCGCTGCGGTTTCCGACTGTATTGACAATTATCTGGTCACGTGCTGTCAGCGCTCCGCCTGCTGCAGACAGTGGGGATCCATGTATTGTTATGGTATTTCTGGCGAAAATGCTGCTATTGATGACTTCACGTGCAACATTTACACTCATCCAGCATCTTACCGTCTGGTTTTTGATAAAACCCAGATTGACGTTCCCTTCTGCTGTCATGCATCCTTTTCCCTGACCGATAAAACCGTATCTGCAGAGAGCACTTCCGCCTATCGTCAGATTTGAATCCTCGATTGTTCCACAGACCTGAAGATCGCCCCCGCACTGGACATCAAAACCCGACTTTACATCACCCTTTACGAGTACATCTTTTTCGTATTTGATATGACCCGTGGAAAAATCGACATTTCCCTCAACTGTGAATCCCTCATTGACCTCTATTGAATTACCGTTAAACCGTACTACGCCTTCAATATTCGATAAGAGGCAATCCGGGCAGGCAGGATCAATTCGTGTGTTTGCTCCAGCAGCCAGTTTGGCGGGTTTGCCGTCAGAGGCATCCAATACTCCGCCTGTCAGGGTTTTTCCAGCGACTCCCTTTGTTGGGGGGCACACTGATGCGAGTTTCTGATCTTTTGAAACAGATGTAATGATATTGATATCTTTATAATCTACCCTTCCATCAGGATTGAGTTTCGGTTTGAGAGATGTTTCCGTATTGAAATAAAATTTCAGTTCGCCATCTTTTCCATCTACCGGAAGGGTACCTCTTGCGATTATGACCGGCTCTTCCGGTATTCTTCCTTGTGCAAAACCGTCAGCCAGTTCTGCAAGTCCCTTCTCGTCGATGCCATGTACTACTCCATTTTCAAGCAGTTGGGAGTGGATATCCTTTGCGGTAGGCATCGAACCACCGTGAAAAGCAGGATGAACGAGTAATGAGGCAATCATCTCATCGGGGCTGATAGAGATTTCAACAGATCCGTTAAAGCTTATTGGAAGTACACTTATAGTGTCATTTTCCTGAACTGTAATTCCACTGATATTGGCAATTACCCTGTTTCCATCTTCGGACAGATAAACGCCTTCTCCTGGAAATAGCAAAGTTTTCAATAACTCCTTTGTGTGTGCAGGCTGGTTCCTGATGTTTCTTCCTGTAACCGAAGCCGTACCTTTCTGCTTTACGGCTATGACAGTTCCCGCAGAGGTTCTCTGGAGATCAGAGTCCAGGCCTCCAATCTGCCAGAAAAATTCTGCTTCACGCAGACGATTAATTTTAAGGGAATCTGTAACAGACTGTATTTTGAACTGTATAGCGCCTTCTTTTGCCGGTTCAGGGGGAACACCTATGGCTACTGAATCAAATTCATATCTCTGTTTTGATTTTTTCCATGCAGAAACAGCCTCTGTAAGCTTGCTTTCGTTTACGCCGAAAGTAATTCCGTTTTTTCTGAGCTCCTCATGCAGCATCTTAACAGTAATTTCTGAGGAATTTACACTCATGGGTTCTATGATCAGTTTCGCTGACATCAGATCCTCTGAAAGTTCGATTCTTATAAATGGCTGAACTGCATTGAGGCTTTGAGGAATGTTCCGGCCGTGAGAGCGGGAAAGATGTCCCGGTGTATTTTTATTTCCATCAGAGATGAGCACGAAATAACACCCCGGTGTAACAGTTATTCAGCAAAGTTCTGGATTTATTGCTGAAATGGCTGTAATTTATAGTGTTCCCGAGTGCCCGCAGGCTCTGAAAACAAGGTATAAAAAACATAACATGGTATCTGAGATCAGTCAACATATTTCTGCCACTCCAATTTTTTCGGGCCCCGTAGTGAGTGTAGCTTTTCCAATTGCTATACCTGGAATTTACGATTACAGAATCCCGGGAGAATTTTCAGGCTGCATAAAGCCCGGGACGCCTGTGTTGGTTGAGTTAAAAAACCGCCAGACATGGGGTGTGGCCGTACTACTAAAGGAGAAATCAGAGTTCCCTGATCTTAAAGAAGTACTTCAGGTCAGGGAAGGACAATGGGTGGATGGAAACCAGACTTTAATTAAGCTCTACAAGTGGATCGCATCGTACTACCAATGTGATCTGGGCAGGGTTTTTCGTCCGCTTGTCAGAAAAGGGCTGATATCTGCAAAATCCAAAACTGTGCAGGTTTATTCTGTATGTAAAAAAGACACTTCGGAGTTGAGTGATTCCTACAGAGATATTCTTCATCAGCTTTCAGCCTGTGGTGAATTCCTGCCGGCTGATGTCATAAAGAAATTTGGATTAAAAAACTCTGCCGTCAGTTACCTCTACAATAAAGGGTACCTGGAAAAAAGAGAAAAAACAGTTCTGCGTGAAGCCGATGAACTTTCCATTGAAACCTCAAGTGATATTGTAAAGCTTACTGGAGAGCAACAGACGGCGGTAGAATCGGTATTCCAGACTTTTGATAATCCGCAAAAACCATTTCTGCTTCATGGTATTACCGGGAGCGGCAAAACTCATGTTTATATCGAGCTGGCAGAAAGGGCGATGAGAGCTGGAAAAGGAGTAATAATCCTGGTACCAGAGATCTCTCTTACACCGCAGACAATTCAGAGGTTCAGGTCTGCGCTTGGTGATGTGATAGCGGTTATCCACAGTCATATGTCCGATGGAGAGCGCAGGGATAGTCTTCAGGAGATAGTAACCGGTAATAAGAGGGTGGTTATAGGAGTGAGAAGTGCGATCCTTGCTCCCATGCAGGATATTGGGCTTATAATTGTTGATGAAGAGCATGATTCAAGTTACAAACAGAGCGATACTGATCCAAGATACAATGCCCGTGACGTGGCTGTAATGCGGGGAAATTTTCAAAAAGCGGTTGTAGTGCTGGGAAGTGCTACCCCGAGTCTGGAAAGCTGTTATAATGCCCTGAACGGGAAATATCATCTTCTGAAACTCTCCGGGAGATTCGGTGCAGCATCGCTGCCGGATGTGGAGATTGTGGATATGGGGGCAGAACACAGGGAAAATAACTGGACCCCTTTTTCACGCCTGCTGGTTTCGGCGATTAACGATTGTCTTGACCGCAAACGTCAGATTATTCTGCTTCTCAACAGAAGAGGGTTCTCGACTGTTCTAATTTGCAAGGATTGCGGTCATACTTACACGTGTCCCAACTGTTCGGTGAATCTCCGTTACCACCGTCAGGACAATACTCTTAAGTGTCACCTCTGCAATCACGAGCAGCCTGCACCTGAAACATGCCCCAAGTGCAGGGGAGAGCAGATTAAATACAAGGGTACCGGCATTCAGAAAATCGAAGAGGCATTGAAAGAGGAGTTCCCTGCTGCTCGGATTATCAGAATGGACCAGGATACAACCCGCCGCAAAGGCGCTCATGTGCAGATACTCGGGAAATTCGGAGACGGAGAAGCTGACATTCTTTTAGGGACGCAGATGGTTTCCAAGGGGTTGGATTTCAAGGGCGTTGCACTTGTGGGGGTAATAAATGCCGACACAGGGCTCAATTTCCCTGACTTCAGAGCATCTGAGAGGACTTTTCAGTTGCTTTCACAAGTCTCGGGAAGGGCCGGGAGATCAGACAGCAGCGGAATTGTTGTAATTCAAACCTATTTTCCACAGGATGCCGCAATATTATCGGCCCGTCAGCATGACTATCAGCAGTTTTATGATACTGAAATCAAATTTCGTCAGGAATTAGGGTACCCGCCTTTTGGCAAATTGACAAGGATTGTTGTGTCAGGTAAGGAGGGTGATGAGGTAAGGAAAAAAATCGGGGATATAGCCGGGCAGTTGAGAAGATTGGGTGGCGCTGAGCTGCAGGTGTTGGGGCCATCTCCGGCTGTGCTTGAAAAGATAGCCAATGAGGTCAGGTATTCGATACTGATAAAGACACGGTCCCCTCAAAAAATGAACACTGTTCTGGCTGAGGTTCGCAGGA
>JAAYYB010000050.1 GCA_012515615.1 Fibrobacter sp.
CGTAATGAAAAAATGGACCATGCCGGTTCGAGACTGGGGAACCGTAATTAACCAAATGTCTATTATATTTGAAGGAAGAATGAATCAGAAATGAAAAGCCCATTTACACAAAATATCTTACAGGGCCATAGAGTTCGGCCTTGCTTTCTGAAAAGTTGCGCCTTCAGAAGAACCGCCTGTCATAGAATAGGCGGTTCTTTTATGTACGCCAGGCAATCACCTGTTTTACAGGTAATCATTAACCTGCGGCGTTTAATTATCTCTCCTGACCTTTTTTTAAAACATAGCTATTGATCTGATTTGAATAACTTCGGGTA
Organism: Fibrobacter sp.; assembly: GCA_012515615.1. GTDB lineage: Bacteria > Fibrobacterota > Chitinivibrionia > Chitinivibrionales > Chitinispirillaceae > JAAYIG01. The sequence goes on from JAAYYB010000050.1 coordinate 318, forward strand.
TTTCAAATCCTTTCAGATGTATATTTAAGGTATGATTCATCACGTGCTAAGTAAAATCCGCAAAATTAAAAAGAAGCGTATTCTGGTCATCTCTGCCAGTGGAATCCAGGGTGGGATTCAGAGTACCTATTTAAGTGTGAGCGGAAGCGCATGGGAGATTATCTCTCATACGTTTATGCCCTACCCCCAGAAGGTTGCTTCGCTTATTGAAAACCTCTCCGGGAGCGACAACAGGATAAATCTCTCTGAATTCGGGTGGCTGGATTATAAACTATCGGGGCTTTTCGTTGAGTGCGCCCGGACTGCGCTGGCCCAGGCACCAGCTGCATCAAGGATCCCTCATTATGCCATCCTGAATAAACCCGGGCTCTGGAGGGGTTCTACCGGTGAAAACCTGCAGCAATCGTACTGGGATATCCCGGCAGGTGATGCGCAGTTTGTTTCCAGTTCCCTGGGTGTGCCTGTCATCACCGATTTTGTCAGACATAACATTCTGGCCGGGGGGCCGGGTGTACTGCCCAGCAATCCAGGAAATCAGATAATTGCATCACGATGCACCGGGGTGGTGGTTTTAGTCAATATCGGTCTCACAAGCAGAGTTACCGCGATAGATACTGCAAACTCTTCGATCTTCGTTGATTCCGACTGCGGGCCGGGATCATGCCTTCTTAACAGGGCAGTGAAGCTGCTTAATACCGGGGAGAGTTTTGACCGTGATGGTTCATTCGCTGCCAATGGAAATGTGGAGGGTGATTGTCTCAGCAGGCTTGCAGAGGAGCAGTGGTTCCTGAAACCGGCACCTAAGCAGGCGTTTTCAGATCAGTTTGATCATATACTGGAAGACCCGTGCTTGAAAGGCATGTCACCGCCTGACCGAATCGCAACAGTGACTGCGCTTACCGCACGCACCATTTACGATTTTTTCCGAAGGGAAATACATTTGGACACCGCGCCAACAGCCGTTTACGTTTCCGGCGGAGGTTCAAACAATCTTACCCTGATGGAATATTTGTCAACTTACTTCGATCAGGTTCCTGTGAAGAACATCCAGGAGCTGGGGTGTCCCTCAGAAGCGCGTATTCCGCTTGCGCTGGGTCTTACTGTTGATTCTTTTCTCTCCGGAACCGCCGTTCCATGGGAAACTGGAAACAGCCCCAGAATCGAGCCGCTTGGAAGGTGGGTAGTTCCTGATAATTTCGGGAGCGGGAAAAGTGCCGGTTGATAATATCAGTGGCTTTCTTCTGCCTGTGGCTGCTCTGTCCTGAATCTGGTGTTGAGTAGCATCACCATCTCTCCTCTGGGCGGAGTGGTCTGGAAATGTTTAGAGAGCTGTTCTGGACTTCCTCTCAGGAATTCTTCATACATTTTAGTCAACTCCCTGGCGATCACAACTTTTACATTACCAAGAACCTCTTCCATCTCTTTGAGCACCTTAATTATCCGGTGCGGCGTTTCGTAAAAGATGACAGTTCTGGGCTCGTTTTTCAGCGATTCAAAGAGCCTTATGCGCTGAGAACTCTTATGAGGCAGAAAGTTTTCGAATATAAAACGATCTGTGGGCATTCCGCTTGCGACAAGAGCTGCAAGTATGGCAGAGGCACCGGGAACCGGCACTACTTTTATGCCGTTTTCGATAGCAGCCTTGACAAGATTGTAAGCCGGGTCTGCAACTCCAGGCGTACCGGCATCGGTTATAAGCGCCAGATCCTCGCCGGATTTCAGTTTTTCAAGAAGTGAGGGAGTGACTTTCTCTTTATTGAAATCGTGATAGGCCAGAACAGGCACATTGATATCATAATGATCCAGCAGTTTACGTGATACACGTGTGTCCTCGGCCAGGACATAATCTGCCTCTTTCAGGATGCTGACGGCTCTGAATGTCATATCGGCAAGATTACCGATAGGGGTAGATACAATGTAAAGTGCCAATTAATACCCTTCAAGTTTGGCTATTCTGATGATTTTCTTTACTTTCCTTTTTGCGTTACTTGCTGTGAGTTTGGCGTAGTAGGTCCCGTTGGCTATCCTGTAGCCGTCCATGTCTCTTCCGTCCCATTCGATCTCCTGGTAGCCGATCAGGCCATTCATTGACCAGGTACGGATTTTCCTGATTGTGCCGTCCGGCTTTTTATATGCTGTAAATGGATTGGGGTGACATGCCAGGAACTTGATTGAAAGTTCTTCACCCGGCATGTAGGCGTATGCCCTGCTTGTACGATTGCCCGCCAGATCCTCAAGATTTATTACTAACGAATCAACAGACCCCTGCGGCTCAGGATAAGCTGTTATCTGGATATTCTTCAGATCCCCTGTGACAGGAACAGCGGAATGCTTATCTGAGGCGAGTGCTTTCTTATTGAGAATTATGGAAACAGATCCGGGATAGATTTCCGATGGATCGGAAAGCATGATGCTGAAGGGTTTACCTTTTGCAGCATAATCAAGGAAACTCAGAGTCCTTCCAAATACCGATAGCTCAATATCCGGTACACGGGTATCATTCAAGAATGAAAGCACGTGCGGGCCGCTTTCAACTGTTTTGATTCTGTACCTGGAGTTACCTGCTCCGGGGCTGCCACCTGCAAACCTCCATCTGGAAAGAACCGTATCGTATTTCATAACAGCCAGTTTGCCTGAACTTGCGGCAGTTTTTTTCAAAAGAGAATTAAGACCGGCGGTGTCGGGCCGGAAGATCCACTGGAGAGTATCTGATTTACTCAGTGCCGGGCGGCTTCCAATCGACATCTCCGCTGCTGTGTCATTCTTGAGGTTAACCCACCGCGAAGATGTTAGAAGCGGCTGCTCAGAGCTCAGCGTGTTATCAAACAAGAATACTCTGCTGCGTTGCTTGAGTTTCTGTACCGGTACTATCAGCAGACCGCCGGACGCTGAGCTGAGAGTATCCGTCTGGTCACGGAGGTTTGTATAAGTCAAATGGCTCCGGGCTGTCGCACTGTTGTTGCCATAAAGGATTTCAGTAACTTTGTTATCATTGTTGATTATCCCTGAAAACACAAGTGATCCCTGTGTGTCGGGTATTGCATAAGAAAAAGAACGGAACACCCCGGGAAAAAGAGAATCCCTGCACCTGATGACGGAAATAGTGTCTGAATTGCCGCTCGGGTAAATCCACTTCAGGAGAACCTTGAACGGGGGAGATGCGGCATTTCCGATATTCAGAACGGTAAATCTGATCCTCAGGGAGTCATCTGCCCAGTCAAGTTTGAGGCTGTTGCCTGTGAATGCCAGATCCGGACGGCCCCCGATCGGGAAACTGAAAAGAGAACTCTGTTTACTTTCACCCGCGGCGACAACACGGAAATAGAGCAGCAGCTTTTCTGTAACGTCCCCGGAACAATTCAGAGGAATTTTTTCTCTTGAAACATAGAGATCTTCACTATCCTGATCCATGAAAAGTTCCGACCATGAGACATCTTCTCTGTTGGCCCGGGCCATGGCATAGATACACTGCACGACTGGAGCTTCTTTTGACTGAAGCCGGCAGGAAATTCTTACGCTGTCTCCAAAAAAAGGCCTTTCCGGTGACAAATGTACGTCATTAACCATGATGGTGTCTTTAGCAAAATGAATCCATCCGAGCACTTCCGATGTATCGTTCCAGGCATATGCTCTGACAATTCCTGCTGATGTGCTGGCGTTTGGCTTGACTGCAACAGTTCTTGAAAAACGGCTGTTCTTTACGGAATCGATACTCTGGTTCCAGGTCTGGTATCCGGCTTTAATGCTCAGCTTTACATTACCCTTTTTAACCGGTTTTGTGCTGCCGGTTATCTTTAAACTGTCTCCTTTTTCCAGAAATGTATTAGACAGCGTAAGATTCAGTGTATCAGGTGTAAGTTTCCAGGGAAGGGCCGGATCTCCAAGCAGGTTGTACTGACGGATAAGAAAGATGAATTCCGGGCCGTAACGGACCAGCATGTTCAGTTCGCAGAAATCCATGAGCTCTCCGACGGTACTGAAATCACCACTGAGTGCCAGTTCAAGGAGAAGTTTATTCATGATCAGATTGCCGTTTTTCGAAGTATAGGCAGAGGCGCCATAGAAGCAGATGGCCCCGTTGTGGTTTGTTCTGATAAACTCTTCTCCAAGAGAACGGTAGAAATTACTTTCAAAGAATCCGGTGAGGCATGTAAAGCTGAATACAATCGGCAGTCTGCCTCCCGTACCCCATTGTCCGTTGTAGAGCTTCGGGAGGTCATTGTAACCGAAAAATTTGTTGTCAGACCAGATATTACCTCCGCCATGGCCATTGAAATTTATGAGGAAAGTGCCGGAATTTATGTTGTTTGCTACAAAAGATGAAGCAGTGAAACCATCGCGGTAAAATTGTGACCCGGAGTCGGCATCCATACGTATAATGTTCATTCTGTGTCCGATTGCCTCATCGACAGCCTCATCATTGAACAGTGTAAAATCAGGTTCACCGCCCCCTAACAGCAGCAGATTGTCTCTCCAGTAGCCGCGCTGCGGAGTTTTAATGTAATTAACGGTTTTGTCAACCAGTATTCTGACCTCCTGCTCATTTCCGGCAGGAAAACGTCCAATGCAGATATCCGGGAAGTTGTCTTCTCCCCAGACTGTACCAAAGTACCCGTCATCAGCACCCGGACCCCAGCCAGGGAATCTTGAGAGGTGAGTCGGGACGATGTTCTGAGAGCTCTTTTTGTCAAGGTCATGAGTTGTGTCACCGCCAAGAAGCAGAAAACGGGGAGGGTTTTTGCCTGAGATTGAAAAGAGAAATTTCAGGAAATTTCTGATACTTTCCGGATTGCGAATACCCCAGGAGAACTTGTTGTAAATGTCATCAATCTCCACAAATGCCGTACTCAATCCCATTTCCTCATGCGTTCTCATCAGCGGCTCAAATTCATCCCTGAAACGGCTGTCACTTATGATGATGTATTCGGTGCCGGCCAGCTCCTGCCATCTGTTGTTAATTGTATCAAGCACCATCTGTGCCGGTGTCAATCGTTTACTTATTGACTGGGCCAGATACCTCGTTTCATAGTTAATGCTGTCCTGAAAAATCAGAGATGTTGTTTTGCGGAGGTTACCTGTTCCACTGGTTTTGAGGAAATCGACGAAGTATCTTCCGCGTTCTGTGTCCCAGAGCTCAAGATCGCTTTCACTGAAGTTCTGGAGCTCGTATTCAACGACCTTGCCCAGAGCGTTGGGATTATTTTTGAAGGAAATGCTGTTGCCGGCTGCCTTGAAATCGCGGCTGTAAATCAGTTCTATCCAGTTAAGGGCCGAGTAATCATGAAAGTTACGTTTTGAAGTGATAAAACTGACTGAGTTTAAAGAATCGAATCTGGTGACAGGAAAAGTATCGCTTGTATAGGTGAAAAAAAATTGGCCGTCCCATACTGCTGAATCATTTTTACCGACAGGATCGTTGTTGAACAGAATGCGCAGGGAATGGTCATTTTTGACAGAATCATTTTTAGTGATACCCATCAGGCCTATGCGCATTCTGGCATTACCGGAAGATCCGGCAGAGGGAATATTGATATCGAACCGTGTAAGCTCTTCTTTCCCGATTTGTCCCCAGTACCAGTCGTCAATAAGAGATTGGGAGGTGGGCGGGTCGGTTACCTCGTCGGGAGGACGGTCGGCAACATTGCCCAGATTGAGGATGTAGTTATCATATTCGAGGTGAACCGTGTCTACAAAATTACGTGCCTGCACCCAACCTGACGAGGAATACTTTGTAGGGTCTTTCCTGCGCTGACCTGATACTTCGGCGACTCTGGAGCCCAGAGCTGCTCCCCAGGTAAGCCAGTAACAGTTTGTATTTGAGAACTGTTCAAAATAGTGGTTGGTACCTCTCAGTGCTTTCCCGTAAAAAAGGATTTTATCATCAGTGCCCAGCCGTGTTTTCTGGGAATTGGTGATGTGAACTGGAATTTCCCGATCCTTTTCGAAAAGGCGGAAGGTTCTGGAGTCGATTCTGTCGACAGGGACACCTATTTCCTTAAGCTGAGCCTGTGTTATCTGATATATACCATCTTCGAGTATAGACAGCCGTACTCCATGAGTAAAAGGGACCGATGGGATATCGACGGCTGTTTTCTGAAGCCCTTGAGGAAGCTTGACAAGCAGTATGTTCCCTTTAATTGAAGCATCGTCTTTTTCAACTGATTTGTAAAGATTTGAACTGAACCGGATGTGGATGTTTCCCTGGATATTCCTGCCGCTTAATGATGGGTCGATCTTAAAGCTGTACCACTGGAGCCAGTTTCCGGCGAAAAAGCCTGCATCTCTCTCTTTCACTGCCGCTGGGAAAACGGCACCCGATAGGCTGTCAAAAACCCGGGCAGAAAAAAAGACTTCTGTTTGAGGTTGTGAAGTAAAAGCGAAATAGTAATCCTTGTCCGTTAAATCGCCGGTAATCTGGAATGCAACAGCTGCAGAGTTAGAGGTAAGCGAATCAAGTCTGTACTTTACACCAGCAGATACAGAAAAGAATATCAGCAGTATAAGAGTAATTGATTTTTGAGCTGGGTTTTTACGGAACATTGAAATACCCGATTTTTACGGAACGTACCTCATTGAGTTCCACAAAGAGCGCATAGTTCCATTTTCCCGATGCAATAGGGAGCATTTGAGATTGAATGCAGAATTTGAAACTCGCCGGATCATCAGTTTGTGAGTAGACCCGCACTATTGGGCTTGTTATGCTGTCTCCGGAATCATCATTCCAAATCCTTGCAAAGGAATAAACCCCACCCAACAGATCTGATTCCCATTCCAGACAGTTGTCCTGTCCAAAAACAATGTCAAAGGGTTGTGATGCGATTCTCAATGAACAGGCATCCGAGACCTGTCCCTGTCTTCCCAGATCGTCAACTGCATATACTTTATAATAAACAGAATTCACAGTGTCTTTCGGAAAAACCTGTGTCTCCAGAGGATCTTCAAAGATCAGCGTATCAGCAGGTATAAACTGTGACATGGGAAAGATATCGAATATCGAATCTCCAGGGAGCTTTCTGACCAGCGAATAGTAAGATACGGGGAGTGAATCGATTTCAGGGGGAATCCAGGAGATTCTGACGGCTTCAATGTATTCCCCGAGAGCATCTTTGGTGTATGTCAGGTCAATATTGGTGATGGCCGGCTTCCCCAGCTCAGGCGGGGGAGGCACGAGTGGTTGACATGTGATAGCAGCCAGAAAAGGGGTGAGGCTGAGTAAAAGTAAAAATCTTAAATTTCTCACGCATGATCCTCACGATATACTTCCAGAATGAGACAGGCGGCAAGACGATCAATTGCCGCTTTGTCACGCCGGTCCTTTTTCTTCCTGAACATCATCAAAGAGGATGCTCTTCTGGATGAATAGCTCTCGTCTGCAAAGTCAACCGGCAACCCTGATCTCTCCCTGAGACTTTGAGCAAAAGACCTTACCTCTTTTGACATTACCGTTTCTGCATCATTGATGTCAAGGGGCAGGCCCAGAATAAGAATGTCGGGATTTTCCTGTGAGATGATGGAAATGAGGGGAGTCAGCGGATCTGGGTGTTTTTTTCTATCGATAGTGGTCAGGCCTCGAATATGCTGCCCGGAGCTGTCTGTTACGGCGACACCGACTCTGCGCCGGCCATAATCAATGCCCAGTAGCTTCATCTACCGCCTTCGTCCATTCCATCAGCACTTCAAGGGTAGAGAGGTTCACATTGCTGCTTTTGGGTTTTCTGTCGACCAGAAAGCGGAAGTTGCCCTCTTTGAGGTTCAGGACCGAGTAGATTGCATCCCTTCCCATAATACCGTTTGATGTAGCGGCAAAGATTATCCGCCCATTGTTGAAGTAGATAAGGGCCACAGGTTTTTCTGCTTCAATGAGAATACACCCTGTTTTGCTGCCGATTTCAATATATTGAAGCACTTCAATCAGGTTGCCATCGGCAATATTTCCTTCCAGAGCGGAAGATTGAATACTTTTCTGAATGTTTTGTGAGTTGACCGCCAGCAGATGTGGGGTGACCAGTTTAAAGATCTCTCTGTCAGTAAAAGAGGATCCAAGATAAACCATTGATGGAAGAACGCGGCTGGGCTGCATAGCAGACGGATCAATGGTGTTGTAAACAATAAAAAGAATCTTGTCGGATCCTGGAATCTGTGAAAAGAGTCTCTCAATAGTAGGCAGTACGCTCCGGTCAAACTGGGTATCAACCATGACTACATCGGGAATAAGCTGTGTCAGACAATTCCGTAATGAAGGGAGATCTTTTATCACTGTCAGTTTAAAACCGGCTTCTAAAAAACATTTTTCAAGTGTTGTGGTAGTATCTGTAAGGGATGACTGTACTGATTTCTGACTCTTGGCAATAACAAAAACGTTCTTCTTGAATGTGAGGCTTTTATCAGTGTCAGGCGCTGTGACTCTTTTCTTTCTCATTATGGTGACAATCAGGAAAATGGAAAGAAATACCAGAGCTGCAATTGCAAGTAAAATCCCGATGCCTTTGAGGTTCAAAGTAAGAGATGATTCGGGAGTGTCAATGATATTGCCATATTTTCGCTCTATCCAGCCTGTGGTATCCTTATATGCAACCTTGCACCATGAATCTCCTTCACCGATAAGAACCAGGTTCTCCCCCTTCTTTGCCATTCCCAAAAGCGGTGAGTCAGGGCTGAGGTAAAGGAGAATCTTGGCCATTGAATAGGTGACCTGAAAATATCTGACATCCTCTTCGACTTGCTGATCAACAGGAGAAGTCTGGAAAAAATTCTGCTGTGTGAACCAGTTTTTAATGCGGGATTCACTTTTTTGAGGAGAAACGGGTTTCTGCTCGGTTTTCTTCTGTTCTCTGCGGCTTACATTAGATGTCGTGGGTTGTACCGGTTTGGGCAGAGCTGTATCATCTGTGCCATAGGGTACAGCATCTGTTTTTACAGTGTTTTCGGGAGTGGCCTGAGCAATATCAGCCTCAAAAACAGGGGTGTCCGGAGTAGGAGAAACTTTTTGTGCCTGTTGTGTTTTTTGTTCAGGAGGCGGTGCAGATTGAACATAAATCTGTACAGATGATTTACGCAGCCAGCCGGTGACACCTTCATATTTTACCCGGTACCAATCATTAATATCACTGATAACCGTGCATTTTTTGCCCTGATGAGCGACACCCAGCAGTTTTGAATTAGGTGTAGGTGCAATGTAAATGTTGGTATAGGCATCAATTACCTCTACTAGTTTCTCCTGCGCGCCAGCTAATGAAAACAGTAGAAGTATTATCGAGAGTCTATGCGCAAATGTAAATTTCATAAGAGTCTTAGCGAAAGACTCAGGCCTCCGCTACCTTGTTTTTCTTGATGTAATAGAATACTCCACCGGCAGTGCCACCGACCAGAAGCAGAATAAGGATTATAGAGAATACCGATACAGATCCGGGATTATCTACTATTTCACCGGCCTTTTTCTCCACCCATCCAAAAGAGTTTTCTTTAACTTTTACATGATACCATGATGTACCTTCGAAAACCAGCTCGAGATGGTCGCCTTTTTTTGCCTGCTCGATAATTTCCGACTTGGGATCAAGTTCTTTGTAGATGTTTGCGAAAGGCTTCTTGATATCTACATACTGCTTTTCGCCTGCAGAAATGGCGCTACTGAAACAGATTACAGTGAAAAATGTCAAAACCCCAAGCGCAACGACTCTCATGAACTTCCTCCTTCTAATTATTTGATATCACACTGTCTATTAATCGGTTAAAGGCACATTGCGAATCAGAATCGCTAAATTTCAGTCTTATCTTAAGATACCAAAAATCTGGATAAATTACAACTCCAGAATTGAACAAACGGTAAGCATCTTTTTCAGTTGTTACCATTCCTTGAGAATATAATTCGTGGATAGAACCGAAATCAGCTTCATTATATACATGATGATCTGAAAATGTTAACTCTTTGCTTGTTTTAATGCCCAGCTTCTTCAGCAGATTAAAAAAACGCTCCGGCCTGGCTATGCCGCAGAATGCTAAAGGAAAGGAAAACGGGAGTTCGGATGCACTTTGGCCAGTGCTAAAATTTACCCAGCAGTCTGCCTCCTGAAAGAGAACAAAACAGGGAATATCCGGGAACATTTTTCCCAGCTCTTTTTTTACCCGCTGGGACTCTGTAATCGACTCGTATTCTTCAATAATGATTATCGCATCAGCCCTTTGAAGCGAGTGTCGCGGCTCCCTGAGATAACCCCTGGGGATGACTCTATCATCCAGAACCGAATTATCAACGCACACCAGGTCAAGATCGCGGAAAAGTTTCCTGTGCTGAAAACCATCATCAAGAACAAAGACCGTCTCAGGAGGGGTAATTTGGCTTAGCACACGGGCGCATCTTGAGCGCTGTGGGGAGATGCCAACCCAGGATTGGGGAATCTGTGAGTGAAACATTGACGGCTCATCGCCGGCATCCTCCCACCGTGCAGTTTCTCCCGGCTTAAATATGCGGTCCTGCCTGTTTTTTCTTCCATACCCCCTTGATAAAAGAGCAACAGGGAGGGCTTTTGATTGAAGGTATTCAGCTATATGCAGTGAGAGTGGAGTTTTACCCGTCCCTCCGGCTCTGATACCCCCGATGCTTATTACTTTTCTTTCTGCTCGATAAATTAGAGAAGGGTTATCAGTAAAAGAACGGTTACGCTGATTGACAAAAAAAGAGTAGGCAACGCTCAGGACACCCGGAATTCCGGATCTGTTTACCCAGGAGGGCAATGGAGAAGGGCTCTTCGCATTTTTCATATCTTTTCCGGCCTTGTTGCCATTATTACCCTGAAATTACCGCTCAGGTCTTTTAAAACTAAAATGTCAGACCATCCGGAATCCTTAAAAATCTCTTTGACCTGCAACTCCTGATTATAACCTATTTCGCAGTAAATTCGTCCTTCACTTTTTAAAAATGTTCTGGAACTCAGGGCAAGCTTTCTGTAAAAATCCAGCCCATCCGTTCCACCATAAAGGGCACTGTGCGGTTCAAAGCCGCTTACAGAACTATCTATCGCCTTCATTTCATCTGCTGAAATGTAAGGTGGATTACTCACAATAAAGTCAAGTACTGGCTTAGCTTTAAAAGAGCTCAAAAGATCAGCACAAATAAAATAGATTCCTGAGCGGCAGTTACCCCTGGCCACTTTTAAGGCACTCAACGAGATATCCACTGCAATAGCCTTCCACCCCGTGTTATGCTCTGTGAGAATACAGGAAAGGATTCCGGAACCGGTGCCAATATCGGCAAAGATGCACTGTTTCTGTTTCTGATTTGCCAGCACAGCCTCGATCAGTGTTTCTGTATCGGGCCTGGGGATAAGCACATCGGGAGTAACAGTGAATTCACGCGAGTAAAAGAAGGCTTTTCCTGTTATGTAGGGTAGTGGTTCCCCTGTGAGTGATCGTTCCAGAATTGCGGATATTTGCGATATTGATGATTTATCAAGTTCTGCAGAGAGGTTCAGATACAGCTCAGATCTGGAACAGCTCAGTATAAACTGGAGAATCTGTTCTGATTGTGGGAGTGCCAGATCTCCCAGATGGGGAGTGAGTTTGTTTTTAAGAAACTGGAGTGCCTGACCGGTTGTCATGATCAGGAGAAAAATAGTTTCTGGTTAAAGGTAATCTCCGCAGTTGCATTATTGATCATCATAGATTACCTCTGGAGTGTATTGCGCTACACCAGCTGCAAGGTATAGAGGCACTTCATCCCTTTCACGGATGTAAAATTCAGGTTACAGCGAACTCTGCTGTACCTTTTCCTCCAGATCAGCCGTATACAGAGCATCTATTAGCTCATCTATATCCCCGTCAACAGCCTTGTCCAGATTGTAAAGAGTAAGGTTGATCCGGTGGTCGGTAATCCGGTTCTGCGGGAAGTTGTATGTACGAATCTTCGCACTGCGGTCTCCGGTGCTCACCATGCTTTTCCTTGCTGCTGTTTCCTTCGCTTCAATTTCCGCAAGTTTTTGTTCGTAAAGCCTTGTCTGGAGCACTTTGAGTGCTTTGGCTTTGTTTTTGTGCTGGGATTTTTCATCCTGACAAGTGACAGTGATTCCGGTTGGTACATGAACGATGCGGACAGCCGAATAGGTCGTATTTACAGATTGCCCGCCCGGTCCGCTTGAGCAGTATAGGTCTATTCTAAGATCGTTTGGATCTATTTCGATTTCAAACTCATCTGCTTCCGGGAACACGGCAACCGATGCAGCAGAGGTGTGGATTCGGCCCTGGGCTTCTGTCTGGGGTACCCGCTGAACCCTGTGCACACCGCTTTCGTATTTCAATGTTCCGTAAGCATTGTCCCCTTTGGCAATGAAGATTATTTCCTTTATGGCACCAAGGTCCCCGAAGCTTGAGCTGAGTATTTCAAGGCTCCATCCTTTTCGCTCTAAAAAGTGCGTATACATACGGTACAGGTCAGCCGCGAAGATTCCGGCTTCTGTGCCGCCGGTGCCTGCCCGTATTTCCACAACAGCGTTTTTCATGTCTTTGGGGTCACGGGGGACAAGAAGAAACTTTACCTTATCTTCCAGTACCGGCAAAAGTTCCTGATTCCCTTTCAGGTCCTCCTGTGCCAGCTCTACAAGCTCGGTGTCTGATTCGCTCCCGATAATTTGTTCTGCTTCGTTTATAGAATTCAGGACTTCAAGATATTTTTTGTAGATGGAAAGGTTCTTATTGATGGCGTTATATTCTTTGCCAAGTTTCTCCATCTTTGATGGATCAGAGGCAACATCCTGAGATGAGAGCTGAGTTTCAAGCTCTTTGTGATGTTCCAGGACACTAAGAACTTTTTCCTTGATCATATAACTGCTTTCAGGGCAAGAGATGCCACTTCGAGCTGGTGCTCATCGGGATTTTTCGTTGTGATCTTCTGAAGCCACAGGCCCGGTTTGATCAAGAGTCCAACCAGGGGAACTTCTTTGTATTTGTCAGAAAGTTTCAATACCTCATAAGACGTCCCTCCTACAAGAGGAACCAGAGAAAGGTGAACAAGCAGACGTGCCAGCACGTTAGGGAAGGGACCGAAAATTGATATATATAAAGCATCTACTATTGAGAAAAGAAAAATGCATACGATACCTACAAGCAGTATAAAGCTTGTGCCGCATCTGGGGTGAACTGTTGTATATGGATGCATGTTTTCGTAGTTCAGTTCTTTACCATCTTCAAAAGTAAATATCGCCTTGTGTTCGGCACCATGGTACTCAAATACTCTTCTCATCTCTTTCCACATACTGATCAGTATCAGATATCCAATAAAGAGTACGATTCTGAGAGCACCGGAAAGAGAATTGAAAAGAAATGCGGATTCCCGGGGAATAAACTGGGAGATGATCCACATCGGGGCATACATAAAGATTCCGACACTAATGAGCATCGCTACTGCGAAACTGATAAAGGAGTAGAGCTTTTCCATGGTTGGATTTTTCTTTTTACCCGCTTTATCATTCTGTTCGTACTGCTCCGCGATCTCTGCGGAGCGGGAAAGGGCCTTGTAGCCCAGCGAAAGCGACTCGAAAAGATTTATTGCGCCTCTGATTACCGGGAGTGAAAGAATTTTGTGCTTTTTACATACAGAGGTGAAGGGCATTTGTTCAACCATAACCTCTGAAGGGCTCTTTCTGACAGCCCATGATACCATGTTCTTTCCCCTCATCATAACACCTTCAATTATTGCCTGACCGCCAACTGTGTTTTTGCGGGCGGCAGATATGAAGTTCAGCGGAAAAAGGAGAACCCTGGGAAATAGGAGTTTTCTCATAATGCCCTCTCTTTAAAAAATAAAAAAGGACAGAAGGGTCTTGTTGACCACTTCTGTCCTGTATACTTACTGCAAGTAACTACGATTCCTGAGAATTCTTCTGATAACGTTTACGGAACCTTTCCACTCTTCCGGCGCTGTCGATCAGCTTCTGTTTTCCGCTGTAGAATGGATGGCAGTTGTTGCAGATATCGATATGCCTGCTTTCAATAGTAGCACGGGTTTCAATCGTATTGCCGCATGAGCAGGTAAATACCGCTTTTTCGTACTTGGGATGAATTTTTTCTTTCATTTCACAGTTCCTTCAGCTTTAAATCTCATGGATTCAGAATGCGATAAAATAGCAAAATGCCAGATAACAGGTCAAGTTTATTTAAAAAACGAGATTTTTCTCTATATATTTTATACTACGGATTACCATACCCGATATTAACTAACATATCATTGATTGTTCCATATATATTGAAAAACATAATGCCTCGGTGATAATCAAGTGATCTGATTGAAAGGTCCTAATTTCACCCCTGTAGCAATATCTCAGGACAAAACAGGAATTAAGATGAGAAAACAAAACACTCTCCTGACCTTGCTGGCCATCTCTGCGGTTGTGCTCTCCGCTCAAACGGAAAATGCCAATCCCGATTCGGTTGCGGAACTTGATAAAATGGTTATAACTGCCACAAAGACTGCCCGCAAAACTTCTGAAATACCGGTAAGTGTGACTGTGATCTCACTGGATGAAATAAAGGCCTCTTCTGCAAGAAGTATCGATGATCTGCTTCAATATGCAGCAGGCGTGCAGGTGAAAAGGGCCGTGGGGATGGGTGAGGGAGTCCCTTCAGATATTATTATGCGCGGCATACCCGGAGCCCTTGCCGCTACAAGGACGCTCATACTTGTAGACGGAATACCGACAAATGCTTCCGGTACGCCATTCCTTATTATTAATGAGATACCGCTTGAAGCTGTGAAAAGAGTTGAAATCGTCAGAGGACCTTTCTCGTCACTTTATGGAGCCAACGCATTTGGTGGAGTGATAAACATAATAACGCAGACCGGCGACGGGAAGCCGCGGGTGCAAATGTCAGCGGAAACGAGCCTCCCGTTTACAAGCGCGCATAACTACATGCGGGATGACCGCTCCTACGGGCGGCAGTTCTGGAATGATGCCTTTTCTGAGGCATACTGGAACGGGACTGGTCTCTTAAGCGGAGGAAATGAGAGGTTTGACATCCTCTTGAGTGGAGGGTACCGTTCGATTGGTAACTATTACATGCGTGACAGTGCTCTTGCTAAAGGTAAAAATATTGAGTATTTGAAAAGCAGAGAAAACTATGATTACCGGGATTACAGGTTGTTCTTAAAGAGTGGCTTGAGGATTTCCGAGCAGCTCAGTACAAATCTTCAGGCACGGTACTTTAACAGCGATCTTGGTTTCAGTAAAACAAAAAACACTCAACCTCCGGTAGATGTTGTTACCAAAGGAGATAAATTCCTTATCGGCCCTTCGATGGATTATGCCCCGGCGGACTGGCTGAAATTACATATTGGCGGCTTTTACAGAATGGTAAATGGTGAGTATTTCAACGAAGCCCCTTCAGAGGATGGCTTTGTGCCAAGTCTGTGGAACGGAAAGTCGGATGATTGGCAGATTGAGGGACAGGGTATCTTAAAACCTTTCAAAACTCATACATTTATCATCGGTTTTGACCATCTCTGGAATAATATCGAATTTGGCGCAATGCGCAACAGAAACACATCGGAAATTATCCCGCCATTTCTGAGAAGAGAGAAGTTAATCAGAAATTTCGGCCTTTACCTTCAGGATGAGATATCAGTATTTAGAGGGATCAAGGTTGTTCCGGCATTAAGGTATGATCTGCACTCTCTTTTTGGGGGAGAGTTTTCGCCCAAGCTGGGTATTTCCGGCCCTGCCGGGGATCTCTTTTTCTTAAGGATGTCAGGCGGCGGGGCTTTCAGGGCACCATCCACGACTGAGCTTTACATGCCGGATTTTCCGGTCTCAGTTTTCAGGCTCGTCAGTAATTCATCTCTGAAACCGGAGTATGTCTGGGCATTTGACTGCGGGGCTGATTTTAAGCCTTTAAAGAACCTGACCATTACAAGTGATTTTTTTTCAAATTACATGAAGGATATGATCACATTTAACTTTATTGTGGGAGAGGACCTATTTAACACAACGGTAACACATGGAAATGTCGAGAGTGCCAGGTCATGGGGGGTTGAAAATCAGTTACAGTGGGATCCTTTTGCGTTCCTCTCTTTAAAGGGTAATTACACCTTTACAGAATCGGAAAACGAAAAGTATAAGGTTTCACTGGATTATATTGCCAGACACAAGTTCAATGTTGAGGTAAATTACAAAAAGAGTTTTGGAGACAGGTTGCTGGAGGCCGGCATTGCAGAGGGGTTTGTAGGAAAAAGGGAATATTTTGACTGGGGCGTGAGACCAGACGTGATTATTCATGAAGATCTTATGATGTCTGATTCCCTGGAGGTCAAACCTTTTCGTCAGAAACTCGATCCATACTTTAAGACCGATCTGTCGGTTAGCTATTCTTTTAATGCAGGCAATCGAATCTCTTTAATCATTCAGAATCTGTTCAATGCTGAGGGTGAGGAAAGTGGGGGAACTTTTGTTCCAGGGAGATTTATGGGACTGAAATACACCTGCAGCTTAGGGCTTAAATAAACCGCTGGTATGTTGATGAAAGCCCTCAAGGAGTATCCGGGCTGCGTTTCAGAGGAATAAAAAGTCCATTCAGATCGTCGATTGACAGTGAGGTTGGGTCTATGCCCAGTGAGGGGCCAACGGGAGCCAGGGCTCCAAGTGAAACAGTCCAGGTATCATTTTTTATATCGATGGGAGCCTGAACGGGTGATCCGCAGGCCTTTGTCACAGTCGAGTCCTTCGTTGTGTCGTAAACTGCACAATCATTTCCATTCAGAATTATGGTGTCGGCAGATTCCGAAATCATCCAGTAGCCATTATGTCTGAGTGCAGTGTCTCCACGATCGGTATAGAGCACATTCAGCGAATAGGTTGAATCATCATCATCGTTGATTTTGACAAAAATACTGAGATTTTGCTTAAGGAGGGTTGCTATCGGAGCGGGGAAACTGTACTGCCATGAGCCGATATATACTGCTTTCTGTTTGTCAGGACCGGTAATTTTATCATCTGAGGGGTCATCGGTACCGCAGCTCAACATGAAGAATGGTGCGGCTAAAAGGAGAATCTGGATCTTATTCATCAGCGGGGCCTTTCTAAGAAGGTTTAAGGACCGGATCCCGGATCATGCCGGCGGTTCTTATTTCAAATATAACTCTCAGAGCGTAAAAACTACCTGTATTTTAAACAAAAATATAGCTTTTAAAGCTGAATCATTACATTATAAAAAACATAAGTCAGCTTCATTGTAGATAGAAAAGATGGCTTTAGAATAAAAAAGTGCAGGATATATTTTCCTGTTTTCGGATTCAGGGAGGCTTATGATAGGGCACTATGTTTTAGCAGGAACAACTCTTTTTCTGATTTTTATGCTGTTTCTGGTTATAAGCAGGACCATGAATAATACGATCAATCTGCTTGTTAAGCTCAGTTATCTGCTTCAGAAAGAATTTGATCTCAAGAAAGAGGCCCTGGAGGTTAGAAAGATGATGGAAGAGCAGGTGAAGGTTCAGAATGAAAAACTTAAAGGCGCACTTCTTTTGAATCCCATGGAGAGGACGACGGACCAGAAATGAAAGCTGGTAAAACCGGGAAAATATTTGTTTTTTCAGCGCCTTCAGGGGCCGGGAAAACCACGATACTTGATCACCTCAGAGTTACAGTTCCGAACCTGGTTTATTCGATTTCCGCCACTACCCGCAGACCCCGCGCAGGGGAGATAGACGGCAGGCATTATTTCTTCTTAAGTGTTGAGGAGTTCAAGGGCCGTATTGAGGCCGGAGATTTCGCTGAATGGGCGGTTGTACACAACAACTACTATGGAACACCCCGCAGCTTTATTGATCAGGTGATACAAAGCGGCAGGCATATAGTAATGGATATTGACGTATTTGGAAAGAAACAGTTTGATAAGGTATACCCTGATGCAATCGGGGTATTGATACTTCCTCCAGGCATGGAGGAGCTTGAGAAAAGACTCAGGAACCGCAGCAGTGATGATGAAGAGACGATCAGTATACGGCTTAAAAATGCGGTTACAGAGATCGAATTTGCACGCTCCCAGGGAAAATATGAATACACAATCGTTAATGATGACCTGGAGAGGGCAAAAAGAGAAACTGAAGAACTGATACGTTCCCTTACTGTTGCCTGAAGGGGTTTGCTTGTCTAATGAGCGGGGAAGAAACGCTGAAGTTAGCACTTGACGGAACTGAAATACTCCTGGGGCGTGACCCCTCATGCAGAATCTGCCTCAGTGGAATAGGCATCTCCCGCAAACATGCATCTGTTCTGCTTCATCAGTCAGGCCCTGTAATCTGCGATCTGCAAAGTACCTTCGGAATCAGGGTCAACGGCTCTCTTCTGGATGCCCCTGCTGTTTTGGACAGCGGCGACATACTCACCATAGGCATAAGAAACTTTGAAGTAAGAATTGATGATTGTTTTCTTAATCTTGAAGAGATCAGACCGGATCAAAGGCGTGATATTTCTGAAACCGGCAGCGACCGGTGCCTTAAGATAGGCAGGGAACAGGACTGTCAGATTCAGCTCTCACATCCGCTTGTATCCCGTTTGCATGCTACGGCCTCCCGGCTTTCCGACGGCAGTTTTCTGGTTACCGATAACCGAAGCACCAATGGAACATTTATCAATGGGCATCCAGTCTCTTCAGGACAGCTCAATGAGGGTGATGTTTTGCAGATAGGGCCCTATCGCCTGTTTGTGGATAACGGGAGGCTGGTAAGGGCTGATGACAGTAACAGAATAAGAATCGAAGTTGCGGGTTTGCATGTCAGAAGAAACGGTACGGCGCTTTTAAGTGATATCTCTCTTTCTTTTTCTCCGGGGGAGTTTGTTGCTCTTCTGGGGCCTTCCGGTGCCGGGAAATCGACTCTTGTGAGGGCCCTGACCGGAAGAATAAAGGCGGATTCGGGAGAGGTTTTTGCCAATGGTCTTCCCCTTGGCAGGTTTCTGGGTGCATTCGCATCGAATATCGGCTATGTTTCCCAGGAGAACCTTCTCTATCAGGAATTGACAGTTGAAGAGACTTTCAGTGAACAGAGCATGCTGAGGCTTCCTCGCGACAGTACGCCATCAGAACGCAAGACGCGGATCGATGAAGTCATAGAGCTGCTTGACTTAAAAAAAGTGGCGGACAGGCGTATAAGCCGGCTCTCCGGAGGTGAAGCAAAACGGGTTCACCTGGGAATAGAGCTTCTTTCCTCTCCGGCTCTTATTTTCCTTGACGAACCATTGGCGGGACTGGATCCGGGCCTTGTACGCAGATTCATGCGCCTCTTCAGGCGGGTAAGCGATCGGGGACATACGCTTTTGCTTACTACGCATACTCTCGAGCAGATTGAGCTCTGCGATCAGGCTGTGTTCCTCAATAGAGGTAAAGTGGTTTACAATGGACCGCCATCGGAGATGGGATCTGCTTTCAATGCAAAATCACTGGCAGAAGTTTATGACAGGATTTCCGAAAATGACACTCAGCCTGTAGTTGAGAAAAAGAGACCGGCCCGTATGCGGCATAAAAACACAGGAGTTTCAGTTCCTGCCCGCGTGCATAAAGTGCGGACCATCTCTTTTGGCCTCCAGATTATTCTTCTTGTAAAGAGGTATTTTAAGATACTTGTAAGGGACCGAAGGAATCTATTTCTGCTGCTTTTGCAGGCTCCGCTCATTGCGGTTCTTCTCGGTCTTGTTTTCCGCGGGGGTACAGGCTTCCTGCCGTTAAGTTTTTACTTCTGCATAACTGTCTCTGCTATCTGGATCGGGGGTGTGAATTCGATAAGGGAAATTGCCCGGGAGTGGCAACTTGTGGCCAGGGATAATAATGCGGGTCTCAGGCTTACTGCATATCTTTTTTCAAAGGTTACCCTTGCTTCCGCAGTTTCTTTTCTACAGACAATTCTTTTCTGCTTTTCACTGCAATTTATCTTCGGTTCATTCAAACTGAGTCCGGGTATTTTTCTTATCACACTGGCTGCTACATTCTCAGGAGCGATTCTGGGACTTTTTATCAGCTCATGGTCAGGGCATGTCGGAAGAGCCATTACTATACTTCCGATACTTTTTATACCGCAGATATTTTTTTCAGGTATTCTTATTCCTTTTGACAGAATGACCAGCCTGGGTCGGGCAATATCTCACATGACAATTTCGCGTCCGGTATTCGGGATGCTCAAGCAGACAAGTTTGCTTCAGCGGCCGGTGCTGGAGTTTCGTGAATGGAATGCACTTTTTATATTGATCAGCGTTTTAATTATTTTAACCCAGACAGCGGTGTCCCGGCACATCTCTCGTCGATGAGTGAATTCTATGAACATGATGATGAAAAAAATTCCGGAGCAGAGAATCCCCGAAAAAATCGGCCATTTCCGGATTATAGGGGAATTAGGCAGGGGAGGGATGGGTGATATTTATAAAGCGGTCCAGGAACCCCTTAACCGTGTTGTCGCCTTGAAAGTGCTTTCCCCTCAACTGTCAAGAGACGAAGAGTTTGCAAAAAGATTTGAAATAGAGGCTAAAGCAATTTCGCTTCTGCAGCACCAGAATATAGTAAGCATCTATGAATATGGAGAAGAGAGCGGACTGCGCTATTTTGCCATGCAGTATGTTGATGGAATGGACCTGGGGAAATACATTTATCTGGGCAAACCTATCTCCATAACAGAAATAATAGATTTGGCCAAACAGATCTGTCGTGGTTTGCGCTATGCCCACAGTCGTAATATCATCCACCGGGACATTAAACCTCAGAATGTGTTATTGGAGAAAAACGGTGTAGCCCGTCTCAGCGATTTCGGGATCGCGAAAATCTTTTCAGGTACCAACATCACGATGACCGGTTCTGCAGTGGGGACACCTGAGTACATGTCTCCGGAGCAGGCGCAGGGAATAAAGCTGGATGCTCAGACCGACATCTACTCTCTTGGGATTTTGATTTATGAAATGCTGGCTAAAAAGCCTCCATTTACCGGTAATAACGCGATGGCCGTTGCTTACAAACAGGTTCACGAGCTTCCTTTACCGCCATCTGTCAAGCGTAAGGATACTCCAAAGCGTCTTGAGCTTATAGTTCTCAAGGCTCTGAAAAAAGATAAGCGTGACCGTTACACATCTGTTGAAGAGATGCTTGAGCATCTGGACTCTGTTGATCCTGAAGAGAAAGTGGAACGCACTACTGTGCATTTCAAACCTGCAAAAAAAGAGGAATCATCAGACAAGTCATCAGAACGCAGGATCACAGACCGTCGCAGCGGAGAAAGACGCAGGGAAGATCTTACGCCGTTAGATCCCGCTTACTGGGTTGAGATGGCAAGGGCACAATGGCTTACATGGATCGGGCTTGCCGCAGTAGGCGGAACACTGATTTACCATATAATTAACCATCATTGAACACCATGAATTCTGTTGGCTCATCAGAGAATAAGCGGCAAAAAGGAAACAGGGGCGAGCAGACAGCTGTTGAGCACCTTCTTTCGGGAGGGTATTCAATTATCTGCAGGCAATACAGATCAAAAACCGGGGAAATTGACATCGTGGCCCGCGACAGTGATGGAACGCTGGTATTTATAGAGGTGAAGTCATCGGCTGGGAATTTCTGCGGCAGCCCTCTTTACCGGGTTACACCCCAGAAGCAGAGAAAGCTCGCCAGGATGGCTTTGCAGTATATAACAGAGCACAAAATTTCAGGGACCCCGTGCCGTTTTGATGTTATTGCAGTAGTGGGAAATAAGATTGATCACCTGAAAAATGCATTTCTGGTGTAGCAGTCAGGTAAATTCGAGTATGCTATTAGAGGTCTTCAGGTATTTTGATGAACAAAAATTTTCGAATATAACCTGAAACAGTTACAAAATTTACAAGTAAATTATAAGAATCTTTTGAGAGGATATATGAATTTCATTGAAGAATTGAAGTGGCGGGGGATGATTCATGATGTTACACCAGGAACCGAGCAGAAGCTCCTGGAGGGTCCGGTATCCGGGTATATCGGGTTTGATCCTACCGGTCAGTCACTTCATATCGGAAGTCTTCTTCCTATTATGATCCTTTGCCATTTTCAGCGCTGCGGCCATAAACCTGTTGCGCTTGTAGGCGGAGCCACGGGCATGATCGGGGATCCTTCCGGTAAATCTGATGAACGAAAGCTGCTTTCTGCAGATGTGGTTGCATTCAATCAGGAGTGTATCAAAAAGCAGCTCTCAAAATTCCTGGATTTTTCTGATGACAGAGCTGAAATCGTGAATAACTACGACTGGTTCAAGGAGATAAAATTCCTCGATTTCCTGCGTGATGTCGGCAAATTCCTTACAGTTAATTATATGGTCTCCAAGGACTCGGTCAAAAACAGATGGGAGAGTGGAATTTCATTTACGGAATTCAGCTATCAGCTTCTTCAGGCCTACGATTTCTACTGGTTGTTTACAAATAAAAAATGTGTCCTTCAGATGGGCGGATCTGATCAGTGGGGCAACATTACATCGGGTACAGAGCTTATCCGCCGCAAGGCTGGAAGAGAGGCTTACGCGCTTACCTGTCCGCTCCTCACCAGGGCGGACGGCAAGAAATTTGGAAAAACCGAAGGTGGTGAAAGTGTCTGGCTCGACCCGTTGATGACCTCACCTTATAAGTTTTACCAGTACTGGCTCAATGTATCTGATGAGGATGCGCCAAGGCTGCTGAGGATATTTACATTTCTTTCAAAGGAACAGATTAATGAACTGGAAGAAAAGCATGCAGCAGCACCTCATGAGAGGCATATGCAGAAAGTTCTGGCCAGAGAAGTAACAATCATAGTGCATTCTCAGGCAGATTATCAGACTGCCCTGGGTGCATCGGAGATCCTTTTTGGAAAAGGTACAACAGAAACTCTTCATCAGCTTTCAGAGAAGGACTTCCTTTCTGTTTTCGAAGGTGTTCCCCAAAAACAAGTGCCTCGCAATGAACTTCAGAATGGTATCAGCCTTATAGATCTGGTTTCGGAAAAAACAGGAATGTTTCCCTCAAAGGGTGAAGCAAGACGAATGCTGAGCCAGGGTGGCGTTTCAGTAAATAAGGTAAAAATAGATGACCCGTCTTCAAAAATCTCTGAGACAGATCTGCTGAATGACAAATACATCCTGTTGCAAAAAGGCAAGAAGAGTTATTTTATTGTAGAAGCAGTGGGATGATTACCTTCAGCCATATAAAGGCTCATTGTTCATCTTTCTATCTTAAAATCAACCGCATGATTTCCGTTTTCCAGAATAAAGCGGGTTTCCACTGTGTAGTTTGATCGGGAATCAGTGTTTTTCATTTATGTCGGGAAGGAAATTCTTGATGAAGCGAGTCTGCCTTTTCTGGTTTTCTCTGGCCATTATTAAATCAGCAATCATCGCCGGTACAAACGATATAAATCTCACAGTCGTTGCCGGTGCAGAAACTCACGCAATGATTGAAGCTTGTGACTGTCCAAAGGACCCGGGTGGGGGGCTGTCAAAAAGGGCGTTTCTATTAAAAAAGATCGGCAGGGGAGAGCATTCCCTGTTCCTTGATGCCGGTGGGTTTTCTGGTGGAGGCATATACGATTCCTATACCGAGGGGCGGGCCGCGGATTCGCTGAGGACAATTGCCACTTTAAGAGGCATGGGAGTGATCGGGTATGATGCAGCCGCTGTGGGTGATGATGATCTTCAGTACGGTGGTAAGTGGCTCAAAGAGAGAGCTGCTGAAGCGGGAGTACCACTGGTTAGCGCCAATTGTTTTGTTAATGCCTCCGAGACTCTGGTTTCGCCGTATCTTTTGATAAAAAAGGGTCAGTACACAATTGGCGTAACAGGTTTGACCCCTCGGGAGAAGCTCTTTGATATTGATAAAAGTGTTTCAATAAAGGACCCTGTTTCATCGCTTCGTAAATACTGGAAAGAAATGACAGAGAGATCAGATTTTCAGGTGATACTCTCTCATCTGGGGCAGGAAAACTCTATTAAACTGCGGGATTCCTTTCCGGAATGTGACCTGATTGTAAACGGACACCGAAAAACCGATATAGATCCTGTGATTTTAAAGGGCGGTGCTCCGGTGATGCAGTTTGGGTTTCAGGGTAAAAGCCTCTCTTTTGTTGATTTGCGCATATCCGGTAAAAGAGTAGATGTTATACGAAGTGGCTGGCTCACTGCAGGGCCGGAAGTTCCGGAGGACAGTTCTATAGTTGAAGTAACCAGATTAACGCAGAAGAAACCGGAACAGGTTTATGATCTTTACATTATGAGCCAGTGTCCATACGGCCTTGAAGCACTTGCGTCCTTTATGGGGTTTGTAAAGGCGTTTCCTGCACTCGGGTGGAATCTCTGGTTTATAGGCACAGTTGAGAGCGACTCGAGCCTCACATCCCTGCATGGAGAAGGAGAGGTGAGGGATGAGATGCTGTGGCTTGCGGTAAAAGAGCTTTATCCTGACAAATGGGTCAAATTCCTTGAACAATGTTCAGAAAATCTTTTAAACAGCAGTGCTGCAGCAGCTGACCTTGGTCTGGATAAAGACAAAATTGGAAAATGGATCGCTTCAAAAGGCCGGTCCGAGCTTGCTTATCATTATACAAGATCAAAGCGTCTGAATATCAATGCCTCGCCTACCTTGCTGATCAACAATTCCCTTTATGGGGGTCAGATCTCAAAGCTGAGGCTTGGAAAGATTGAGTGTGCCCAAAAGTCTGATGAATCGGAGTTTTGCGATTCACTGCCCCAGTGTATAGATGACAGCGATTGCAGAGAGACCGGAAAAATTGGACGATGCATCTCAGGGAATTGCGAGTTTCGTGATGCTGTACCATTTGTGTTCTCTGTTCTGGTGGCAGATCCGGTGTTCCAGCATCCTGAATCTGAAATGATCGCAACCACAAGGGAGCTCTTTCCGGGTGCTAATGTAGATGTTGTCACTATTGATTCAAAAAAAGGTAAAGAATTGATAAAAGAGTTTAATCCGCAGGCGCTTCCATTTTATGTGTTTGGTAAAGAAGTGAAGCTGACACATAATTTCAGTTCGGTTGAGAGCGGGCTTCTGGAAAAGAGCGGCGGATTGATTTTCAAAGATGGAATTGCCCGGAGAAATTACTATCACCTCAGAAAACAGGAGAAAGGGTCTGCGGTTCTGTTTGTTGATCCTTTTTTTACTGAGATTTCTGCTGTTCTGAATGCTGTCTTTGATGACTCGATGCCGGAAATTAGGTTGAAGCCGGTTTTCTACAGCGAGCCAACCGGGGAAAAAATTGTGGGGACAGAAGAACGGTTCAGGCAGGAAGAGTCGAAAAGATGGCTTCTGATAGACAGAATGTCTAAAGAGAAATTCAGGGGTTACTTAAAAGAGTATGTTGAAAATCCGGGCAGTTCTTACTGGTTTTCTTTCTGCAGAAAGGCCGGATTGAATCCCGATACTATTGCGTCATGGGCACTCAGAGATTCTTTTTCCCTTGAGGAACAATGGAAATTGCTCAGGAATCTTTCCATCAAAGAACCCCTGGTTCTGTTTTTGAATAATAGGGAAATTGTGACTGCCGGCAGTCTTCAGGAACTTAAAAGTGTACTGAGTTCTTATACCCGGCGAAACCGTAAATGAAAGAAGTCCTTTTCACCTTAGAATCCAGGATGGGTGGCTGCGCTTAAACTATTTTCTTTTAGAGTATCTTTTATCTGATTTTTCTTTTTCTTTTTTTTATGATATATTAGAGGAAACTGATTTTTCATCGCTGGACAGGAGACGTTATGAAAAAATCCCTATTTGTTGTCAGTATCTCTTCTCTACTGATGTTGACCTCATGTGATTTACTCTCTACTCTTGAGGATGCAGGTAAATCCATTGATGATACCGGATTAACTGATAGTCAGATCGTTTCGGGGTTAAAGGAATCACTCACCCTTGGCAGCAAGACTGCTGCATTGACTCTAAGTGACACCAGCGGTGAGGTCAACGAGGTCACAAATGAAGTGACCGGTTACCTTGCAAATGAACTGCTGAGAATCCTGCTTCCTGATGATGTGGAAAGAGCAATTGAGACTGTAGATCTTCTTAAAGAAACTACTGCCGGGAAGACTCTTCTTTCAGCGGCCGGTATCGATTTCGCAGAGTACCGGGAAGCGATGGTCAGGGGACTGAATCGTGGTGCGGAAAACGCTGCTGGGCTCTCTGTTGATGTTTTCAAGACTGCGATAAAAGAAATGACATTTGCTTCTGCAAAAGAGATTCTTTTTGGAGATGATTCTACTGGTGCGACAAATTATCTGGAAACAACGACATCAGATGTACTGGTTTCGGGTTTTAAACCTGTAATCGAGAATTCTTTAGGTTCAGTAAAGATCAGTGCTTTGGGTTCGAAGTACACTTTTGATGATGTGTGGAGTAAATTTGCCACAAATTTTAACAAAGTGGCTGACGCTTATACTAAACTTGTAACCACAGCAGAGTCAGGGAACCTTCTGACTGCCCCGGCTGCGCAGGCTTCTCTTAGCATGCTTGAAAATGCCGGAGTATCGTCTGTGGATCCTCTGAATACTAATATTGTCGACTATGCCACGGAGAAAGCTCTTGATGGACTTTTTTATATGGTAAGTCAGCAGGAACTTAAGATTCGAAGGGACCCGGTTGCCGCACTTAAAGATGCTGCTGCCTTTGTCACAGATACGGCCCGTAAAATTATTGAACAGGTCTTTACCAGTTCCGAGGAGTAATGCTACAGGCAACCTGGATTTTAGTTGTCTGATAAGAAACTCACAATATCCTGTATGAACATTAGGATCCTTTTCTCTATCGTTTTGGTTAGATTATCCAGATTGCTAAAGTCTGGATTATCTGCCAGAATGTGTTCCGCAATAGAATCGCTTCCTTTTAATGATGTCACAAGGCGGTATTTTTTCCAGTTTTTTTCTCTCATTAAATTCCAGAACTTTTTCTGGATCTGCTTGTTGTATCCTGCAAGCCAGACCTCAAATCTGAACTTGTCGTGAAGAAAAACCACCGCGACCTTTAATTTCCTCTCTTTGAGCACTTCCGGAAAAAATGAGAAGTAGGTCATATCCATATACCCATAGTAGATGCTGCCGGATACAAAATATTCAGGGTATCTGGTTTTGAAATATGTCTTTAGATCCATAATGTATTTCATCAGCCCCTTGTAAGCCGCCTGAACAGCACCCTTTTCCATCTGCTTTTTGTACTCTTTGATGTTTTCCAGAAATGAATCCATTTGACTATAGTCCTTCATGATAAGAATGGTAATCCTCAGAGGTAACTTAGCGATTTGAACTAATTCACCTTGGTTTTTTTTCAGCCCGGGACTTTGTGACTTAACGTGTTAAGTCACAGTCTCACCCCAGAGATGATTTTTCGATTTAACATGTTAAGTCACAATCTCACCCCAGAGATGATTTTCGATTTAACGTGTTAAGTCACAGTTTCACCCCAGAGATGATTTTTCGATTTACGTGTTAAGTCACAATCTCACCCCAGAGATGATTTTCGATTTACATGTTAAGTCACAGTTTCACCCCAGAGATGATTTTTCGATTTACGTGTTAAGTCACAGTCTCACCCCAGAGATGATTTTCGATTTACGTGTTAAGTCA
>JAAYYB010000051.1 GCA_012515615.1 Fibrobacter sp.
AAAACCGTGACAAAAAGCCGGAGGCGAGTAGAAACCTTGAAAATCCCCTGTTTTTCAACCTCAGAGATGAATCTGGTAGTCTAAGGGGTTGAGGCACCATGTCACCTCAGAGATGATTTTGGGAATTTGCATTGTCACTTTTTCATCTCTGAGGTGAAATCGGGGCCTTGGGTCTTGGCACTATGTCATCTCTGGGGTAAGACAGCACCGTGCCACCTATACCTCACAGTGCAACACCTGCCTCTAAATCAAACCCATTCCCAGCCACTAAAACTCTGCATTCCCCGGAAATCTGGGAAATAAAATCACATCCCTGATATTTGACATACCAGTCACAAGCAATAGCAGACGTTCAAATCCCAAGCCAAAGCCGGCGTGAGGTGCACTTCCATACTTCCTTAAATCAAGATACCACCAGTAGTTCTCAGAATTGAGCCCCAGTTCTTTGATTCTGCCAAGAAGAACGTCATATCTCTCCTCTCTTTCACTTCCACCAATAAGCTCCCCGATACCAGGCACAAGCACATCCATCGCCCGCACCGTCCTGCCGTCTTCGTTGAGCCTCATGTAGAATGCCTTTATCTCTTTTGGATAATCATACACAATAACAGGCTTCCTGAACACAGTTTCGGAAAGATACCTCTCGTGTTCCGACTGGATATCACTTCCCCACTTTACCGGAAATTCAAAAGAACTGTTTTTCTCCTCCAATATCTTCATGGCGTCAGTATAGGTAATGCGCTGAAACGGAGAAGATGCTATCCCCTCAAGGCGCGCGATAAGATCCTTGTCGATGCGCTCGTTGAAAAACGAGAGATCATCACTGTTTTTCTCCAGAACGTAAGTGCAAAGGTAGCGCACAAACTCCTCAGCCAGATCCATGTCATTCTGCAGAGTGAAGAATGCCGCCTCAGGCTCAATCATCCAGAATTCTGCCAGGTGTCTGGGAGTGTTTGAATTTTCAGCCCGGAATGTAGGACCAAACGTGTAAATCCGTCCTAAAGCCATCGCCATGGCCTCACCCTCAAGCTGCCCGCTTACAGTGAGGCTGGCCGGCTTCCCAAAAAAATCTTGTGTGTAGTCTAAATCGCCAGATTCGTTTCTGGGAATATTCTTCAGGTCGAGTGTGGTCACATGAAACATCTCCCCTGCACCTTCACAGTCACTGGTGGTGATAATGGGTGTCTGTACATAGAAGAATCCACGCTCCTGAAAAAAGGAATGTACCGCAAAGCTGAGGGAACTCCTGAGCCTTGCCACTGCACCGAGAGTGTTAGTCCTGGGCCGCAGGTGAGCAATCTGGCGAAGAAACTCAAAGCTGTGTTTTTTCTTCTGCAGAGGGAAATCGGGATTGGCGATTCCATGGACCACTACCGACTCCGCATGAAGCTCTACAGCCTGACCCTTTCCAGGTGACTGCACCAGCTTTCCTCTCACCTCGAGGCTGCTCCCGGTAGTCAATTTTAACACCTGAGAAAACCCTGGCATTTCCTGAGAGACAATCACCTGAAGATTCATCAGACAGGATCCGTCATTAATTTCCAGAAATGAAAACTCTCTGGAATCACGTCTGGTCCTTATCCAGCCTTTCACCAGCACATCTGTGCCGGGCTTTCCCCTAAGCAGCAATTCCTTTATCCTTAGTTCCTGCATACTCACTCGCTATGATAGTTTATCAATGTTTTAGGGTTGTATCTGCCAATCTTGGCATCGTAATTGAGAAACGGAAGCCCGATGACTCCAAATATACCGGCAACCTGCGCCCCCACACTTTCAATCATCCCGGCAACAGCCTCCAGAGTTCCACCGGTAGCAATCAAATCATCGATAATAAGCCATCTTTTCCCTGGAACCAGATCCGCCTCGTGTATCTCCAGAGTCGCTGAACCGTACTCAAGAAGATAACTCTGGGAGATAGTCTTGCCCGGAAGTTTCCCTTTTTTTCTGGCCAGAACAAGCGGAAGCTTCATCTTGTAGGAGAAGCAGGCTCCAAGTAGAAATCCCCTGCTCTCAACCGATATAACCCCATCGATATTTTCTCCCTTGTAAAGTTCTACCATACTGTCAACCACATACCCGAAAGCTTCAGGGTTTGTGAAAATACTGGTTACATCGTAAAAAAGTATGCCCGGCTTGGGGAAATCTGGAACCTTGCGGATCGCTAAATCAAGATTCATGCTGAAATACTCCTGTGAATATGAATAGGTACACGTATGAGCCAGATAATTAAAAATACTTTCTGCATATCCGGGGAGATGCTTATGTTACCTGATTTATGCATTCGGGATAGCATAATTGCAATTCGCCCTGATCCGGGAGCATAAGTCAGGTATCAGGTATTTTGATTCCTGCGGCACTCTCGATGAATTTGGCGTTATTCTTTGATTTTTCCGGCGAAGCTGAGTATTTTCCAGATTCACAGAAATTCTCTCATTTCAACTACTTTGTGAGTATTATGGTTATGATCAAAAAAAATGTAATGATGATTCTTCTGGCCCTTATTCTCTTTAATGGCTGCTCGATAAGGAAAATGGCTTTAACGGGTTTCACCAGCACCCTTTCATCCCAGACCGGAGATGTTTTTACTTCCGATGATGATCCGGAGCTTATAGGGGATGCGCTCCCGTTTACAATAAAACTCTACGAATCACTGGCCCGGAAAGACTCGACAAATGCAGAACTCCTCCTTGCCACAGGTAAGCTTTTCTGCCTCTATGCCCAGGGCTACGTTTTATTTGAAGCCGATACTCTTGCGGATTCTCTCAAGACAGCAAAAAAGGCAGCCGGGAAACGGGCAAAAAAACTTTTCCTCAGAGGGAAAGACTACATCTTGAAGGGGCTTGACCTAAGACACCCAGGCATTTACGATGCTCTCTCCGGAGGTTCATCCGATTCTGCCCTGAGCATTACCGGCATTGATGACACCGCATACCTGTACTGGGGATCTGTGGCTTGGACAGGTGCAATTCTCTCTGACAGATCAGATCTGGCCCTTGCCATGTCTCTGAAAAAAGCGGTCTCTCTAATGCAGAAAGTTTTTTATCTTGACAGCAGTTTCAGTGACGGCGCGGTTTACGAATTCATGGCGATTTATTATGCCTCGGCACCTAAAGCACTCGGCGGGGATGTGGAGAAATCTAAAGAGTTCTTTAAAAAGGCCATTGATCTGTCGGACGGAACTAAAGCTTCCCCTTATGTAAACAGGGCTTCTGTACTTTCTCTTAAATTATCTGACTCCGATGGGTTCTCGGATTTTCTGCAGAGAGCAATTTCCATAAAAACACCGTCACAAAGTCCTTTGCGCCTTCTTAACACAATATACCAGCAGAAAGCTGCATGGATGCTTGCCAATAAAGAACGGTTCTTTCCTGCAGAACAGACAATTCAGTGACATTGCAACATGGCAAACCGGAAATCAGTTATCTTTTTTGTTGGCATCTCCGGTGCACATTAATATTTTATAAGATAGCCATATTCTTCAAGTCTCCATCTTCCTGTGGGACCAGTGTTTACTCCGTAGTATTTTCTTCGGATTTCCTGATGGCTGCAAAGTAAATAAACAGATTGCCTGTAAGGCAATAGACAAAAACACGATCAGAGTCATGGGGCATGTCCATACAGGTCATGAGCTTCTCTGTGCTCCTTTTATTTCCGGAGGTGATGACCATGATTACCGCATCTACGCTTGTAAATTCCAGCAAAGAGGCTGTTACTAAGGCTTTATGGGAAAGTGATCCGGCGATCTACGACATTCTCAAAAAAGTCATCGACCTTCCAACCGCCCGTGAAATGATCTTTGCCTATCTTGACAGTCTTGATAGACATTATTTCAATGTCTATTCCCCCCGCTACAGCGCATCTCATCACATAATCGAACGCAACAACGCAAGGGAATGCATAAGGGTGCTTAAAAACATTTTCCGTACTGAAAATGAGATGCTCTCCAGCTTTTCTGCACTGAAACGTCTTCTGGAAATTGCCCAGAATAAAGAAGAAATGCTTGAAAAAACAGAAAAAGGGTTCCTGTGTGAATTTCTATATCTGTTTAGAGGAATAAACGGAGATGCAGGTATAGCAAATCTCTTTACCGCGGAAGAGTTTAATACTGATAATCCACAGGAACGTTCCAAAGAGCTTGACAATTATGCCAGAGTGATGCATTCGCGGTTCAGACAATTCAGAACAGGCACCGACCAGGTCGTGAGCAGGTCCCGATTCGAACTCAGGTCACGAATTCTTCAACATTACGGTGCCTCAGAAGATAACTGGAATGATTACCGCTGGCATCTTAAACACATCTTCCGGGACGCTGAAGAAATCGGAAAATTTGTAGAGCTTGAAAACGATGAAATTAAAGGTCTGAAAGAGGCAAAGGCTACAGGTATTTCTGTGCAAATTACACCTTACTACCTTACCCTCTTTTCATCACCGGGCCGAACGCTTCACGACCGTGCAGCAAGAGCACAGGTCATCCCTGGTGTAAACTACTGCAGAACAATTGCAAAGAACAGGGAATGCGGTATGGATAATGACTTTATGGGCGAAAAAACCACCAGTCCCATTGAAAACGTCACCCGTCGTTACCCTCAGATAGTTATTCTAAAACCATTTGACTCATGCCCGCAGATCTGTGTCTATTGTCAGCGCAACTGGGAAATAACTGATATTGAAGAAAGCTCGCTTAACCAGAACAGAATCAACAGGGCTATCGAATGGATTAGAGAAAATGACTCTATTACTGAGGTGCTGGTAACCGGCGGTGATCCATTGACTCTGGATAACAAAATTATTGATGATATTCTGAATAAGATTTCCTCAATACAGCGGATAGAGAGAATAAGAATCGGCACCAGGGTTCCTGTTACCCTCCCGATGAGGATAGATAAAGAGCTGATTGATATACTATATAGATACCATGAGTGGGGAAAACGGGAAATCTCGATAATGACTCATGTCGAAAGCACCGGAGAATTGACAGATGAATTAACAGGTGCTGTAAAGTCAATAAAGCAGGCCGGAATAAATATATATAATCAGCAGGTCTTTACATATTATAACAGCCGAAGATTCGAGACTTCGTTTTTAAGGAAATCCCTCAAGCTTTGCGGAATCGACCCCTATTACCTCTTTAACACTAAAGGGAAAGAGGAAACCGATGATTTCCGGGTTCCGATTGCCAGAATAGAGCAGGAAAGAAAAGAGGAAGCCAGGCTTCTTCCAGGGCTTGCCCGTACCGATGAATCTGTTTTTAATGTGCCCAGACTCGGCAAATCTCATCTCAGGGCATGGCAGGACCACGAGCCTGTCATGGTACTTCCAGACGGTAAACGAATTTACCGTTTCTATCCCTGGGAGTCGAAAATCTCCCTCACAGATGATTACCTCTACACAGATGTCCCCATTTACAACTACCTCCAGAGACTGGCTGCTGACGGGGAGGATGTGGATGAATATGAGTCGATCTGGTATTACTTTTAAATGAAGAAATATGACACCAGTCCTCCACGGTAGTCTGAACACAGGCCGCAGAGGTCGCTCCAGAGTATGAAGTTGAAGTTTAGAAGTTCCACCCGGAATTTATCTTCCATATTTCAATCGCGAAACGTTATTGCACCATTGTCATTATTTTATATCAGGGCAGTATATATCGCATAGTATACTGAAGGAGGAAATTTGTTCAAATTAACAATCGACAATGAAATAGAATTAGTTCTTTTGGATTTCTTACACGCCCAAGAGCTTTTCAAGCTAATTATTGATAATAAAGCGTATTTAAGGGAATGGCTCTCCTGGGTTGATACCACGAACTCTCTTGAAGCAACTAAAGGGTTTATTTCTTCTGTAAAAAAGAAATACTCTGATAACAAAGGTTTTGAGGTCGCAATCTTCTATAAACGTAATTTGTCAGGCATTCTTGGCGTCCTTCCTGTTGATTGGGCTAACAAAAAAACCTCTATTGGCTACTGGCTGGCAGAACCTTTTCAAGGCAAAGGAATCATGACCAGATCATGTAAAGGCATCCTGGATTACCTGTTTAACAACTACGGGCTGAACAGAATTGAAATCAATTGTGCAACAGGCAACACAAAGAGCCGGGCAATTCCGGAACGACTCGGGTTCGTTCAGGAGGGCATAGCACGGGACTTTGAATGGTTGTACGATCATTACGTTGATGCGGTTGTCTATTCGATGTTAAAAAGGGATTGGAATGCATGATGAGGCTGACACCTGTTACCTTGAAATTACCATACAAAATCTCGTTGTATTATTGAGTAGTGTTACCTTAATTGCTTATTATTGTTTTTTTTAACATTCTTGATCTTCAATCCGACTCCCTGCGCACAACTCTCTGAACAAGGTTCCCTTTATAGTCATAGATTTCAGCCACTAACGGCATTTTACCCATTGCATGTGTAGAACAAGACAAACACGGATCATACGCCCTTACCACCACTTCCACCTGATTAAGCATCGGCTCTGTTATCTCAGGTTTTCCATCAATGAACTGCTCTACCACGCTTTTGACAGCCCTGCTCATAGGCTCATTATTATGAGTCGTAGGCACTATAAGGTTAGCCATTGTAACCTGATCATTCTTATCAACCCTGTAATGGTGAATCAGCGTACCCCGAGGCGCCTCAAGAACCGCGACCGCCTCCTCCCGCCGCTCGCCCCTGGGGGCGATAATATCTCTGCCCTGAAGTTCCGGGTCATTCAGTAATTCCTGGATTTTTTCGGCCGCATGAAGCATCTCTATCATCCTTGCCCAGTGGTACCATAGAGATCGATTGCATGGACGGTTATCTGTCTGAGCACGGAATTCTTTACGCATACTTTCCGCTTTCGGAGTATCGATAAAAGTGCAGCAGTTCATCCTTGCAAGTGGTCCGACTCTATACCACCCCGACTGCAGCCCCATAGACATTATAAAAGGTGATTTAATATATGACCACGAACGAACCTCTTCAGCAATAAAGGAATGGTACTGCGAAACCTCAACCTGATCGAAAAGGCACTCTCCCGATGCACTGACAGCTTTCAGTTTGCCGTCATATAGATCCATTGCCCCGTCTTCTTTGACTATACAGAGGTGATTTGAGCGGAACGTCCCCAGTGAGGACAGCTCCATGTTCTTCAAGGTGAAATCTCTGATAAATTGAGCCGCTTTTTCTGAATGATCAAGAACACTGTCTATATCCCTTATGAATTCATCCCGCTCCTCTAAAGAGAGATTCTTATTCACCCCCCCCGGTACCGCACCCGTTCCATGTATCCGCTTCCCGACTGTCGCCCTGATTATCTCCTGTCCAAACTTTCTTAAAAAAATTCCCTGATGGGCGAACTCGGGAAATTTGTCAAGCACACCCGAAATATTCCGTCCAGTGGGAGCTGCATCAAAACCAAAAAGTATGTCCGGTGATGCCAGATAGAAAAAGTGTGTGGCATGAGACTGCAGTATCTGTCCATAATGCATCAGTCTGCGGATCTTCTCTGCCACAGGCGGTATTCTATCAATCCCCTCAATGATATCCATTGCCTTTACAGCTGTTAGATGATGACTCACCGGGCAGATCCCGCACATTCTCTGCGCGATAACAGGAACCTCCCAAAGCAACCTGCCCCTGATAAAACGCTCAAAACCCCGGAACTCAACCGTATGGAACCGGGTCTGTGCCACTTTATTGTTCTTATCTAGCAGAATTGTGATTTTGCCATGACCCTCAACCCGCGTTACCGGATCAATTGCGATTCGTTTCAGGCCTGAATTCTGCATAGATATCCTGTTTCGTCTAAGTTTTCACACCCGCCTGCAATGCGATTTCTATTATCATGTTCAGATCCGACTGATGAAAACCCTGCTTTTAAAATGGCTCGTTCACAGCTCAGCGTTCAGCGCTAACCAAGGTGCACTTCTTAACCTCTTTAATTCAATCATATTTCAGCAGCCTGTATTCAAGCTCCACCGGCTCATCTCTCAAAATAGCGTTAATTGTCTTCCACACCGCTTCGGAGTTGGGTGAACAACCCGGTATAAAGTAGTCGATGTCAACTACCTGGTGACAGGGAACCACCTTTTCCAATAATAAAGGAAGCTCTGGATCATCAGGGATTCTCTTCTGTGGATTGTAAACTGTAATTCCGTTAAGGAAAGCCTCTTCCATGCACTCCCGTAAAGAAACAGTATTCCGTAGAGAAGGGATATCGCCCTGGATCGCGCACTCCCCCATCGAAATCAGGTAATCACAATTTGCTCTGAGCTCCTGAAGTACCCGTACATTATCCTCATTTGTACAGCCGCCCTCAATAATTCCGATTTTACACCTCTCCCCGAATTCCTTAATATCAGTAAGAGGAGATTTATTAAACTCAATAACTTCAGTAAGCGTCTCAAGCTTCTCATCAAGATCAAGAATTGTCATATGACATCCAAAACATCCACCCAGAAATACAGTAGCGATCTTCGGTTTACTCATTTTCACCCTGCTTTTCAGCTTTTGCGCTACTCTCTATCTCATGACCGATCACAAGCTTGTCATAGACTCTTCTCCCGATTGGCACACGGTATCCTGCATGCTTAGGCATCAGAGTACCAACCGGACACACCCTTACAGCCATATCATGCCGATCGAGGTTTGTTCCGGCTGCTCCATCGCGTTTATTTACAGCCAGTTTCTTATGTCTGCCTCTGTTTACAAACCCGAACACCTCTTTTTTGTCGATATCCTTTGAGGCATGCACACAGCGGGCGCATAGAATACAACGGTTATGTTCGATGAAAACATTCCGATGAGAGGCATCCACATCCCGTTTCGGATAAATAAACGGAAATTGAGAAGCCAGAACACCCAGACGATATCCAAGGGCCTGAAGCTCGCATTCTCCGCTTTTCTCGCAAAACATGCAGTAGTGGTTCCCTTCGATAAACAGCATGTCAAATAAAGCGCGCCGTATCTCAAGGAGAAACTCTGTATTATTTTCTACATTGATCCCCTTGGCCGCAGGCTGAATACAGGCTGCCTGGGGGCGCCCGTTTACAATCACCATACAGATACGGCAGCTCCCGTGCGGTCCGGTTTTCTTATGACTGCAAAGACGCGGAATATAGATACCAGCCTCATCGGCTGCCTCCATGATAGTCTGCCCTGGCCTGCCACTCACCTTTTTTCCATCTATAGAAAAAGTGAACTCTTCCATATCACCTCAGTGAGGGAAACATGTTGATTTTCTTCCGGCAATTTTCTCGGCTTCAACTATTGAATTGTATATGTCAAACGATGCTTTACGACCGGATTCCGGCTTTATAAATTTATCATCGTAAATCGACCTGAAACTTTTCAGAGTGGAAAACACCGGATTAGGCGCGACCTGACCAAGCGCGCACCTGCTTGCGGTTTTCATCACCTTGCCAAGGTGCTCCAGATATGAAATGTCAGACTCGCTACCCCTCCCCTCCCTGATATCCTTAAGGCGCATCCGCAGAAGGTATGTCCCTACCCTGCAGGGAGTACAATGCCCGCAGCTCTCATCCATGAAAAAATCGGTAAACTTCTCTACTACCCTGAAAAGGTCCCTCTCTTTATTCAAGACAATAACAGCGCCGCTAGTTGAAAGATCATCGTAACTGATTGATCTTGAATAATTGTCCTTTCCAACTATCAGACCACTGGCACCTCCCACTACAACAGCATAGGGGTCAGATGCACCAGCGATTTTCAACAGATCATTCAACCGGATACCAAAAGGCACTTCGTAAATACCGGGATAATCGCAGTCGCCACATACGCTCAGAAGCTTTGTGCCGGGACAGGTCCCGCTTCCCATTGAAGAGAACCATTCTGCCCCTTTCTCTACGATTCGTGCCGCACAACAGAAAGTCTCCACATTGTTAATAATCGTAGGTAATCCACGAAAACCTTTCTGCACAGGAAATGGCGGACGGTTCTTAGGATCACCTCTTCTACCCTCACAGGAATCAATCATGCCTGTTTCCTCTCCACAGACATAGGCCCCGGCTCCCAACTGTATGCGGATGTCAAAATCAAAATCCCCTGTGCCGCCTATACTTTTCCCCAGAAGACCTTCCCTGCGCCG
Organism: Fibrobacter sp.; assembly: GCA_012515615.1. Lineage (GTDB taxonomy): Bacteria > Fibrobacterota > Chitinivibrionia > Chitinivibrionales > Chitinispirillaceae > JAAYIG01. The sequence continues at coordinate 10,093 of JAAYYB010000051.1, forward strand.
CTGCTCCAGTACATATTCCAGAAATTCCCGCAAATAGGAGTACTCAAATCGTAAGTAAAGGATTCCATGAAGTGCCCCGGTTGCATAAGCACAAATCGTCATGCCGTCAAACATAAGATCGGCTCGTTCTGTTAAAAGTACCCGGTCTTTGAATGTACCAGGCTCCCCCTCATCGGCATTGCAGAACACATACCGCTCTCTGCCGCTTCCCGCCTTGCGGCCGAATTCCCACTTCATCCCTGTTGGAAACCCCGCTCCACCCCTGCCTCTAAGCTTTGCTTTTTTCACTCCAGCGATAATCTCTTCAGCACTCATGACAAGAGCCTTTTTGACAGATGCCCCACGGGTGTATTTACCGAAAAGAACCGGCCCTTTTATCCGGATATTGTTATTGATCATTGAGCGAACAAGCTCATGAGAGTTGTTTCCATCACCGGTTGAAGTAACAAGTGTCTGCGGATCATTTGTTTCTCTGAGGTGCCTTACAATCCCGGGAACAGATTCCGACCTTACATTAGATAGAATAACACTGTTTATCATCAGCGAGGGAGCCTGATCAGGAATACCTATATATGGAATTTTGACGAGTGAAAACAATCCATCAGTGGTTGTCTGCCCCGGTTCTATTCCAAGTTCCTCAATTAAGGCCCTGATGATGTCGTCAGAGCCTTTAAATTCATCGATAATATCATCACCGATTCTGATGACTATCTGCCCTTGCGGTCTTCTTGAAAAAACAGAATAAAAAGTTGCAGTATCCTCAACTCTGATCCGGGGAATATCAAGCTCTTTGGCAATTAAATCGACTGCTTCCGGGGACACAGCACGAAATCTCCTCTGTACCTCCAGCAGAATGTCAATCAATGCATCGGGGTCACAGTTTACTGCCTGTGTAATCTCTTTTATCCCGCGCTCAAGCTCTTCAGCCATCTGTTTTCCTCAGTATCTATCTGCATTTCTACTTGACGTTATCTAACTCACGGTTTAAAATTGCCACGTGCATCATCTCTTCTTTCAGTACCCGCTCGACAATACTGCGTCCCTTTTCCTCCGGAACATAATCTTTAAGAAAATTGTAGAGGATAATTGTATCCTTTTCAGCTGCGATTGCGGTTATCAGCACCTCTCGGACACTTTCTTTACCAGTCAGCTTTGCAGCAGGCCCCGCTTTACCCTCCCAGCCGTGAAGCCCTGTCATGCTCTCAAGATAAAAGAGCATCTCATTTCCGGGATCATACACCCGAAACCCTTTTTCTACCTGTGAAAGGCCCTCTCTTAACTGCGAGAAGGTCTGAGCATGCTCATTCTCCATCCGGCATAGATAAAGGAAAAGATTCCTCTGTTTCTCAAAACCGGCACTGGCCACCGATGCTTCCCGGTAGTACTCAGAGGCGTTTTTCTCGATTGAGACTGCAGTCTGGAGAATTTCATCTGCGTTGTAACTGAATACTTCCATTTTTTTCGTTCCGCTTAAGCAAATAACCTATTGTTTTCAACGGCAGGTTTTAGAAAGCAAGATGTGTACCAGATTTTTTCACTTCCCCGAATACCACACCTATCCTGATAGCTTGCCAGTACTCTTTTTTACATTTATTTTATTTTAATCATTTCTCTCATGCTCCACAGTTCTTTATCAGGGGCCTTAATATGAACAGTAGGGTTTTTACTAATCTGACGTGTTTCTCTGTTGTCGCCATCTCTTTTCTTCTATTATCATTTACAAACTGCGCAAATCAGGAGCAGCAAACCAGAGCTTCGTCAAGCAATCTCGAAAACAATACTGCCGCCTTTGTATACAATGTAATCCCGGATAATCCTCTCTCTTCAATCTCTTCTGAATACAGTGTTGCCATTAACACATTTTCGGTAAATCTGCTTCAAAAAGTCTATTCCGGTCCGGATTTTTCAGACAGCAACGTTGTCCTGAGTCCCTTCAGTATTAGTCGAAACCTTGCGGTAATAACTGAAGGAGCAACAGGTGAATCAAAGACGGAACTTCTGGAAGCCCTCGGAGGACAAGCAGCACTGGATGACGCTAAAGATGCTCTGTCTGAATTGTTATACACCGACAAGACAGTTGTACTTCAATGCGCTGATGCAGTCTGGATCGATTCAGCCTATAGCTTTACCGACACTTTCAGAAAGACTATAAACTGTAAATACGGTGTGGAAATTGCCGGCACCAATTTCAGCAATCCTGAAAAAGCTGCCGGTAAGATAAACAACTGGATAAGCGCTAACACTGATCAGCACATTAAAAATGCAGTTGACCCACGGGAACTGTCAGCCGGTACAGTTTCTGTTCTAATAAATGCTATTTACTTCGCAGCAGACTGGGCCTCACCTTTTGATATCACTGAAACCAGACCAGAGAATTTTCACTCTCCGGAAGGCACCATTACAGTCAATATGATGAAATCCGATTACAGGCATGAAATCCGCACCACTGAAGATTACACAAACGCCAGACTCTACTACGGTAAAGACAACAGGGATTTCTTTTTTCTTGACATCTACATGCCTGAGACAGAGACAATCAAAAACTTTTTAACAAACAGATGTCTGACAGCTCTTTCAGAAACTGAACCAGCGGATTTTGGTACGATCAGGATCCCGAAGTTCAGTTTTACAAGCAGAATCAAATTGATACCAGTCCTGAAGCAGTTAGGTATAAATGGCATATTCGATTCCGACAATCATGATCTTTCAGAAATTGCACTGTATTCCGGAACCGAGGAGAAGGTTCCCCTTTACATAACTAATTTCAATCATATAGCCGGAATTAAAACCGATGAAGAGGGGACAGAGGCATATGCTGCTACAGTCAGTATATCAGGAGTCGGCGCTTCTGCTCCACCAGAAGACAATATCACATTCGACAGACCCTTTGTTTACTTTATCCGCGCTGGCCAAAACGGGCTGGTTCTTTTTGCAGGGGTAGTGAATAACCCTTCTTAAGACTGATTATCAGAAGAAGCTATTTACATCAGGGCATATATGTTTCTTCCCCAAAAAAATGGCACCCTTTATCTCTCAAAAGGGTGCCACCGTGAAAACCATAATATCATAAGCAACTACATACTTACTCAGCCGTAATCGGTATCCCGTTCTTGTCACAAGAGTAAAACGAGTTCCACTCCCCGTCTGCCGGGAGGTTTTTATCTACTACATGGTCAGCCCAGGCACATGTCGGTTTGCAGCAGTCCTGCATCGTGGTAGTATGGTACCCTGACCTGAATGTCCCGTTTGCAGCAGCATCCTCGGGGGTTTGAACTGTCGGGTCCGGGAGAGGAAGGTGATCCTCCTTCAGACGGCATCCAGTGACCCGGGTAAGATTCTCCGGACAGCGTACACGTTTTACCATCACATTCCAGTTCTGATGATAAAGTGATCCCACCTTATTAGTCTCGATACATGAGCGTCTGGTATCCTCTGTCACCTGCGGGTTGGAATTTACCAATGCCTGATTGCACATCTGCTCGATTTTCTCCTGACAGGCCGAAGACTGAATAGCGGCAACAGTAGGTGGCCAACCATCCAGACACTCCTCAGGGTACCTCAGAAAGGAGATACCCCCTGAGTTAGGATTCTGGTAGGGGTATTGATCGTAAATAAATTCATCAAATTTTGTCGTACTTCCGAAATCATTATCTTTGTAGCAGGAATTGAATGCCCCATATCCTCCGGCACCCATGAATACATCAAATCCCTTTGGACCGCTGGCCTGAGTGTTGAAACTCTGAACTATCAGTGGCTTGGGGTTAGGGAGTTCAGGGAATTTCGGAGAACTCGGCTCTGGTTCTTCAAACACGATCTGATAACATTGACAGCAACTGCTTGGGCCATCATCAACTCCTCCAACATCTGCATCATGTCCAACTACACCGTAATTAAACGGCGAGCTTTCTGTACCCCACCCGTAAGCCCTCGCATCATCGAGCGCCGCCTGAAGCATCTCTGTGCTGAAAAGCATGAATCTGGGGCAGATAAATGTCTTGGGCAGGTTGGACTTGCTTGGGTCTTCCGGCGGACTGCAGGAGTTTGCTACCCTGCATTTTCCCCCGCAGGCAGAATTGGGATCGCCCTCTACACACCCCTGAACGAAAAAGCGGTTAAAACATTGATTTGGCGGGTTGAGGTGGTATGATGCTTTATAAGGTTCAAGAGTTATGGTCACAGAATCATCATAAGACCCTATGGGCATAGAGGCTGCATTGTAACCGGGTTTTGAAACATTTAGGGAGTCCATTACGATCAGACTCTTCTGCAGACTGCCAGTACTCTCATTGGCAGGCCTATTTTTTATCATCACACTGTACATTGTCACGCCGCTGAGTACAGGCAGCCTGAATTGAGTGGACTCGGTTCCTATCTGCACCTTAAGAGCATAGACATTGGGCTTTAGTGACTGTTTGAACAGGTTCAGATTGTAGAAACCGGGTGCCAATTTACTGTTGATCACATGGTAAAGAAATCTCCCGTCGATTGTATAAATACTAACCTTGACCTTTTTTGGTACATCGACAGAAAAGTAGAGCGATTTTCCTCTGAGTAGCGGTGCCGGTTGCCTTTTTTTAATCAGAAACGGCTTTGCGCTGATAGGTACTGAGATGCTGAAGCTGCCATCAGCTCCCGACTGGGTGGACAATACAGCATTAACCAGTTCAACTGAAGCACCTGCGATTCCGTTTCCAGATTTATCAATTACCTTCCCGCGCAAAACCTGGGCGTCCGGGAAATATAAAGCACCCGAGAGAAGCAACAACATACCGAGGTTTGCGCATATTTTTCTGCTCATTTTCATGTACTCTGTCCTGTTTTAGTGAAAAAGGCTAAAATAACTTAGCATAAGATAAAAGCCGAACGTAAGGGAAGCAAGGGATGGATCCATAAACAGGGTCCATTTTCCTCTCTTTTCTATTTATAATTCTTCAGTACTTCCACCCTTGTTTCTCCATTTGTCCTCCTCACAGGTGTTTTATCCTCAGGTTTCTCTGGCCAAAAGAACTCCATTTTTATAATGGTAGCCATTTTGCAGAGATGTTTCAATTAAAAGACATATCACGATATCCTCTTTAGAGTTATGAACAAAACTTCGCCAAACCGAAAATTGCCGCTTAGATTCTGGATAATAACCATTATTCTTTGTACCCTTATTCTCATCCGCATTATCCTGCCCTTTGCGGTCAAATGGTACATTAACTCCACCCTACAAAAATCTCAAGACTTCACAGGGAAAGTAGACAAGGTAAATATGAATCTCCTCAGAGGCGCTTACTCCATAAGAGGCATCTCCCTGGACATAAAAAGCGCAGATACCGCAATCCCCTTTATTTCAGTGCAAAGCATCGATTTCCTGATAAACTGGGGTTCTCTTTTTAAGGGTGATTTTGTTGCAAGGGGGGAAATCAGAGTGCCGGAAATGGATTACATTATCGGGGTCACTAAAGTACCTCAAGGCAAACCGGTTACTCAGATCCTCAGCGAACTATTCCCGTTCAGGATCGATCTTCTTGTACTCAGTGACGGGAAAGTCAGAGTCAGAAATGCCACTACAAATCCTCAATACGAGATAAACATGACCGATATCGATGCCTCCATACTGAACCTTACTAACAGTCTCAGAGTTGCAGAAGATCTGTACGCATCGATGAAACTCAAGGGAAGATTAATGAAAACAGGGAAACTTGAAATTGCCATGATCTTTAACCCTGTTAGTAAAAGGCCGGTTTTCGATATGAATGCCACTTTGACTAGACTTGACATTACAGAGTTAAATAATGCAGCCCGGGCACATGCCGAGTTGAGCTTTGAAGATGGAACATTTGCAGCCAGAACACAACTTGCCACGAAAAAGGACATCATCTCAGGTTGGATAAAGCCGGTTTTTGTTAACCTGCAGGTCCTCTCCAAGGAAGACAAGAACCTTCTGCAGAAATTCTGGGAAGGGCTTACCGGTGCCGGCTCTGAAGTTCTGGAAGGTACCGATAACCGCCTTACTACCACTATTCCGATAACTATCCCCTTAAAAGCCTCTGATGAAGATTACTTCAGCGTAGTTACCGGTGCCCTGATAACGGCTTTTGGAAGAGCAGTTTTCCCGGATATCTGAATTTTCTAAAATATTGCCTGAGAGGAGAGCAGAGCTCTCCTCTTTTTCTTGTTTCTATACGCCGGGTTTGCTTCTCAGGCTCTATAGTTTAACCCTGACTACACCCGACCCTATTTCCCTTGTCCCTGTTGACCCTGCTTCTGTTGCTGGCCAACCTGACCCTTATTGGACGGGCAAGACATCATACCTTTCATTGCAGTAGTATCCACTTTTATGGTTACTTCTTTTTTAAGATTCAAATCTTTGTCATATTTCATCATTTTCGTTCCGGAAATGACAATTATGGATCCATCAGGAGTCAACATTGCCCGAGGCATCATCATCCCCATTCCCATCCCTGACCCCATCATCGTACATTCCATTGTGCCACCATTTGTCTGTCCACTGTTTTTCCGTGTCGTATCGGCACTTGCTCCACCCTGCTTTTGTGAAGGCTGCTGAGCAAAAACAACTGCGGTTGAGAACAGTAAAACAAAGGCAAATTTTGTGATTTTCATAACCTCACCTTTCATTTATGTTGTTAAGAGTTTGAGGTTATGACTGCAAATATCATTCCACAATAGTTCATTGCTGGTTTGCAACTAAACTGTTTTTTCAGATTGTGAGTGATACCTGACTTTGCATCAAGGAAGGGAGGAAGTGCGTTCAAATCTTGTAGCAAAAGGTTTGAACAAATCGCAGGTGCACAACACTGGTGGAACATCTGCGACTTGTGAAAGCCTTTATGTACAAGGGATAAGTGCGATTCATCCTGATCCGGGTGCTTAAGTTAAGTGATATATGGAAGAAATCGATATTACGAATTTGTCAGGTATGCTTAAAAGATTTGATTAAATAACTCACAGAATCCTTCAACCAATACTCCCAGAATCACTCTGAGCTACCCATTACTGCGGATACTCTATCCGTCTCTTGTCTCCGCCTTCATCTTCAAACCGGATCACCCTGGTGTTCTCCGGCAGTACATCAGGAAACATTGTCCCCCACTCAATCAGACATACTCCATCTGAGGACAGGTACTCATAAAAGCCGATCTCAGAGAGCTCTGATGGGTCATTAAGGCGGTAAAAATCGAAATGATACACAGGAAACTTCGATGTGGAATAAATATTGATGATAGAAAAGCTCGGACTCTTTACCGGTGCATCTGCACCCAGCGCTTCGCTGAATCCCCGCACAAACTCCGTTTTTCCGGCTCCCAGATCCCCCTCCAGAGCATAAACATCTCCCGGTTTAACTTCAGATGCAAAACGTGCCCCTAGTTCCCTGGTCTCTTCTACAGAGTGGGTAATAGTTACCATGAATCCCTACAGTGTTTCAAATGTACCAAGGGGCATAATCATCTCCTGAAGTGAAATGCCGCCCTGCTGGAAAGAGTTTTTGTACTGTTTTCCGTAATGCTCAAATTTTTCTGGATGAATGAAGTAGTAGTTTTCCCTGGCTATTATGCACTTGAAATCATCGCTGAACCTGGGAATGCCAAAATGAGTCGGATCATGCAGAAACACTACAGTCCTTTCATCTGAGCTGATCTCCTTGCCGAATTTATAGCGCAGATGTTTCCCCCAGCCTTGTGCTCCGTAAAGCTCTGTCCCCCTGCTGCAGAGAACGCTGCCGTGATCAGATGTCAAGAAAACCCTGCTGTCCATCTCTGAGAGTTTCTTTAATACCTGAAGCATTGCTGAAAGCCGGAACCATGACTCGGTAAGTGTGCGCAGTCCGCTCTCATCATTTGTAATCTCCTGCAGTATGCTTGAAGAGGTGCTGTTCTGCAGCAGCACATCAAAGAAATCGATGACAAATACTACCAGTTCCGAAGTCTTGCAGGAATCAATTTTATTAAGAAGCTCCAGAGCACTGAGACGATCAGTCAACCTGGTGAACCATGGTTCTTTTTCTTCTATACGGTAACCGGAAGAGATCAATTTTTCTTTCAATAAATTCTGTTCGATCCCATAGGCATACATCTCTGGCTCTTCCCCCTCCTGCCAGAGTCCGCCGTGGCGGGAGGCAAATTCAAGCGGAAGAGCACCGGCAAAAAAGGCGCTGCGCGAAAAAGGACCCGATGAAGGGAGAATAGAATAGAAATACTGATGTTTCGCATTGAAATATTTCTTCAGGATCTGCTCTATTCCGATATACTGGTCAAGGCGCATTCCACTGAGCACCATCAAGATGTTTTTCTTGCCGTCCCCGATATTTGGAAACACCAATTTGTCAAGCACCTGATGCGACATTAGCGGAGGCTCGCCTTTTCCCTTTACCCATCTGGCATAGTTATCAATAACAAAGTCGGAAAAGGCAGAATTGAAATCTGATTTCTGCCCCGCCTGAGTCTGTCTTAACCCTTCATCTTCAACTTTCTCGAGTTCAAGATCCCAATAGACCTGGTTTTCATACATCCTGACCCAGTCTCCAGCTTTCAGATGCCCGCTCAAAGCGGTTCTGTTCTGTGAGTAACTGCGAATAAATTTCTGGGCTATCTGCGATGAGATGATCTGTTTAGAGTCAAGCAGTTTTTTACAAACAAGAAGAATCTGGCTGGGATTTACCGGTTTGGTCAGATAACCGTCGATCTTCTTGCCCAGCGCATCATCCATAAGCTGTTCTTCTTCGCTCTTTGTAACCATAACCACCGGCAGGTCCGGAATAAAATCCTTTATCTCCTCAAGAGTAGTCAGCCCGCCCTTTCCGGGCATCTGTTCATCAAGCAGCACAATGTCGAACTCTTTGGGGTTCTGGTGAATGATCTGTATCGCATCATCACCGCAGAAAACCGGGACTACGCTGTAACCACGTGTTTCCAGAAACATAATGTGCGATCTCAGATACTCTATCTCGTCATCAACCCATAAAACTTTTTTTCTGCCCCCGGACATCTCTTTAAACTCCTTCCCCGATTCGCTTATTGCCCCCCTGCCAAACCGGAAGGTCAATACAGAATTCAGTTCCCCTGGCCTTTGATGACCAGTTCACAAATATTCTACCTTTATGATAATCCTCGACGATCCTTTTTGCAAGTGTCAACCCAAGACCCCATCCCCGTTTTTTGGTGGAATACCCCGGAGTGAAAACCTTCTTATGTGCCTCCCGGGCTATTCCCCTTCCGTTGTCTCTTTGATAAATCCTGACCACCCCCTCTTTTTCCAGGTACTCAGTCCTGATCTCAACTCTTCCGTCATCACAGTCTATGGCATCAATGGAATTCTTCAGAAGGTTCTCAAATACCCATTCAATAAGATCTCTGTTTACAGATACAGAAGGAATCTTTCCCAGATCGAACTTGATCTCTATCCGTTTGCGCAAAAGAGGAAGTCTTACCTTGAAATACTCAGCCACATCCTTTAGATTATCATTTATATCGCACGGTGTCAAAGCAGGAATGGAACCAATCTGGCTGAATCGTGACGTGACTTTCCGTAACCTGATCAGGTCATTCTCCATATCTTCACAGATTTTCTGCGATTGCTCCAGAAAAGCCTGCGGCTCAATAGGCGGCTCAACATCCCTTATGGTTCTTATGTACTCAACCCACCCCATAAGAGATGAAATAGGCGTTCCGAGCTGGTGTGCAGTTTCCTTTGCCAGTCCCACCCACAGATTGCTTCGCTCAGTAACCCTGATATTACGAAGTGAAAAGTAAGCCAGTACAAGCAGCAAAACCACCAGTACCGCTTCCATAAACGGCAGAAAAACCAGACAGCTGATCAGCAGGCTGTTACCACTGAGAAGAAATCCATGTTCATTGTTGCCCCAGCGCATTGGAAGCGGAGGATAGGTATCTTTGAATCTGGCGACTTTTTTTTGAAGAACCTTCTGCTGATAATCGCTGAGATGGCTTCCCGGAATTTGTTTGCGATTAAAAACAGGGCCGTAGTTGACCTTTCCCCACATAAGAGGACGCCATAAAGTGTCTGTGAGTATTATCGGATTTTCAGAACGGTTTATGAGATTACGCAGAATTATCTCTGAATCGTTTCTATCGGTAACCACTGACTGAACCATCTGTGCAAAGTCCCTGGTGATTGCGACAGTGTCTCTCTTTATGCTCTCAAATACTATAAATGTAAAAACAGTATAGGCAACAAGTCCTCCGCCACAGAAAAACAGAAGAATGTTTTTGCTTGTCAATGGCACTTTCGGAATATAGAAATGCATGCCCGGCATCCCCACCCAACCCTTTAAACTCATCACCGCGGCACTATCTCTTTGATCCCGTGCATATACGGCTGAAGCACCTCTGGAACCCTCACCGTACCCTGAGCGGTCTGGTAAGTCTCAAGAATGGATACCAGAATTCTTGCGGTTGCAAGTCCACTTCCGTTAAGCGTATGCACAAAACGGGGCTTCTCCCCTCCCTGCGGACGAAAACGGATGTTCGCCCGGCGGGCCTGGAAGTCTTCAAAATTACTGCACGATGAGACCTCAAGGAACTTCCCTTCACCCGGGGCCCATGCTTCCAGATCGTAACACTTTGCGGCTGCAAAAGAAAGATCGGCATCGCACAGAATAAGCACCCTGTACTTTAAACCAAGCGCCTGCAGAATTCCCTCTGCATCTTTTCTTAATAACTCATGTTCCTCATAAGATTTCTCAGGTGTTGTGTACTTGACAAGCTCAACTTTATTGAACTGATGTACCCGCAGATAGCCCTTGGTATCCTTACCATAAGATCCTGCCTCTCTCCGGAAACAGGCGCTGTATGCGCAGTACTTTACAGGCAATATACCGGAATCAAGGACTTCATCCCGGTGAAGATTTGTCACAGGAACTTCGGCAGTAGGGATGCAGAACAGTTCATCCTCATTGATATAATACATCTGCTCCTCACTTTTTGGGAGCTGGCCAGTTCCGAAATGACTTGCCCTGTTAGCCAGAAAAGGCGGGAAAATTTCGGTATACCCGTTTTTGCGGGTATGAGTGTCCAGAAAAAAGTTGATCAGCGCCCTCTCAAGAAGAGCTCCCATGCCTTTGAGTACCGGGAAACCTGCTCCGGCAATCTTAGCGCCCCTGGGAAAATCTATTATATCAAGTGCGGTGCCCAGTTCTATATGATCCCGGGGCTTAAAATCAAAAACAGGCGTTTCTCCCCATTCGCTGTGGACAACATTATCCTTTTCACTCTGCCCGTGCGGCACACTGGAATGAGGGACATTGGGAATCCTGATAAGAATTTCATTAATTTGTGCTTCAAAAGTGGCAAGCTCAGCATCCAGAGATTTGATTTTCTCCGATACAGATTTCATTTCTGCAATAAGTGCACTTGCATCCTTTTTTTCTTTTTTCAGCGCAGAAATCTCCAGCGAACTGTTGTTTCGCAGATTTTTAAGCCGCTCAACTTCCTGGATAGTATCCCTTCTCCTGCTGTCAAGGTCTATTACCGCGTCGATATCGACCGGACTCTTCTTGTTTGCTACTGCCTGTCTGATCTGGTCGGGATTATCCCGGATTCTCTGAATATCTAACATCTACATCTACTCCTGAATTAACGGTAAGACTATATAATATATATGATGCTTTCTATTTTATTAACCCCTTGATGCACAGGTTATTTAAGTCTATTTTATGACCGGTTTAGAACCATGGAGCGTTCGGCTTTCTCAACTTCTTAACTTTTATACCTGAAAGTAACTGAATAATGCCTGTATTTCCGGGTCTTTTTGAAAAACTCAGCATTTTGAAAAACGATGAACCTGGTTTTCTGCTCGATTTGGCAGGAACTCAGGGCTTCAGAGCCTTATGTACCGCCCAGAAACTCGGAATATTCGACAGCCTTCATCCAGAGCCACTCACTGCTGATGAAATTGCCTCCAGACTGGGCCTCAACTTACGCGGTACATCCCTTCTGCTTGAAGCTCTGGAGTCACTTGGCTACCTTGAGTTTAAAGATGATAAATATAAGAACAGCAAAATCGCAACTAAATGGCTGCTCAAAAGCAGCCCTTCAAGTTTTGCATCAGCTTTACCTCTCTATTCATCACTGGCTTTCGAGTTTTCCGAACTTCTGGAGTACACTATCAGAGAGGGTAAATCCCACTTCACTCTTCACGAGTGGTTGAGAAGAAATGAAGATGTAGACGGTGATTCACAGGAATTTCTGCTTACTCCGGCTCAGTTTTCCACAAAAGAGATTGCCGATAAAATTGACCTTCCTTCAACGGCAAAACTAATGCTTGACATAGGTTACAGCAAAGGTGTCTACAGCCGTGAGCTCTGCAGGAGACACCCGGAACTGCGGTCGGTTGTGTTTGAAAGTTCCTTGTCAAACACTACAGAAAAGAACTTGACCGATGAATTCAGTGGACGAATCAGAACCCACCGTGGGAGTTTTTTCAATTCACTTCCAGAAGAGTCCTTTGATGCAGTTCTGCTCTTTAACCTGCTGCACAGAAATGATACTGCAACAAACGAATCCCTTTTAAGCAACATGGAAAAGATACTCAACCCTGGCGCAAAACTGATCATCATCGACCAGCTCTTAGATCAGGCCGCCGGGCCTGCTGCCAAAGCATTCTCCCGACTCCAGTCTCTGACCCTCTTTAATGCCTCTGGCGGCCAGATTTATTCTTTTCAGGAGATCTCTGATTGGCTCCAAAAAGCCGGATTCACACAAATAAATAGAAAAAAGCTTTCCACGGCACCACTCTTTGGGCTTATTTCCACCTGTAAAAATGGAACTCTCAATTGAAAATACCATCCAGATTCGGATTTTATGCTATACTGACCGATCCGGAAATGGGATATGAGCATCTCACAATACTTCTGGTTGATTACGGGATCAGCTTTGTACAACTGCGTATGAAAGAAAAAAAGAAAGATGAAATACTGAGAACCGCTCTTATCATGCGCAAATTAACGTCAGGAAGCAACACCAGACTCATAATTAATGACTACCCCGATATAGCCAGAGAGTGTGGAGCCGATGGAGTACATATTGGTCAAGATGACACCCCTTGTGAAGAGACCAGACAAATTCTTGGAAACAGTGCCATCGTTGGTATTTCAACCCACTCCCCTGCGCAGACAATCTCAGCGTGTAAAGAGAAACCCGATTATATCGGAATTGGACCAGTTTTCCCCACACCTACTAAGAAAAGCCCTGACCCTGACATCGGAATCGAGGGTATGAAACGAATGCTGTCGCTCTCCCTTGTACCATCTGTTGCTATAGGCGGAATAGACCTGAACAATTTACCTTTAATACTTGAAGCAGGAGCGGAAAATTTCTGCATGGTCCGTCAGTTAACCCGTTCAAAAGAGCCGGAGAAGGTGCTTAGAGAAATTACTGAAATTTACCGGAAGTACTACCCGGATTAATTCACTTTTTTCTGGCAGCCGTTAATTATCTTGTCTAAACTCCGTATTTCTCTGATCAAAAATCTATTTTTTTTACTTATCAGAAATACTGATAAACAAATGATGATTCATCACTGAAGACGCTATGTATTCACTAAAAGTCAATTCAGACAGTTTTGTTCTTGTAAGCAAATACCCCGGTACAAATTTCCACAAGGGCAATGCACCGGTTGGACTGGTTCAGAAGATCCGTAATGACCTGGGGCTCAAAACTCTTTACCCTCTGCACAGACTGGATATTGTTACTTCCGGGCTGCTGCTTTTTGCAAAGGACCGCAAATCTGTAAGGGCCCTTGCAGCTCAGTTCAGAGAACACACCATTTCAAAATTTTACATAGCACTGGCTGGTGCACATCCCCAAAAAAAACAGGGTACAGTAAAAGGTGATATGGTCAGAGGAAGAAACGGAGCCTGGCTCCTGTCGAGAACAACCACAAATCCAGCCGTAACATCCTTTATAAGCACCGGACTGGGAAACGGACTCCGACTCTACCTTCTGAAACCTCTCACAGGCAAAACCCATCAACTACGGGTAGCTCTTAAATCTCTGGGAGTACCGGTTCTGGGTGATCCAGTGTACTATAAGAAAAAAGATTCCCGCTTCTCTCCAGACAGAACATATCTACATTCATTTGCCATCAAATTCACCCTCGAGGGAGAAGAATACGCCTTCACAGACATACCAGAGACCGGTTCATATTTCATCTCAGACGAATTTACTACAGCATTGCAGAAATATGCAGATCCGTGGTCGTTTAAGTGGCCGAATGTTAAAGTGTAAGGTGATTGTGTAAGAGGCCCGACATAAAAAAATCCGCTCATTCCGAAGGATAAGCGGATATTTTCATTGCAACAATAAAAGCTGTTTTACATCAAAGGTTTTTCAGAGTAGTGATCCCCATTTTTGTAAACCAGCATCTTGATATCAGCACCCGGTTTCGGGAATGTCAATTTTAACTTGGCTTCATGCTCCTGATCAAGAATTTCCGGTTCGATGCGACCGGCTGCTTTTCCAGTGTATGTCTTGCCATTGATGTCAACCAGCTGAAAATTCTCAGCTTTCAGACGCAGCGGATTATAGGAATAATTATAAATGTCTACTATTGCAGCTACACTGCCGCCTCGTGTTTCCATTGTAGGAAGAGCCAGAAGGATATCCCATTTGTTGATTTTTTTGAAAACAGATGAGTCCGGAATCGGTTCTATTACTCTTAAATATGCTGAATATGTGTTCCGGTTTTCTTTTCTAAGTACTTTCAGAAGTTTCTGGGCATCAGCATGAGTAGAATCAAATAAGAGAGCTGTAAGAGCGTAGAACTCAGCCTTTACATAGTCCTCTGCATCCTTATTCAGCTTTCCGTTCTGGTAATCCATATCAGCCTGTTCATAATTGTCCTGAGCGATTTTCTTCTGCAGTTCTGTTTTTTTGTTCTTTAATGGTGACGGATCGCTTGCGGTTGCAATGGCCTCATCGATCGTTTCAAGTGCCTCATCGAAGTTTTCTTTGGCCAGACTTGAATCAGCCATCTGGGAGAGGAAAAGTGCAAGCTGCTGCTTGAGGTCCGGAGAGACATCCTGGGCCATATATTTTTTGATATCATTTAAAAAAAGCGGTATCGCTTCCATATGTGCGGCACCTTCATTGAGAACCATACTTGCTCTGATCAGTGTTACCTCTATGTAGCGGTTTCTGAGTTTGGAGCTGACCTTGTCAGGATTGTTCTTTATCGCTTTGTCGTACATCATGTAGGCGGTTTTATAATAAGTTCTCTTCTGGTCACCCTGAAGTTTCATGGCTAACTTGTAGGCAGAATCACCTTTTTTCTCGAATGAGGACGGTCCACACCCCAGAATCATTGCCAAAACGCTTAAACCTGCCACTGCTTTCAGAACCGCTTTCATGAATTCCTCCAATCTCTATGTTAATAAAAGAGCTTTCTACCGATTCAAATCTGTTAAAAGATGCTTTTCTCCATGTGGTATTGTCAATAGCAATATAATACCTAACTTGTGCATCTGGGAAGGGCTATGTGTTTAGACCTTGTGGCAGAAAGGTTTGAACAAATCGCAGGTGCACCACACTGGTGGTACATCAAGATTTGTGATAGTCTTAATGCACAAGTGATAAGTACAATTCGCCCTGATCTGGGTACATATGTAGGTTAATATAATTGCTTGCAGTTATCTGCCCTCTCACATATTTTTCCGATCATGATTTCACAACCCGGACAGAAAAATTTTTTAGCTCTGAAAATTATCAAAAAACTGGTTGAGAACGGCTATGAGGCACTCTATGCCGGTGGTTATGTCAGGGATATGGTTATGGGAAACCCAAACATTGGGGATATAGATATTGCCACCAATGCAAAACCGGAAATCATTTTATCTCTATTCCCCCAGACAATCAGCGTTGGCGAACAGTTTGGAGTGATCATTGTAGTCCTTGAGGGAATTCCCTTTGAAGTTGCGACATTCAGGTCTGATATCGGTATCTCCGATGGGCGCCACCCCTCTGAGGTTTCATTTACTGATGCCCGAAGTGATGCTTTAAGGAGAGATTTCGCCATTAATGGAATGTTCTTCGATCCATTGACCGAAAAAGTGATCGATTACGTTTCCGGGCTTGATGACATAAAGGCAGGAATAGTCAGGGCTATAGGCGACCCTTTTCAGAGATTCAGTGAAGATTACCTGAGAATGCTCCGGGCAGTAAGGTTTTCCGCCAGATTCAATTTTAAAATTGAAAAAGACACATGGGAAGCACTGCGGGAAAATGCAGCCAGAATAGTTTCGATTTCCGCGGAAAGAATTTTTTCTGAAATCGATAAAATGCTGCGTCAGGGAAGACCAGAAAATGCATTTGAACTGCTGGATCAATCCGGACTGCTTAAAGAGGTGTTACCGGAGATTTCTGCACTCAGGGATGTACCTCAGCCGCCCGATTTTCATCCCGAAGGTGATGTCTTTAAACATACGATCAAGGCACTCAGCCTGATGAAACCGGATCCGTCACAGGTTACGGCCTGGAGTGTTCTTCTTCATGATACCGGAAAACCTGCAACATTAACCTTCCAGGACAGGATCAGATTTAACAATCATGACCGGGTCGGAGCCGTTCTGTCAAAAGATATTCTCAAAAGACTAAGAGCCTCCAATCATCTTGTAGAAAGTGTGGGTGCCTGTGTCGATAACCACATGAATTTCATGAACGTCACCCGGATGCGCCTCTCCACACTCAAAAAGCTCCTTTCAAGGCCTACGATCGAAGATGAACTTGAGCTTCACAGGGTGGATTGTCTTGCAAGTCACGGCAACCTCGAAAATTACTATTTTGTAAAAAGCAGGCTTGAAACATTTGAAAAGGAACAGATTAAACCGGCGCCGTTAATAAGCGGTAAAGATCTCATTGAGCTTGGATATAAGCCCGGCCCTCTTTTTGGAAAGATTCTCTCAGAAGTATACGATCTGCAACTGGAAGAAAACATCACCACCCGCAAACAGGCTTTGAGCCATGTTCTGGCCGGCTGGCACCCTGATCAGAACTGATATATTCAGCTACTCCCCCCCCCAGCTCATCCTTGAGCTAAATAAACACCTAACTTATGCATCCGGGAAGGGCGAAGTGCGTTTAGACTTTGTAGCAGAAAGGCTTGAACAAATCGCAGGTGCACCACACTGGTGGAACAGCTGCGATTTGTGAAAACCTTCTATGCACAAGGGATAAGTGCAATTCACCCTGATCCGGGTGCATAAGTTAGGGAATAGATCCCCCCCTCGTTTTCTGAGCCCGGGAGGTTTTTGCACGGAAAAGCAACTTGCATGAAAAGCATAAACAGTACTGGCAGCTATTTAATAACAATTTGCCTTTGCGACAGAAAGTGTCGTTTGATACGATTATTTTTTCCACGAGTACTCTATCTAACTTATGCACCAGGATAAGGGGATAACATGCAAATTGCGCTGGTTGGCGATTCAATTCTGGACAACGGCAAATATGTCTCATCGGGTAAGTGTGTCAGCTCTCACCTGAACCGCCTGATGTGCAATTATAACGTAGTATTGCTGGCCAGAGATAGAAGTACAGTTGAAGATGTAATCAACCAGATAGAAAGTATACCGGCGGGTAATGGTCACGTAATCATTAGTGCCGGCGGAAATGATGCCCTTTTGGCTGGAAAGCTGCTTTTTACTCAATGCAACAGTATGATGGACGCGCTCAGCATCTGGGCAGATGAAAAGGATCGATTCAGGACCAGATATACCCATTTACTCAAGCAACTGGATAAACTAAAGACCAATTACTGCTTGTGTACTATATATGAACCGCCTTTAAGTGATCCGGTAACAAGGCGCATAATGCTTACCATTCTTTTATTTTATAATGACACTATTATGAGAATGGCCTCTGAGAGAAGGAAAAGGGTAATTGATCTTAGAAATGTCTGCATTGATCCTGATCACTTTGCCAATGATATAGAGCCGTCTGACAGCGGCGGGTTGAGGATTGCCGCCTCAATCGCCCATGCCGTCGATCCGGAATACCAGATCGATTCAAGAATCAACAGAGCACTGAAAGTCTGCGAACTAATAGATTTTCCACATACCTCCATTATTCACAGGCGGTTAAAAATCAGTTATATTAATGCAAAACAGTTAATGAATCATTTGATTTTAGCTGGAATAGTCGAAGAAATAGATGAAAAATATTCTTTATATATGTTCATCATCTGATCTCAATCATCTCTTAACCGGGTATAAAAAGACAATCAAATCCTGCAGATAAATAGACAGGTGACTGTATGACAGAAACTGAAAAGCCAAAAGTTGAACGGATAATTCTTATCCTGCTGCATCTTATAAGAAACAGGCACCGCCGTTTCACTGCAGCAGATATTCATGCGTGGCTCAACAGGGATGAGTCCGTATCGCTTCGCAATGTGCAGAGGGATCTAAAAAAGCTTGCTGAGACCCGGGGTACCTGTGTCACAACGGCGACTTCCGGGAGAAAGTTCTTCTACTTCATAGAGCCTGACATGAGGGGAAATCTTGAAGTTCCCATCGGGAAGAACAGTCTGCTTGCTCTTTTTTTACTTAAAAGACTCCAGCAGTTCTTTGCTCCCGGCGCTAAGACATTAACGGAACTCACCGATGCTCTTCAGGATTTGGGAAATAAAATAGGTGATACCCTGTTTGAGGACCTCGATCAGAAACTTGAAGATGACGTGCACATTATTGGGCAGCACTCACTGCTCGCCATGGATAATGACCTGCTGGATATACTGATCTCTTCAGTGATAAACCGGAAAATTGTCGACATTGTTTACAGGCGAATTGATGACAGAATAGTGGAATACAGGATCTGTCCTGTCAAATTTTTCATGGCCAGTAACGATCTGTACATTGCTGGAATTTTCCCGGAATCTGCTTCTAAAGTCTACTATTTCAAACTTTGTCGTCTTACAAAAGTAACTGCGGCAGATAAGATTTTTAAACTAACCAGAAAGCAGTTGAATAAGGTGAACAATATTTTACACAGCAGTTTCGGTATACTGGACAAAGAAAATCCTGCTGTTACAAAAGTGACTCTGCAGTTCCCTGGATGGTTCGGCACAATTCTCAATGAAAAGCGTTTTCATGCATCGCAGGTTGTCAAGATTAAAAAGGATGGAAATGCCCTGTGTACCTTTACTGTTCCGATGGGAGAAGAACTGGTAAGGTGGATATTAAGCTGGGCTGACATAGTGAAAATTGTTTCACCTGTTTCGTTGAAGAAAAAAGTAAATGAGGCTGCAAAGGAGTTTTTAAAGAGAAACAAATAAGAATCACTTACCTGCACTAAAAATCTGAATTTCACCAGAATCTGATAAGTTCACCGTTGCACGAACCTCTTTGTCTGCACTTAAAAGGCATTCAGGTTCTGGAGTGGCTATAGATACCACCATCTGAAGCTCTTTTGCAATTTTCAGATATCTCTCAATCTCATCTGAGAGATTATAAGCTTACCCGATGCAGCCTTTGAATTCCAACCGTAAAAGGGTTTCTTTTTTCTCAAAGCACCACTGCAAATGCAATTCCTGTTTAAATAGAAATCTGGATGTCCAGTAAAAACAAAAAGGTATTCCAATCTGTGGATTTTGAATCCAGAACCTGTGAGCGGTCACTTAAAGAAGAGAAAAAAACTATTCTTCTGTCTTGAACTGCCCCCCCCCAGTTAGTATATTAATATGAATTTCTTAGCTTGGTTATGAAACGGGCGCACAGCCCGTTTTTGCTATTCAGATGGAGATGCGGATGTCTGCAGTTGAAAATATAAAGCCGGTCATCGAATCGAAACTCAAAGATTTTGGTTTTGAGTTGTTCGACCTGCGCTTTTTTCAGGCTGGATCGCGTTCTATTCTGAGGGTCACAGTTGATTCAGAGGATGGGGTGACCATACGAGACTGCGAAATTATCAGTAGCGAGCTTTCTGCTCTTCTGGATGAACAAAACTTTGCCTCCGGGCGTCCTTACAACCTTGAAGTATCCTCTCCCGGCATAGACCGGCAACTCAGAACTGCCCGGGATTTCCGCAGGGTTACAGGACGTCCTGTGGTGCTGCACCTGACAGAGGGTTTAAAGGGGAAGAAAACGTTAAAAGGAGAAGTTGTTAAATGCGACGACAACAATCTCACACTGATGATTGAAAATAATAGTGTAGAAATACCACTTTCAGATATTTACAGCGGGAAAGAAGAGATCCGATTCAAGTAACTCGGGGAAGGATTCAATAATGAGAAAAAAGAGCAAAAATGAAGCCTTGAAGGCAATGGACATAGCCGCTTCACTGAGTGCGGTAACTAAAGAGAAGAGCATCAGCATGGACCTGGTGCTGGAGACTCTTAAAGATGCTCTGACCACCGCAGCAAAGAAGTATCTAGGAAAGCCGGTGAATGTTGAGGCCAAGATCGACAGAGACAAGGGCACAATTGAGGTTTACACCCGCCAGACAGCTGTTGAGGTGGTCGAGGATCCTGAAAATCAGATCCAGATAAATGAGGCAAAAGAAATCGATGAAGACATTGAAATAGGTGATGAACTTGTACAGGACCTCGATATTGACCTTTTCGGCAGAATGGCTATTCAGACTGCAAAGCAGGTCATTGTTCAGCGGGTACGTGAGGCAGAGAGAGAAAAGATCTTCGCAGACTACAGTGAAAGAATCGGTGAACTTGTTACAGGTACTGTTCAGCAGATCGAGAAGGGGAATATACTTGTCAATCTGGGCCGCACCGAAGCTCTTCTTCCCTATAAAGAACAGATCCGTAAAGAGCATTACCATCAGGGCGATAATATCAGAGCCTGTATAGCAGATGTAAGGGACAATCCTAAAGGTCCGCAGGTGATTATCTCCCGTACCTGTCCTGAATTTCTTGCCCGGCTCTTCGAACTTGAAGTCCCGGAAATTTTCGACAAAACTGTCCGTATTGTTAAAGTTGTCCGCGATCCGGGGCACCGTTCAAAGATTGCAGTCACAACTAACGATAGCCGTGTCGATCCGGTTGGCGCCTGCGTTGGTATGAGGGGAAACCGGGTACAGGCAATCGTGCGTGAGCTCTCCAATGAAAGAATTGATATCATCAACTGGACCGATGAGCTTTCTCTTCTGGTCCGGCGAGTTTTCGCTCCTGCAGAAGTCAAACGGGTCATTCCTGTCGGTGAGCACAAGATTGTTGTTGTAATCCGTGAAGAAGACCTGGCACAGGCAATCGGCAGAGAGGGACAGAATATCCGCCTTGCATCCAAAATGCTGGATAAAGAAATCGATGTTTTCGGAGATGAGGAGTTTGGAAACATGACCGACGAGCAGCGTAATGCCGCTCTTAGTGAAACAGCCGCTCCGGCGGAAAAAAGCCCCTCCGAATCTGATGAAACCACTGTCGGTAAAGCAGCGCCCGAGGGCTACACAACAGAATCCGATGTAGAAGATGTAACTTATGATGAAGCTTTCGACAAATTACGTGAAGAGGCCCGTGGAGAACGGTTCGCGCAAAATGATAATGAAGAAACCCCGGTTTTAGGTGATATCGCATACAGCGCAATTGAAACTCTGGCAGAATCCGAAGCGGATATAAAAAAGGCCATTGATGATGCGCACGAAAACAAAGAAAGTAGTTCTACCGGCAACCCCTGATTCACGGGAAAAGTGCAGATTAGCGTGCATCATCCACGGTTCACGGTATTTAATTGTAAAAGGCCGGATAGACTTAAGAGAGGTAGAAAATGGCAAAAGAGAAAGTTTACAAATTAGCTCAGGAGTTCAAAGTTTCCAGCGAAGCACTCGTGCAGATGCTGCGTGGTATGGGTATTCCTGTGAAGAGCCATATGAGCACCGTGGATGAAAGTTTACGCGATGAGATCAAGAAAAAGTTCGAATCGGAACGTGCTGAAATCAAAAAGGAATATGAGCGTAAAAAGCAGATGCTTACAAAGGCCAGGGAAGACCTTATAGGCAAGGAAGAAGTACCAGTCGAAACCGTTGAAGTCAGCCACACCCCTGAACAGGCAGCCCCTGTTTCTGTTCAGCCGCCAGTAGCTCCATCTGCTGAAACTCAGAGGCCCGCTACATCGCAGCCCCGAACCACTTTTGAAAGAGAATACCGTCCAAGAGAATTTTCCAGGGTACAGCCTTCCAGAGAGCACACTTACGTTCCTCAATCCGGAAATCAGGGAAAACCTGCTGGAATGGTTCCGCCACCACCTGCAGAAGGAGACAAAGCGGCAGCTGCAGCAAAGAAAGAAAAGGGCAAGAAAAAAGGCAAGAAACGTAATGAACGCCCGGAAATCGCCGAACTCGAATTAAAGGCTAACATAAAAAAGACTCTGGCCAAAATCGGATCAGGGTTCGCCAAGAAAAAATACAAAAAAGATGCCATACAGAAGGAAGAAGAAACAACCGAACGCAAGATACTCAACGTTGCAGAATTCGTGACTGTAAGCGAACTGGCCAACATGATGAATCTTCCTGTTTCAGAAGTCCTCACAAAGTGTCTTGAACTTGGCCTCTTTGTTACTATCAACCAGAGGCTTGACTTTGAAACAATCGAACTCCTCGTTGATGAATTCGGGTATACTGCACGTCTTATGAACGAGTACGCTCCCGAAATTGAGGAAACCAAAGAAGAGGAAGATACAGGTAAACTGATGTCACGGGCACCGGTTGTCACAGTAATGGGACACGTTGACCATGGAAAAACATCACTGCTTGACTATATCCGGAAAACAAATGTCATTTCCGGCGAATCCGGAGGTATCACACAGCACATCGCAGCTTATGAAGTGAAGACAAAGCACGGACCGGTCACTTTTCTTGACACCCCGGGACATGAGGCCTTTACAGCCATGCGCGCCCGAGGTTCACATATCACAGATGTCATCGTACTTGTTATTGCTGCCGATTCCGGTGTCATGCCTCAGACCAAAGAAGCAATAGACCATGCCCGCGCCGCAAATGTGCCGTTAGTTGTCGCGATAAATAAAGTCGATCTCCCTACCGCTAACCTCGATAAGGTTAAAGGTGAACTTGCCCAGTATAACGTTCTGGTGGAAGAATACGGAGGGCAGGTCTCGTGTGTTGAAATCTCTGCCAAGACTGGTAAAGGTATCGACAAGCTCCTTGAAACGCTGGCACTTGAAACTGAAATTCTCGAGCTCAAGGCCAGCCCCGTCGGGAAAGCTCAGGGTGTAGTTATTGAGTCTGAACTGGACAAGGGTAAAGGCCCTGTTGCAACTATTCTGGTTGAAAAAGGGACCCTGCAAAAAGGGGATGCCTTTGTGACCGGAATTCATTACGGCAGAGTCAGGGATCTTTTCAACGAACGCGGCCAGATGGTGGAAAAAGCACTCCCCTCTCAACCGGTTCTTGTGCTTGGACTTTCAGGTACACCACAGGCAGGAGATTCCTTCAGGGTTGTAGATGATGAAAAAGAAGCAAGGGAGATCTCAGCCAGAAGACGTCTTGCGCAGAAAGAGCGTGAGCTCAGGAAAATGGGATCTATCTCCCTTGATCACCTTTACGAGCAGATTCAGGCCGGCAATGTCCAGACCCTTAATCTGATAATCAAGGGTGATGTTGACGGATCGGTTGAAGCACTGGCCGACTCAATGGAAAAACTCAGCACAGAAGAGATTAAGGTAGCCGTCATTCATAAGAGTGTCGGAGCCATAAAAGAAACCGATGTTATGCTTGCTGCCGCTTCAAACGCGCTCATTATCGGATTTCATCTCAGCCCCAACACAAAGATCCGTGATCTTGCCAAGCGTGAAGGGGTAGAGATAAGAACCTACAAAATCATTTATGAGGCGCTTGAGGCGGTTAGAAATGCCATGGAAGGAATGCTCAAGCCTGAGATCAAAGAAAACCTGCTTGCCACCATTCAGGTCCGCAAGGTCTTCAAAATCTCAAAAGTTGGTACTGTCGCAGGGTGCTATGTTGAAAACGGTACAGTTGTGCGCGGCATGAAAGCAAGACTTATCCGTGATGATGTCATTGTAATTGAAAGCCGTATCAGCACACTTAGAAGAATGCAGGAAGATGTGCGTGAGGTTTCTGCAGGTTACGAATGTGGTGTAACTCTCAACAACTATTCTGATTTCCATGATAACGATCGTATAGACGTCTTTGAGGAAGTCGAGGTAGCCAGAAAACTCTCTGCACCAGTTTAATCAGGAGTAAAATGCCGTCTTTACACTATCATATGGAACGTCTCTCAGAGCTTCTGCAGCGGGAGATAGGGCTGGTGATTTCGCAGGAACTCAGGGATCCCCGTGTTCCTGCATTGGTCACGGTTACCAGTATAAAACTTGCGCAGGATACCCGTAATGCTACAGTATACGTAAGTATATATGGTGACCAACAGACAAAAGACACTGCGGTAGCGGCGCTCAACGGCGCCGCTCCCTTTATCCAGAAACTGGTATCATCTCGTGTAACTGTCAAGCATTTCCCCCGTCTGTACTTCAAAATTGACAATTCTATTGAGCGCGGCCAACACATTAACGAGCTTCTCAAAGAAATTCAAAATGATCTGGAATGAACTTCTAAATCTGATAAACGATCACAGCAGCTTTGTCATCTCCTCTCACCTCAGCCTTGACGGTGATTCGGTCGGATCTCAGCTTGCCTTTTCCTGGTACCTGCAGTCGCTTGGAAAACAGGTTCACATTTACAATGTTGATCCGGTGCCAGCGAAGTTTGCATTTTTACAGAATTCTTCTCAGATCAAAGCCATCCCGCCTCAGGGTGAATACGCGCTGGTTGTGTTAGACTGTTCAAATCCCGGGCGTATGGGATGGACAAGCTCCTACACTCCCCGGGCCATAATAAATATTGATCACCACAGAGACAATACCAGGTTCGGAAACGTAAACATCGTTGAAACATCAGCAGCCGCAACAGGAGAGATAATCAGCAGTTTTTTTCTCCGCTCTAAAATCGAGTTTCCCGCAGATGTAGCGGAGGCTCTTTACGCTGCGATACTTACAGATACTGGTGGATTCCGCTTTTCAAACACAAACAGCCGCATCCTGCGGCTATGTGCCGACCTTGCAGACCGTGGTACCGATTGTGCCAAAGTTTACGAGAATGTCTATTGTTCCCACTCCCGCAGGGCACTGATGCTTCAGTCCAGGATCTGGTCAACACTGAGCTTTCACCTTGATGGTAAAGTCAGCATCATGGAGATGCCACTCTCTATTCTTGATGAGCTGGGGGCACATTACAGCGACAGTGAAGGGATGGCCGATACAACAATTACAGCAGAAGGTGTTGAAGTGGGAATAATGGCAAAATACAGCGATACAGAATCCCATTTTTCCCTGCGCTCAAAAGGCAGGGTTGATGTAGGAAAAATCGCCCAGAAAGTGCCTGGTGGAGGCGGCCATTCAAGTGCTGCCGGCTGTACCATAAAGCAGCCTTTTTCTCTTGCACTCCCGCATATACTTTCCATAATAGAGAAGGAGCTGAGCTGAGAGGGGTTGGATGGATTTCTGTGCATAGACAAACCCTGCGGTCCATCCTCTTTTCAAATGGTGAACCGCATCAGACGATTGCTTCGAGTCTCCAGAGCCGGACACGCAGGCACTCTTGACCCTGCTGCCAGCGGAGTGCTGATTATTGCCCTGGGCTCTGCAACGCGGCTTCTAAGATTTATCGATTCCGAACCCAAAACCTATAGCTTTGGAATTCAATTCGGGACCCAGACAGATACATTGGATTCAGAGGGTCAGGTAACATGCTCAGGTGGTCCCATTCCCGATAGAAGCAGTATAGAAAATGCAGTTTCAGAGCTGACCGGGGATCAGTTGCAGGTTCCTCCTGATTATTCTGCAGTCAAGATAAACGGAGTCAGGGCATACAAAATGGCTCGTGAAGGTAAAAAGCTCTCTCTCCAGGCGCGTCCGGTCAAAATCCATTCCTTTGAAATTTTAAGTTACGATAGCCTCACCGGGACTGGTGAATTAAAAGTCTGCTGTACAGGTGGTACATACGTCAGATCAATTGTCAGAGATCTGTCTTTAAAAACCGGTACCTTCGGGTATGCAACCAGTATAAGGAGACTTGGTTCCGGCCGGTTCACAGTTGACAATTCAGTTGCGCCTCAAAATCTTGAGATGTCCGCAGATTACATAATCTCTCCTTCGGAGCTTTTCCGGAGTTCCCCGTCTTTTCAGGTCCCATCCTCAAAAAAGGCCGGCATTCTCAATGGAATTGATATTGACATTGGGAAAGAGAGCGATTCAGAAGTGATCTTTGCTTATTGTGAAGACAGATTGATTGCAGTGCTTAAGAGAAAGACTGCAACGGTATTTCATCCTGTTGTTGTGCTTTCTTACGGAGTAGAAGAATGAAGATTCTTACTCTGGCCGAAAGGCCGGCACCAGAGATGTCAAGTGTGGTAAGTGTCGGGAATTTTGACGGTGTCCACAAGGGTCATCAGATTTTAATAAGAGAAGTTGTAAAACGGGCCAGACAAACCGGTAAAAACAGTGTTGTGGTGACCTTTGAGCCCCATACCAGAGCTGTATTATATCCTGAGTTGCCACAGTTTCTACTGACAACATTTGAAGAAAAAGCGGCCCTGATTGAGAGGCTTGGCGTTGATTTTCTTCTTAAGATCAGCTTTAATCAGGAATTCAGCAGCCTTTCTCCTGAAGACTTTGTAAAAATGGTGCTCATAGACAGACTTCATGCTGCAGAGTGGGTTCTGGGCGAAGGGCACGCGGTAGGGAAAGATCGTACCGGCGGAAAGAAATTTTTGCGTGAAGCAATGAGCAAATACCATATTGTAATATTTACCGCGGATTTATTGAGTCAGGAAGAGTTGATTATCTCCTCCACAGAGATCCGCAAATCGGTTACTGAGGGCCGTCTGAATGAAGCGGTAGAGATGCTTGGGCATCCATATCTTATTACAGCAGAACGGACTCAGGGTTTGAAATTAGGCTCACAGCTCGGCTTTCCAACCCTTAATTTTAAAAGGCCGCCTTCGCAAAAAGTTTTACCGCCGCCAGGGGTTTGTGCCGCCGAACTGGAGTTTAAAGGAAACCTGCTTCCAGGGGCTCTTTATTATGGAGAATGCCCCACTTTTGCTCATCGTGAGGCTCATCTGGAGTTTCACGCTCTTGACCTGAGCGGAGCAGTTCCGGAAACAGGAGAGAAGGCCCGCCTGTGGGTTTCCCAGTTTGTAAGGGAGAACCGCACTTTTAAAGATGCAGGTGAGCTGGTAAGGCAGATGAAACAGGATATTAACAACATTCGGAATTTTTTTAAGAGGAGAAACGCAAATGGCTTTGACCAAAGAGCGTAAGCTTGAACTGGCAAAAAAACATGGAAAATCCGACAAAGACACCGGTAACACAGATGTGCAGGTAGCAATTCTTACTGAGCGCATTAATTTACTGACCGAACACCTCAAGAGCAATAGCAAAGATCATCATACCAGATATGGTTTGCTGAAATTAGTAGGTCAGAGACGCTCGCTGCTTGACTATCTTTCCAAAACTGATATCGAAAGATACCGTGCTTTGATCAAAAAATTAAATATTAGAAAGTAGCGGCAGGATTTCTCCTCCGCTACTCTCACCATCTTTGCAGTATTTGACAGATCCTTTGTTCCATTTCTGCCGAAAAATATCTACATACTTTAAAGTCAGGAGTTCTATTAATGGCTCGTATCTTTACAGAAACCGAAATCGCAGGTATTAAGGTTTCACTTGAGACAGGACGTATAGCTAAGCAGGCAGGTGGGTCGGTTATCGCCCGCATTGGAGACACGATGGTTCTTGCAACCGCATGTTCCGGAGCAGAATCAGAGTCGGACTTTTTCCCGCTCTCTGTTGAATACGTGGAAAAAACTTATGCTGCCGGAAAAATCCCCGGTGGATTTATCAAACGTGAAGGCAGACCAAGTGAAAAGGAGATCCTTTCCGCAAGACTGGTTGACAGACCTATCCGTCCCCTCTTCCCCGATGGGTACCGCAATGAAGTTCAGGTTGTTTGCACAGTAATATCTGCCGATGACAATTACGATGCAGATGTGATGGCTATAACAGCAGCTTCATGCGCTCTGTGTATCTCTGATATTCCTTTCCAGGAACCTGTTGCAGGTGTAAGAGTCGGGATGGTTGAAGGGAACCTGAAAGTTTTCCCCTCACTTGCCGAAACTGAGACAGGAAGCCTTGATATGGTTGTGGCCGGAACCGAAGATTCCATAATGATGGTCGAAGGTGGAGCATCGGAACTTCCGGAAGAAAAACTTATTGAAGCACTTGCTCTTGCTCATCAGGAAATCAAAAAAATCGTTGCTCTTCAAAAAGAGCTTATGACGCAGCTGAATAAACCTGCAGCAGCCCCCTTTGAAGGAACCCCGACAAATCCTGAACTGGTTGAGGCTGTAAAGTCTCTGGTAAGCGGACGCATTCATGAAACCAGCTTTCTTGGAGACAAAAAGGCCAGGTATGGCGGTCTTAAGGAAATGCTTAAAGAGGTTCAGACTGCTCTTGCAGAGCGTTTCCCTGAATCAGAAAAACAGATCGCTTCTATTTTTTCCGATATTGAACGAGATGATATACGACGCACCATAATTGAGCAGGGGACCCGTATCGGCGGTCGCAGCCTCGACCAGATCCGCGATATTACCTGCGAACTTGATGTGCTCCCGCGCTCCCACGGTTCTTCCCTTTTTACCAGGGGTGAAACCCAGGCCCTGGTTGCGACTACTCTTGGAACAAAACTCGACCAGCAGCATATCGACAGCATCCAGGGTGAATACGATAAATCCTACATGCTTCATTATAACTTCCCCCCCTACTCTGTAGGCGAAGTAAAGAGACTGGGATCTGTCAGCAGACGCGAAGTGGGACATGGTCATCTGGCCGAGAGGTCTCTTGCACCTGTGCTTCCCGATGAAAAGAGTTTTCCTTACACCATAAGAGTCGTTTCGGAAATCATGGAATCCAACGGTTCTTCCTCCATGGCTTCTGTTTGCGGTTCATCACTTTCTCTTATGGCTGCGGGTGTTCCGATCAAAAGTCATGTGGCAGGTGTGGCAATGGGTCTTATCAAAGATGGCGACCGGTATGCCATTCTTACCGATATTCTGGGTACAGAAGATCATATCGGCGATATGGATTTTAAAATTGTCGGAACCAGAGACGGTGTCACAGCGATTCAGATGGATATTAAAATCCACGGCATCACATCCGAGATCATGAAAGATGCTCTGGAAAAAGCCAGAGTCGCAAGAATGAAAATTCTCGATATCATGGAAAGTACAATACCTCAGTCCCGCAAAGAGCTCTCTGCTCATGCTCCGCGCATAAGCACGATTGTCATCGATAAAGAAAAAATCAGGGAAGTGATCGGCCCAAGCGGAAAAGTAGTCCGTGAAATTCAGGAGACAACCGGCACCACCATCTTTATTGAAGATGACGGCACGATCCAGATTGCGGCTGTTAACAAAGAACAGCGTGATGCGGCTCTGAATAAAATCAAGGGTATCGTTGCAGAACCGGAAATGGGCGCGGTCTACGATGCAGTCGTAAAGACAGTAGTTGACTTTGGCGCTTTCGTCGAGTTCCTGCCGGGTAAAGAGGGACTTATACATATCTCTGAGCTCGATAACACACGCGTAGCCAAAGTCGAAGATGTCCTGAATGTAGGCGATAAGGTACGTGTAAAGCTTATCGGTTTCGACCGTTTCGGTAAAGTAAAGCTCAGCCGTAAAGCTCTTCTGTAAGTTAATTTTCTTCTTTTCAAACAGGGCCCGCCTCTTGCGGGCCTTTTTTATTGGGGTAAAACTATGAATACTATTGCAGTCAAACGTCTCGAACATGCTTCAGACCTTCCTCTCCCCCGAAGGATGACACCGGGCTCCAGCGGATGCGATGTCTGCGCTGCTGTAGACAGCGACCTGGTGATTCTTCCGGGATCAAGGGCTATAGTCCCGACTGGATTCTGCTTTGAAATTCCGGAAGGACTGGAGGTTCAGGTTCGCCCCAGAAGCGGTCTTGCATTCAAGTACGGTGTGACAGTGCTTAATACACCAGGAACAATCGATGCTGATTACAGAGGTGAGGTAAAAATTATCCTGGCCAATTTTGGTGACCAGCCATTTACTGTCAAAAGAGGCGACCGCATTGCTCAGCTTGTGCCAGCCACAGTTGTCTCTTCAGCAGAATTCATTGAGCAGAACCAGATAGCTGAAACCGGCCGCGGTGCCGGAGGTTTTGGCCACACAGGTGTTTCTTGAAGCCCGGGGGGCTGAATAGAAAAGGGCCCGGGAATTGAAAGTACATACTCGCAATTCCCTTTTAGCTTTATACTTTACCTCTGATATAACCTTCTACTTTGGTTTTGTAAAAGTGATCAAGCTTTGAATGAAGCTCATCCCCAAGCGGCGGCAGTGAGCTTGCAAGAGCGTTTTTTGACACCTGATCAATTCTTGATGCGCCGGGGATGATGGTGCTTACTTCAGGATGATCAAGGATCCAACGAAGCGCGAATTGAGCCATATTCATTGATTGAGGAACAAGAGGCTTTATCTGTTCTGACAATTCAACTCCATATTCAAACTTTATTCCAGAGAATGTTTCGCCGACATTGAATGCATTTCCATCGCGGTTATAGTTGCGGTGATCTGATTCTGCGAATTTTGTATCCTTTGTGAATTTGCCGCTTAATAATCCGCTTGCCAGAGGAAGGCGAATGATAAGAGCCACTTTTTTTGCTGCTGCTTCTTTGAAAAACGATGACGGTTTCTGGCGGAAGATATTGAAGATAATCTGAAGAGAAGAGAGATCATCCTGTTTGATACAGGTGAGTGCCTCATCTATAGTTTCAACACTGGCTCCGAAAAAGCGGATCTTACCCTCTTTACGCAGTATTCTGAGCCATTCAAAGGCCTCTCCGTTTTCAAGATATTTTGAAGGAATGCAATGAAGCTGAATAAGATCTATAGCATCTCTACCCAGTCGTTTCAGTGAGTTCTCAATACATCTGCGAAAAAGTTCGAGTGAATAGCCATCCGGAAAGCCTTCAAGGCGTCCGAGTTTTGTGGCAATAAACAGATCTTTTCTATTGCCGAAAACCGAACCTATTATGGATTCACTCCTTCCCCCACCGTAAACATCAGCGGTATCGAAGAAATTGATACCGTTATCAACTGCAGCATTCAATATCGACTGTGCATTCTGCTCAGAAATACTGCCCCAGTCTCCACCAAACTGCCATGTGCCCAGACCTATTTCCGATGCTCTGAATCCTGTAGAGCCGAACACTCTGTACTGCATATTGTCTCCCTGTTTTTCATTATGACAGCTTTAAACTTTGATTTTTTCACCTTTATTATGATCAAGGCTGTACCGTAGCCGATACATGCAGAAAGTACGATTGATGCGCCTGCTGTTATGTTGCACAAATATGACACAAGAAGTCCTGCCGTTGTAAAAAGCATTCCCAGCAGTGACGACACTATCATCATGCGCTTAAGATCTTTTGTAAACAGTTCGGCAATCGATGCGGGAATCGTAAACAGAGCAATAACCAGAATCAGTCCGACTGCCTGAATGAGCATTATAACAGTTAAAGCGATAAGCATGAGAATAACATAGTAAAGCGCACGTGCCGGGACTCCTGAAATAGAAGCGAATTCCTCATCGTAGGAGACACTGAGTATCTCTTTATAAAGCAGAATAATACATATCAGTATCACAAAGTCCAGAACCACCATTAAAAGAAGGCTCTGCTGCGAAACGGCCATTATGCTTCCGAAAAGATAGCTCATGAGGTCGGCATAATACCCAGGAGTCAGGTCGATAAGAATGATTCCAAGTGCCATTCCCACAGCCCACATTACACCTATGACCGTATCGGATCGTTCTTTGTTTTTCCGGGATACAAAGCCCATAAGCAGTGATGATCCCAGGGCAAAAGGGATTATTCCACTTTCCGGTGACCATCGGGCAAATGCTGCGAGTCCAAGTCCTCCGTATGCAGCATGAGCCACACCACCCGCCAGAAAAGAGAGTCTGTTGACAACCACAAGAGTTCCGACCACTCCGCAGGCTACACTCACAAGCAGTCCGGCAAGGAATGCATTTCTCATGAATTCATACTGCAAGAGATCCGGTATCATTGCGGCTTTCCCTCGTGAGAGTGGAAAACTCTATGAGGAACTCCGTGGGCAATCAGATCTATTTCGCATCCAAAAGTCCTGCTCAGGGTTTGCTCGTCAAGTTTTCCATCAGGGTGGAAGAAAAGATCCTTATTTACACAGGCAACCGATTTTATGTAGCGTGAGATGATTCCCATATTATGGGTCACAAGCACAACGGTCGTGCCCTCTGCATTTACTTTTTTCAAATAATCATAAATCTCATCTGCACCAGCGGCATCGACACTGGATGTAGGCTCATCAAGAAACAGTATCTCGGGTCTGGAAACAAGAGCCCTGGCAAGCAGAACCTTCTGCCTCTGCCCTCCTGACAAATTACTGATTCCCTCGTTTTTAAATGAAAGCAGGTCAAACTGTTCAAGTATTGAATCGGTCTTCTTTTTATCCTCTTTTGAAAATAGGTGTCCCAAACCTCTTGAACGGGTCAGCCCCATCAACACTACATCATGAACTGAAATGGGAAATCCCTTATTGAGATTGGTTTCCTGAGGAATGTAACCTGCCCTGATTCTTGTTTTCACTGGAGGGCCGCCCAAAAGGATTATTGAACCGTTCAGCGGTTTAAGCACCCCTAAGATCAATCTTAAAAGAGTTGTTTTCCCGCCTCCATTAGGACCGATAATCCCCAGGAAATCACCCCGGCAAACGGAAAATGTTGCATTTTTGACAACTAAATTGGATCCATAGGCAAAGGTAACGCCCCGGCATTCTATAATATGATCGTTACTGCTCATTCTTTACCCAGAGCCTCAGAAATTTTCAGGAGATTTTCGGCCCAGTTTTCAGCAAGAGGATCTGCAACAGACACCTTCAGCTTCAGCTGATCTGATATCGTCTGGGCTGACCTCTTTGAAAACTGCGGCTGTACGAATATGGTTCTTATCTTCTTCTTTTCTGCAATATCAATAATATTCTGCATTTCGCGCATCCCTGGCTCTTTTCCGTCAATTTCGACTGAGATCTGGGAAAGATCGAATTCGCTGGCGAAATGTCCCCATGAGGGGTGAAAAACCATAAAGGGATGACCGGGAGTACATCCGTTCAGATTGGCTCTGATTTTGTTCTGCAGATCTCTGATTTCATCTTTAAACAGGCTGCAGTTGTTCAGGTACTGATCACGGTTGACTGAATCAGCAGCAGAAAGTTCAATTGCGATAATATCTGCCATATGCAGGACCTGTTCAGGAGAGAGCCAGATATGGGGATCATGCCCCTGAGAGTGCCTATGATGATCATGATCATGATTCGGACATTTATCTGATTGTGCGCCAGAGTGTTCATTTAAGGCAAATACCACCTTCAAGCCTGAAAGATCTTTGCAGATCCGGGGCAGCCACGCGCCCTCAAAATCTCCACCTATAGCAAAAAACAGTTTTGTTCGGCTCAACCCGGTCAACTGAGAGGGTTTTGGTTCATAGGAATGAGGTGATGCCCCTGGTGGTATCAGCGTATTTATCTGGACCAGATCTTTACCAATCTTCTCCAGAAAATATTTCTGAGGCGGGATTGTAACAAACACGTGAAGTTTGCTGGCCTTCTCAGCCGGAGACGAACAATTGAGAAGAATCAAACCTGTAAAAATCAGGATTACTTTATAAATAGAGGTGTTCTGCATCGCTATAAAATAGTTGCAGCCTCTGCTGTAAACATAAGGTATCGACCTGGAAGAAATAAATAAATCAAATATGACTTGTAATCCATACATTTACTATTTTTTACTAATGCGATCAGGTAAATTCAAAACAGTGATTTTCGACTTTGATGGCACCATTGCAGATTCGATGGATGTGCTGTTTGAGATATTTAACACTGATCTGGCCGGAGCATTCAAATGTAAAACTATTGACCGGCATGAGCTGGAACTTTTCAGGTCTCGCCCACCTCTGGAAATTCTTGCCAGAAACGGGATTTCTCCTTTCAGACTTTCTTTTTTAGTGCTGAGGGCAAGAGCAGAGCTAAAGAAAAAGATAGATCAAATACACAGCATTCCTGGAATTGAGACGGTTCTGAAAAATCTCAAGGATGAAGGGGTCAAGTTAGGTATCTGTACCTCTAATTCCAGAGCAAATGTAACATCATTCTTACTCAGAAACAATCTCTCAAACCTATTTGATTTCATCTACTCTGGCAAGCATTTTTTTGGCAAAGATCGTATTTTGCGCAGAATAATTCGGGAGCAGTCTATCGATGCTGACACAACTCTTTTTGTTGGAGATGAGGTCAGGGATATTGAGGCCGGCCATGCAACCGGTATCAAAGTAGCATCGGTCACCTGGGGATTCAATGAACGAGACCTGTTAGAGAAAGGAATGCCTGATTTCCTTATAGAAGAGCCGGTACAGTTACTAAGTTTGTGAATTGTGGCACACGGCTTGCCCGTTTTGAATATTACTGAGAACAAATCCTAAAACAAATAAGGAAGGTAACTATGGAGGAATCCAGAGAGAGAGCATATTCGATCAGCCCTCAAGGAGAAAAGTATCCCATTCCTGACAAAGAGGAGTACAAGAGCGAGCTTAAGCGCCTTGAGGGATTAGCTGAGCAGGCTAAAAGAGAGGGCAAAGAGGTTGTAGTCGTGATGGGAGTCGGATTTGTAGGAGCAGTGATGGCTGCCATAATCGCCGACACCAAAGATAAGAAAATAGGAAAAAACTCCAAGTTTGTGATAGGGTGCCAGAGGCCAAGCAAAAGAAGTTACTGGAAAATACCTCTTCTGAACCAGGGACTCTCTCCTGTCAAAGCTGAAGACCCCGAAGTAGAAGAGCTGATCTCAAGGTGTGTAAAAGAAACAAAAACCCTCACTGCAACCTTCAATAGCGACTGTCTGGGACTTGCGGATTGTGTTGTGGTGGACGTGCAGTGCGATTATTCTAAAAACTCCCTTGGCGACATGCGCAACGGTGAAGCAGATATGGCTGCACTGGAAGCCACCATGAAGACAATCGGCGACAGAATTAAACCCGAATGTCTTGTTCTTATCGAAACGACTGTTGCCCCGGGCACTACAGAGTTTGTTGCCTGGCCCATACTCAAAAAAGCATTCTCAAAACGTGGAATTCAGTCAGAACCGCTCCTTTCCCACAGTTTTGAACGTGTTATGCCGGGAAAAGAGTACGTAGCCAGTATCCGTGATTTCTGGCGGGTGTGTGCAGGTTGCAACGATGAGGCTCGCGCACGGGTTGAGAAGTTCCTCCATGAAGTGCTGAACACTGAAAAGTTTCCTCTTACAGTTATGGACCGACCTATAGAATCGGAAACAACAAAGATTGTAGAGAACTCATATAGAGCAACGATCCTCGCCTATTTGCATGAATGGAGCATTTTTGCAGAACGTAACGGAGTTGACCTGATAAAAGTCATTAAGGCGATAAAGATGAGACCGACTCACAGCAACATCATCTTCCCTGGGCCGGGTATCGGCGGATACTGCCTTCCAAAAGATGGTGGTCTGGGGTACTGGGCATACAGGCATATTCTTGGCTTTGAGGATGGTGACAGTCTCTTTAAAATCACTCCTACGGCAATAGATATCAACGACACACGTTCTTTACATGTCGCGGAACTGGTCCGCGATGCTCTGAGGAACATGGGCAGATACATCGCGCATGCAGATGTTCTTGTCTGCGGTGCCAGTTATCGTCAGGATGTCGGCGATACACGCTACAGCGGAAGCGAGATGCTGGTGCGCAAACTCGCTGAGATGGGTGCAGAGATGCATGTTCATGATCCGTATGTCGATCACTGGTATGAATTTGAAAGTCAGGACACTTATCCTGCTGAGGGTTACTCATGGAGCCGTTTTTTCAGAAACCAGGATGAGCTTGTCAATATCAGGGTACAGAAAGATCTTCCAGCGGCACTGAAAGGAATTGAGGCTCTGGTGCTTGCTGTTCCACATAAAGATTACCTTAATCTTGATCCTGAGAAGGTTGTTGAGTGGGCCGGAGAGCCGATTGCTGTTATAGACTGCTACGGGATCCTTTCTGACCAGGTCATTCGTAAATACTTCGAGCTTGGATGCGAAGTAAAGGCCCTGGGCAGAGGCCACATTCAGAGGTTAAAGGAAAGCGCAAGGAAGAAACGCTGCAGTTGATCCTGAAGATTATTGTTTAGGGGACTCTGGCATCCTGCAAGGTGCCAGAGTTACTGCAAATTGTCGGAGCCTGTGCGTCTGCCCTCAGCCTTACCTTCAATTGCTCCTTTTTTTCTCCCTACGTTTTCCCCTTCTGACCTCCTTTTTTCAGCAATTGTTGTCATGATTTCTCCCCCGACATCTCTGTACTTATCTACAATCCCCACTATAGCATTTAATTTCCCGGCACCAGTGGATAATTCAATGTAATCAACCTGAATTCCAACACCTTATTCAGGAAGATCTCTCCATATCATGCCTCTGAAAACGTATTAATGAATTAAACTGCTCTCCATTTTGTATTTTTAACCTCTTATGATCACCTTTGAGAATGTATCAAAACAGTACGGCAGCACGGTTCTTCTGGACTGTGTAAATGTATCAATACATAATGACCGCAGGACCGGACTTGTAGGTGTTAACGGATCAGGCAAGACTACTCTCCTTCGTATGCTCAGCGGTGAAGAGCATCCCGACAGCGGGTCAGTCATTAAGCCTCCTTCAATGACAATCGGCTACCTTCCCCAGGAAGTAGAGGTACTTGACACCAAAACTCCTCTGGAAATAGTTCTGGAACCTTTTTCCCATATACTTGACTTTGAAAAACAACTTGAGTCGGTGTCTGAGAACCTGCACAAAGAAAATCTGGAAAAATCCCTGCAGCGAATCGATTCTCTTTTTGAAGCTGCAGAATTTCACGATATCTATTCTTTGACAGCCAGAGCCAGAGCGATTCTGGCCGGTCTTGGAATACCTGAGCAGAACTGGACAGAACCCGTTGAATTCCTCTCGGGAGGATTCAGGATGAGGGCTGTTCTAGGAAGGCTGCTTTTATCGGCCCCCAATTTTCTGCTCCTTGATGAACCGACTAACCACCTTGACATGGATTCCCTTGTCTGGCTTGAAAAGTACCTCGAGCGTCAGAAATGCGGTATGCTTATTGTCAGCCACGACAGAGATTTCCTCAACCGTATTACAGACTACACTGCAGAAATCAGCAGCAAAACTTTAACTCTTTACAAGGGTAATTACGACCAGTACATCGAGTCCCGTGCTGAGGCACAGCAGTCTGCCCTGAACAGGGCAAAAAACCTGCAGCTTAAAATTGCACAGACAGAAAGATTTGTAGAGAGGTTCAAAGCAAAAGCCACAAAGGCTACACAGGCTCAGTCAAGAATGAAACTTCTTGATAAACTCAAGGCAGAGATGCCGGAACTTGAATCGGGCAGCAAGCAGATTCACTTCTCGTTTCCCGAAGTAAAACAGTCAGGCACAGTTCCTGTAAAGATTATAAATCTTTCTGCAGGATATGGCGAGCGGACAGTTCTAAGCAGAGTCTCTCTGAATGTAAATCGGGGAGACAAAATCGCGATTGTTGGCCCCAATGGCGCAGGAAAATCTACACTTCTCAAGACAATAGCCGGAATGGTACAACCATCGGCCGGAAATATTGAAATAGGACATAATGTTGAAATCAGGGTTTTCGGGCAGCACCAGCTCGAACAGCTTGATCCGGAAAGAACGCTTTACGATACTGTGATGAAAGACTCTGTATCAACCGAAAAGACTTTTGTGAGGAATGTTCTTGGTGCCTTTCTTTTCAGTGGTGATGATGTTGAGAAGAGAGTCGAAGTACTTTCCGGAGGAGAAAAAGCCCGTCTGGTGCTTGCTACACTTCTGGCGAGCCCCGGGAATGTTCTTCTTCTCGATGAGCCCACAAACCACCTTGACATAGATTCTGTCGGGAAGCTTGCGGACGCAATGACTGAGTTTAAAGGGACCATCATCTTTGTTTCTCACGACGAGTACTTTATCTCCAGAATCGCTACAAGGATAGTTGAGATCAGGCCCGGAATGATCCGCGATTTCCCCGGAACACTTGAGGATTACAGAAGCTATGTAGAAGCATTCTTTTCTGGTGAAAAAGAATCGCCCGAAATAAACAGGCAAACAGTTCCTGATGAAAAAGAGATACGGATTAAAGAGCGCGAAAACCGCAAGAAACTGACCCGGATCATAGAAAAACTTGAGATGGAGATCAGCACTCAGGAGAGCAAAATCACTGAGCTGTCTTCTGTGCTAAATGATCCTGCAAATGCCTCAAATCATGAACTGCTGCACAGTACGACTCTGGAAATAGAATCGATTCAGGCCCAAATCGACAAGCTTATGAGTGATTGGGAGAACCGCCAGCTTCAGTTGCAGGAATCAGATTCCGGCAAATAGTTAGTGGCGGCTTTTCAGGAAGTACAGTAATGAAGTATATTATTAGTCTTTTTTCCCGGAACAGGGAATGTAAACTTGATAGAAAGGCACGAGCAAAATGTCAAAGTTCAGCGGAAAAGCCCTGCTACCCTGGCCGTTTGTCAGACAGTACATAATTCCCGGTTTTATGAAAAATACCGATTCATGGTACATGATTCCCCAGCAGTTCAGGAAATATTTTGGGAACCACAACCCGGACAAAGACACTCCAGTCGGACAGATTTCACTGCGTGTAAATGAAGTGTGCAATCTTCGGTGCGGTTCATGCGGCCAATGGGGTGAAAACGGTCATTTACGGCTGAAACTTGAACGCGGCGAACGCCTTGACCAGCTTGATTTCGATACTGTAAAGAGAGTCATCTTTGAAACTCGTCGTGACCGGCCATTTTATTATATCTGGGGCGGAGAACCGACGATGTGGAAGCCTCTTCTTCCTCTGTTTGAGGAACTGGCCAGATATAAACTCAAGGGCTCTATCGTCAGTAATTCTCAGGACATGGACAGGATTCTGGAAGATCTTATCGACACTGGTTCACTTCAGGTACTTTTTTTGAGTCTTGACGGCTGGAACTCAGAATCTCAGAACCTCATGCGCTCTCCTGCCAACGGCCGTGCATCTGACAATTTCGAAAAAACCATGGCCGTTATCGAGAAAGCTCATGAGATAAAGAAACGCAAGAACCTGCTTTTCCCGTTCATAATTCCGATCAGTGTGATTTCAAACCACAATTACATGCATCTGGCCGACATTCACCGTCTAGTTCTCGACAAAGCCCAGCTGCATCCGTACTACTTCGGGTGGTTTATCACTGAAGAGAGATGTGCTCAACATGAGCAGGTTTTCGAAAGCCGCTTCGGATTTAAACCACATAACCATAAGGGTTATCTAAAGTCATGTTTCAACGATGTTGATCCTGCAGAAACTGCACGCCAGATAAAGGAAATAAACCAGATTTCAAAAGGCAGGTCCTGTGTTCCGCAGTTTCTTCCCGACATAGAAACTGAAAGTGAAATTCGCAGGTACTATGAGGATCACTCCTGGCATTGCGGTTACCCAAGCTGTGAGAGCATCTACTATACCGCTGAGATATCTCCTGACGGTCGGGTTACACCATGCCGTGACTACCAGGATTACACTTGCGGTAATATTAACAAGCAATCATTTTACGACATCTGGAACGGCAAGGAATTCAAGCAGTTCAGGCGTGAAATGAAAAAAGGCCTCATGCCTGTTTGTACCAGATGCTGCGGTCTTCAGGGTTTCTGATCAGATTGATTCAGGCATAATTTCATTTGATGTTAAATCAGCGAGTGTCTCAGCTCTTCTGATACACTCTGCCGATCCATTTTCCATTATCATGACCGCAGCGGGACGATATATAATAACTGCATCCACTGTGACATATTGTACGACCTACCGGGCTTATGACCACTCTGCCGCCTACAGGAAGAGGCGGCAGGTAAACCGATTCCGCAATAACATCGATGTTCATGCAAAGAGGCCCGTAAAGCCTGCAGGGTTCGGGAATAAAGGTGAGCTGGCAATCGGGCTGGATGGTATGATTGTACAAAACAGATGTTGCTATTTCTTACCCCAAACAAGCTTTCATTTCAACACTTGATCCCGGGATCATCTTCTTACTGTTCTAAAAAAACAGGGCTGCAGTTTTGCAGCCC
Source organism: Fibrobacter sp. (assembly GCA_012515615.1). GTDB lineage: Bacteria > Fibrobacterota > Chitinivibrionia > Chitinivibrionales > Chitinispirillaceae > JAAYIG01. Next base: position 50,345 of record JAAYYB010000051.1, read on the forward strand.
CTCAAGTTTAAGAGCCGATCTTATCGATCAATCCACCCCTATGGTATCTACGGTGTCTGGTGGAATGGTATCTATTGGAATATCTATGGTATCTCCGGTATCAGGTGGAGTAACAGTGGTAGTCGGAGTAAGAAACCGGAAAGGATCCTGAGGACTGCCTGCAACAGGTGGTGCCTTTTCAGTTACTTCGATTGTGCCGGCACCATCTTTACTGGGTGACGCGTGAACAGATGTCATGTGAACTTCACCGTAGCCACTTGAGCCGAAAATTCTCGGATCAAAAGTGATCCTGTAAATACTATAGTACTGGTAGTGAGGGAAATCCGGATTTGATTTATAAGTAGAATCTGTTGAAGGAGAATTAACAGCGTCCTGGTAACCATAATAGTTCCAGTTGTCATCCAGAGAACTTCCGAATGAAAGGACCATCGATGGGTCACCTTTATAGATAACTCCATCACCGCCGAACGGGCCCAGGCAGGCGTATCCGGAAGAGACTTTTGTAGTTGCACTTAACAGATCGAGACGTCCATGAAAAACAGTATCGTCATCTCCGTTAATCACGGCAATTTCAACGTGATCACTTACATGAAGGTCTCTGAAAGTATGCGGTCTTTTGGGGTTCCATCCTACATGTCCCTCTGCGCCATAGGTGTTATCCAGAAAATGAGGATTGAATACAAGCTCCAGATCAACAGCATCACTGCTTACAGCGTGGGTAATCTTTACGAGTGGTTCCTCGCTGCCTGTACCGAGAGTTCCCCAGAAAAACTGAGCCTCCCCGTACTGCTTAAGCCTGTCAGCTGACCCGTCATCGAAGGGATTTGTTCCGGTGCTGTCCTTAGAGAGGGAATCAAGAGTAATATTTATTACACCTGTAAGGGATGCTACGGGAATTCTGGCACTTTTAAAGCCTGCCTTTGAGGCGCGAAGTGTATCCATACCAGCCGTCAGTTTAGCCAGTGACAGCCCTGCGTATCCACTCCTGACAGAGATGCTCTGTATGCAATTTTCTATTGACATATATTTCCACAATGAAACCTGAGCGCCCATTCTGACTTTGATAATGTAGATATTTCCAATAGCCCCGGCTCCTGAAAATCCGGCTGTATGGGAACCGGCAGGAAGTGTCTTATTTACAACAGTGTTAATGAGTCTTCCCTTAAGGTCATAAACATCTATTCTAACCGGCATTTTATCCTTCAAAGTAAACGCCATCACTCCGCTTTTAAGAATGGTAAAATCAGAGCTGACAGGGGCGATCAGAGAGCGTGTCACCGGCAGGGCCTGAATACTGTACTGTCCTGAAGTATTGGTGATGGAACTTACATTTCTCCCCTCAAGAGTCACTATTGCATCTTTCAGCTCAGCACCAGACTTGCTGGTGACAATACCCGATAAATCAACTGCCAGCTGAGCCGCCGCAGTAAAAGCCAGAAACGCCGTAATCAGCAGTCCCCTCACTATCATGGTAACCCCCCTTATTGGTTATTAAGTTGCTCCATTTCCTCTTTCAACTTCTCGATCTCATTTGTTATTGACTTATCCTTATGCATCATTTTTTCTCTGTTCTTTATGAAATCGGCAGAATTGAGAATTTTATGGACTGTTGCCAGTGCATACTCAATATCATCTTTGAGGGAATAGATATTCCGTTCAAAGAATGCAGTCCGCTTGAAATCATCTGCAAACACCAGGTATTTATCAATTTTATCTTTGTACCTTATCTGTTCCGAATGCATGCTGTCTACTTCAGAAGTCTTCACAGCCGATCCTCTTTGTGCGGTACCGGCAACCCTCTCTGCAAGGAAAGCATAAGAGATACGATCACTTTCATAACGCAGTTTCTCAGTATTGAGAGAATCTTCCTGAAGTCCCG
>JAAYYB010000052.1 GCA_012515615.1 Fibrobacter sp.
AGAAAATGCAGCAGCCAGAAAAACGCCTGAAAGTTCCCCGCCCCAATCCTTACCCTTCGACTGAACTCTTTTCCTACACTCCCGGTCATATCTTCGTCAGATACCGCTTCAGGATCGTAGATCATCCTGAAACCCTGCCGCACTACATTCATCGGGATTAAAACATCATCGTTGGAATAGGAATTAGGCGGAATTGGAACAAACAGCTTTTTACGAATGGAATAAAAACCGCCGAATGCTGAAATAGTGCTGTGAAGCATTCCTTCCATTACCTTTTGTCTTGATTCAAAATGTCTGTAAAGATTCTCACCGAATTCCTCATCACCCGATGCCACGTGTTCAATATGACCGGCAACTCCCCCGACCGTCTCATCAGCAAAATTTCTCGCGATCATCTTCAGACAGTTGTTCCGGTGCATGGTGTTTGCATCTGTGAACACGACCACGTCAGCTTCGATCTGCGGAGCAAGCTTGTTAAGCACACCCGTTTTACCGCCGCGTTGAGATGCTGCCCAGAAGTGAATCCGCGGGTCATTAAAGCTCTTCACTTCTCTCTCTGTGCCGTCTGTAGAACAGTCGGATCCAACCCAGATTGAAAGCTTTGATTGCGGATAATCAAGAGAAAGGATGTTTTCGATCTTCTTTCTTATCACTCGTTCTTCATTGTAAACAGGAACAAGGACTCCGATACTCGGGAAATAATCCTCGTTGCGGGAAACCGGTTTTTTGAATTTACGTGCAAAGATGTAAAGCAGGCAAGGGTACAATGTGTAGGAGTACAGAAATACAAAAAGAGAACACCAGAACAGATATTCAAAAACTGCTGTCATAAATCATTTTGTACGTAAAGAAGATGAAAACAGGTATTTGAAAAAAGTACCTGCCGCTTTTATTATCCGCTTCGCTTCCCCCGGATTAGTAATCATCTGAACCACTTTTGACAGCACGTATTGGGGCCTGAGGTAAAATTCCCGTCTTGCCCTATCGCAGAAATTCACAAGCGTTTCGTAACTGAGTTCCGGATTGGAAACAACCGATGAGTGCAGCCCCTCCTCTGTGAGCCATTTCCGGAAATCATCTGTAACAATCCAGCCCTTCTCTTTATAATAAGAGTAATCACTTGTTCCGGGATAAGCCATTATAAGATAAAACTGGGCAGTGTCGGGACTGAGCTCTTTTGCAAACTTCAATGTCTTCTGCAGAGTTTCAGTGGTTTCCCCTCTATTACCTACCATGAAACATCCATGCACCAGTATTCCTGCCCGTCTGGCCTCTTTCATGAATGTTCTGATGCGCTCTATTGTGAGCGACTTTTTTATATTATCCAGAATGGTCTGATCACCGCTTTCAAAACCCACACAAAACAGCCTGCAGCCGGCTTTTTTCATTAACGCCATGGTCTCGTAATCAACATCGGCCCTGGAGTTAGCTGACCAGGGAATCCTTGTGGCCCCGGCTTTAATGAGCTCCTGGGAAAACTGCCTGCAGCGGTTTTTATCTGCAGTCAAAGTATCATCCTCGATCATTATCTCTTTTGTTTCCGGGAAGTTCTCGGCAATATACAGAAATTCATCAACTATTGATTTTACAGAACGCTTCCGGTACTTGTGTCCCTGCAGAGTCTGAGGAATTACGCAGTATGTACACTGAAAAGGGCAGCCTCTTCCTGTAACTAAAACCACAAGCGGATGACGGCTGTGACCATAAAAATAGGGTCTGATATCCAGATGCTTCTTATACACAGACGATACAAATGGAATTGAGTCCAGATCTTCCATAAAGGGCCGTGGTGAATTCTTTACTATCTGCCCGTTTTTTGTACGGAATGCAAGTCCTTCTATTCCTTTGAGCTCATCATCTCCTACAGAAGCCCCTGACAATACCTTTGCCAGTTCTACAAGTGTGGCATCGTACTCTCCAAAAGCCACAGCATCTATGCAACTGTTTAAAGAAAGTGTCTCCTCCGGAAGCGCAGATACATGCACACCAACCAGAACAACAAAGAGAGAGGGGATCTCCTTTTTTAATGCAGCTCCCGTTTCCAAATCGCTGTAAATGCTGGGAGTAGAGGTATCCAGAACAGCCATCGACGGTCCGAAAGCTTTTACCTTATCAATCGTTCCCTGAAGAGACAGACCTGCCGCCGGCGCATCAATCAGCAGTATATCATGGCCGCTTTTTTCCAGGTAGCCGGTTGCATACGCAAGCCACATTGGATAATAAAGTGTGCCGCTTTTAGCTACTGCAGGGGATCTGGATTCCCTGGAATACTTAGGCAGAAATGGCGGATTCAGTGTAACTATTTTCATCTTTATCTGATTTCAAAGGCTCTGTCAATTTTGGCCTTCAGCTGTGGTTTTGCCAAAAGCCCCGTGTGCTGTTCGACGATGTTTCCATCTTTAAAAAAGAGCATTGAAGGGATGCTGTTAATCCCATATTTTGCGGGCATCTGCGGATTAGAGTCAACATCACACTTGCCAAAAACAACTTTTCCAGCGTACTCCGATGCCAGATCTTCAAAAATCGGTCCCAGCATCTTGCAGGGGCCGCACCACTCTGCCCAGAAATCTACTATTACCGGTACTGATGAGGAGAGCACTTCTGAAGAAAAATTCGCGTCTGATATCTCAACTGTATTTCCAGCCATAACTACTCCTTTTTTATTAAACCGTCTGCCGATTCTGCTTTTCTTTTGTTATTATCGGTAATTGTTGAAAGCGATTCAGTATAAATCTTTTTCCATTCTGAAGGTTTTTCCCGGTATGATTCTATCCGCTGCAAAGCCTCCTTTGCAGTAATGCCGGTTATTTTCATCAGATTAGAAAATTCAAGTGCTTTTTGTTCATCTGAAAGTGTTCTGTTATTGCTTAAAATAGATACTCCGGCCAGAAATTGGGCAAAATTCCCTTTGGGAGCACCTTTTTTTCCTGCAGTGCAGATTCCAGAGAGGAATACCAGAATCAAAAATGGGACTAATCGAAACATTTGAACAGGCTTTCGCATAAAACTATAAAAATGGTGGCTGGAACCAGTACTGTCAAGAAAGGATTGAGAATTATTACCACCACAGAAAAAGGATCACACAATACAGTTTGAATGGTATAATAATCCTAAAAGTCGCAGATAGGGAGAGCAAAAAATCGTAAGATGTTGGGATGATAAGGCTTGAAGGCGGCGCAGGTCTTATCGACAAGGTGATAAGATCAAGACGTCTGAAAGCCTTAGCGCTCAACAGGTTACGGTTTTTTGCCTCATCCAACTGCGATTTTTAGGATAAAGGTTTTTCACTTACTCTCTGACAGCTCCACAAGTCCTCTGATTACCTCTTCGGGACTGATTCTACGCATACAGGCTCTATCAGATCTCAAACAGGAATTTCCGCCGTGCGCATGACATGGCCTGCAGCATAATCTGGTCTCAAATACCCTTGATGCAGGGCTGCCGGAAGGGAAAAAGCCAAACTGGCGGGTTGTAGGTCCGAAAATTATTCCCGTTTTAACTCCGCACGCACGGGCAAGGTGCGCCAATCCGGTGTCATTACCCAATGCAAGGGTGCACCTGCTGAGAACACAGCCGCATTCATATAATGAAATCATTCCTGCAGTCGAGATACACTTCTTCCCGATTTCAGACCGGATTCCCTCGGCCTCACACTGCTCATCGGGACCACCCATTATAATCACATTCCACCCTTTAAAAAGGAAATACCTTCCCACATCCACATAGTACTCCCTGGGCCATTCTTTGTTTTTCCATGCGCTGAATGGAAACAGCGCTATAGTGGGGCGCACAATACTGCCGCTTTGAAGCATCTCCTCTACCTTTGCCGGAAGCGGGGATTCAAAAAACAATTTGTGTTCGGCATCACCCCCGGGAGTGCACCCGGAAGCACGAATATAGCGGTTTGTAACGGTGTCATTACTTGCGTAAAAATCAAGTCTGAAAAAGAGAAGAAAGAATCTCTTGATGTGCAGCTTGTCAAAACAGTTACCAGTCTCTCCCCTCTTGAGCTCTTTTGTAATACGTTTGCTTCTGCGGGAGTTCTGAAGATCGATCACCAGGTCCCATTTCCGGGCTACAATCGAGCCGGCATCATCCTCTTTCCCTTTCTTTAGCCCTACTACGGAGGAGATCCGGGGATCATCACGGAAAAGCCCTGTAAAGAGCGGATCTGTTAAAACCGTTACAGCAGCCTCAGGATATCTCTTTTTCAGAACTTCCAGAAGCGGTGCCAAAAGAATTACATCGCCCATTGAGGAGAATCTGATAACCAGAATATTGTCTTTTGTACCCGAAGATTGCATTTGCATTATGAATGAAAGCAGGCAATTAATATTTTATGTTCAACATCTGTTTAACCTGAATCTTGCGGTGCCCTGTTAGAGGAAATCCACGCAAGGTTAAACCGACAAACTAAACTGAATCAGACTTATTTTCAAACTTCTGCGCATCGCTGTACACTGCGTAGGACAGAATAAGAATTCTAAATATAGCACTTTTTTTAATCAAAAAGGTAAATAGCTATGAGCAATTTGCCAAACGACAATCCGGAATCCCGGCATCTTAAAGTCGATGAGCAGGTCATAAACCCCTACAAAAGCCAGAACCTCCCCCTTCCTAAGGTGGGAGACAAGATAGGCCCTAACAAAGTTCTAGAGCTAATTGGAGAGGGCGGAAGTGCCACGGTATACAAAGTCTGGCATGAAGGGCTTGAGGTGGTCAGAGCCGTTAAAGTGCTTAAAAAATATTATGATAAAGAAGCCAAAGAGAGAATTCTTACTGAAGCTAAGATAATGTCCGATATTCATCACCCCAACATAGTCGAAATTCACAATATCGGGTATATCGATCAGCTGATTCCTTTTATTGAGATGCAATTCATCGATGGAATATCTGTAAAAAACCTCATAACCCAGAACACAAGGTTTCCCCTGGCAGTGGCTCTATCAGTGGCTTACTTTGTTTCTCAGGCGCTTCACTATGCGCACGTAAAAGATTACACCATCTATGGAAAAGTATATCGCGGCCTCATCCATCGTGACATCAAACCAGATAACATCGTGATATCAAAAGACGGTATAGTCAAATTGATGGATTTTGGAATCGCCAGACCCAGTGAGGTCAGCCTGCACACCGTGGGTGCAAAAATAATTGGAACGATGGTCTATCTCAGCCCTGAACAGCTCAATGGGAAAACACTGGATCACCGCAGCGACATATTCTCACTCGGAACAGTACTTTACGAAATGGTAACAGGAGCCCGGGCCTTTCCTCAGAAGACACTTTCTGAGCTTGTGCAGAAAAAAACCAAAAGCCAGTACAGACCCATTGACACACATGGAATTCCTGTGCCGAAAGAACTGGTCAGTGCCATCGATAAGAGTCTTGCGTTGGAACCGCAGGATCGTTTTGCGAGCGCGGCAGATTTCGGTCACGAGCTTTTTGCGATCCTCAGAATGATCAGCGACAGGGCTCCTGCGGATATAGTCTCCCGGTACATGAACGATCCGTCAAGTTGTCCACAATGGGTTCCTGTAAAGAAAAAAGCAAAGCTTAATCTGATTCTGGCAATAGCAGCAGCATCTGTTCTGATCGCGACTATCGTCGCTGTTATAATGCTATAAATTATTCCCTGACCCGGCCTCCAGTGATGCACTTTCTATGTCAGGGAAAAAGTAATCTTCCGGATTTACCGCTGAGCCGTTGCGCCAGATCTCATAATGGATATGGGGTCCGGTGCTGAGACCCGACATCCCTATTGTCCCGATTTCATCACCCTTATTTACCTTTTTACCTTTTGCGACACCGGTTTTACCCAAATGCGCATAGATGGTCCTGAATTCCCCGTGATCTACATAAATCCGTTTTCCCCAGACAGGGTGATTTTCGACTCTTGTGACAGTACCGGAAGCCGTTGCGATCACCGGGTATCCCTCAGGTGCCACAAAATCGATCCCGTTGTGCCATTTTAAATTTTCTGAAAAAGGATCCCTGGAGCTGCCAAATCGTCGGGAGATCATTTGAGATCCGGAAACCGGACTGATCACTGGTATACGTTCAAAAACATTGCTACGTTCTTCAGTGGATTCGATAAACGATTTGAGCTTTAATTCCTGACTCTCTACATAGACAAGCATCTCATCTGCCTGAAGACGGCTGAAGTCAATTCCGGTTTTTTTTTGAGGCTCGGGATGATCGCCTACTGTAGTTGACTTTGATATAGCCAGACGCTTTTCTTCAAGTCTGGCGACCTGATCTTTGAGATTATTAGTGAGTTTCAAAGTTGAATTGATTCTCTGCAACAGAGACTTATTCTGATCTGAAAGGTTCTTTTTCTGGTTCTGCTCAACTACATTAAGAGTAAAACTGTTGAACGGAATAAAATAACCTGCAAATCCGATCATCACCAGAACAGAAAAAGCAACCGCCACAGAGAGCCGAATCCTGATGGCTTTTACCTCAGACCCCTGTGGCGGAACAATTAAGATTGTCTTCTTCTTCATCTATTAGACACCGCTGAGATCACTGTCCTCTTCGGTCTTATCCTGTTGTTTGGATGCTTCGGTGATCTCCCGCATTTTAAGCTCAAGCTCTTTGAGCTCGTCTCTGAGAGCACTTACATTTTCAACCGACTTCCTGACTGTAAGGTCCTGGGCTACTTCACTCCCCTTCCCCTCTTCAATCAGGTCAAAGGCACGTTCCCCAAGGTCCATGAAATTGCGCTCTATTTTGCGCTTGGCTGCCATCTCTTCCACCTTCAGCTTACCCAGCTTGGTGTACTCCTCTATCTTCTCCATTGACAATGCAGCGCCGTCTTTGAGCCCCTTTTTGATTTTCTCCCACATGTTGTCCATGATTCCTCCTCGGGTTGAATGTTGTTTTTTCCCGTAACAATGAGATACATACAAACATTATTATAAAATGATTTCAGATAGGGTTAAAAGGAGAATTTTTTTTTAAGTAGGAGGTTCAGGGTTCAGCGTTCAGGGTTCAGGCTCAAAATTTCTAAAACTTGCGACTCTTATCTTGAAACTTCTTAACTTCTTAACTTCTCTTTCTCTTCGATGTATCTTTATAGAGATGACCGAATCCCAGTCCCTTTCCTGTTTTCTTCTGAACTATTCTTTTCGTGATTTTAAAGGATACTTTGAAATCTCCCTTTACTCTATCACCGAAAACAGGGAACCAGTCAAAATAGTTATAGACAATTTCCGTCCTCTGTTTTTTGTACCCCGGTCAATCAGTGAAGATTTAACCCGCAGGGCAGTTCAAAGGAAACAGCTCCCGCTCAAGGCGATGGATGGGACAGCTGTAGACTGTCTCTATTTCCGGAGTCATACCTCATATCTGGACTGCCTGCGAGAACTCCGCAGAGAAGGAACCATCCTTTACGAATCTGATATCCATCCAGCTGAAAGATACCTGATGGAGAGATTTGTAAATGGCGGATTTGAAGCACGTGGCCCGTTCATCAGAGAAAACGGGACAATTCTGATGCATAATCCTCAGATCCGCGGAACCGATATATCACCGAAGCTTAAAGTCATGTCAATCGACATCGAAACCCAGGCTTCGACCGGACGTATCTACAGTATTGCAAGTCATGGTACAGGTGATGCCGTTTTCATTGAAGGCAAAGGTGACAGCGGGGATTGGAT
>JAAYYB010000053.1 GCA_012515615.1 Fibrobacter sp.
AAGTTCCAAGTATGCAAAACCTTACAATCAACCAGGCTATATGGACTGAGGTAACTAAGGAACTTATAGCTCAACAAACCGAACCAAAAGCAATCTATGTTGATTTATTACCTGTATTTGAAGGACACTATGAGGAATATTTTTCGGAAGGTGGATTTTTTGGGGGGAAGGACTACCTCCACCCTAACCTGGCTGGTAGTAAAGCAGTAGCTAAAGCGTTCTGGGATGCACTGAAAGCAGATGATTATGCTTTTTTCGATACTACCGGAACGGTTTCTATATCTAAACAGACTATTAACAACAACCGGGTCGTATCTGGTCATATTCTTGGCCAGGTAATGAAAAACGGCAATCTATCTGTGTCATTATCTGTTGATCAACCTTCAGATATCAAACTTAGACTGACAACAGCTTCCGGTCGCAGTGTATTTACAGCTCAGAGACATGCTGCAGTTAGCGGAAAACAGGATGTGGTATTTCAGACTGGTAGACTCGCACGCGGAGTATATTGCTGTGAAATCAGGACTGGCAAACAGATTAGTCAATCAACATTGCTTGTCCACTGATTGTAAAAATTAATAGTCCGGTATCTGAGGGCGATTGTCCCCTTTTTGCATCGGAGCTTAAAGGGGAAGAGTCGACTCTGATGGCAACTATTCAATCATTAAACCGGATGGCAGTAATGCCAATTCCGGTTTAATTAAACTTAAACCTAAATCGGACGATTCATCGTCAATTAATCGTCCGAATCAGGTTAAAGGCTGTCGTTGAACAAGGGGATTCTGGAACTTTTATCTTACCAACCCTCTCCGGTTAAGGTTGCGGTTGCTGTAATGAAAAGATTTCCTGTAGATCCCGATCCTGTGTGGCATAAAAAACTGTTCGAACCCCGGGTGACAGATTTTTACTCGGGCTGGCCCTGGAAATATTTCACTGTGCAGGTGATTATAAAGCATGCTGGTAAATGTCATTAAATGGTGAGGTAGTAATGAATAAATATTGTCAAGTACTATTTTTCTCTGCCATACTCTTCATAAAATGTTCTAATGAGAATAACGGCAACCCAATCGTTCCTCCACCTGAGGTGTTGACTAAAGAAGGTACTATATCGAATGAAGAGGCATGGTCGGAGGCAGACAAAATTTATCGGATCGCAGGTGATTGTTCAATTGAATCCCAGGTAACCTGGGGAGAAGGAATTGAGGTCATCATTGATCCCGGCACAGTCTTAGGCGTTGGTAATAATGGTATCCTGACCATCGAAAAAGGTGTTACGGTAAAATTGTGTGATGAATCCCATATCGAGGTGGGTATGAATTCGCAGGGAACGCTTAAAGCAAACGGATCGGCTGACTCCCCGGTAGTATTTAAAGCTGATACGGGTGTGCAGGCGTGGGGTTCATCTCAGGGCGGAGGGATTATTTTAGGTGATTCCGCGAAAAATATTCTTTTAAACTATTGTACTGTCTCAGAGGCAACATCAGGCATAAATGTCAAGGCTGGATCTCCGGTTATTACCAATTGCAAAGTGACCTCCTGCATAGGTAATGGCATTTACTTTGATAGTACAGCCGGGCCTGATGATTCCTTAACATTCACTAACAACACGATTTCCGACTGTGGCGGGTATCCTCTGACTTTACCTGCAGATAAACTGGGAAATCTCTCTGAAAAGATTACTTTCTCAGGATTTAATAAAGAGAATAACGGAATCCATATACTGGGAGCACTTG